>NZ_JBGLYQ010000031.1:0-94430 GCF_047304105.1 Duganella sp. Dugasp56
CCCCCCCCCCCCCCCCCCCCCCCCCCCCCCCCATTTTTTTTTACCCCCCCCCCCCCCCACACCCCCCCCCCCCTTTCGGGGGGGGGGGGGTTTTTTTTTAAAACCACACTCAAATAACCCGCTCGCCCGGGGGCGCCCGGGCCCCCGCCCCCCGGCCGCAACATCCATCCGCTTCTACGGAATCACTATGCAAACTCTCTCTATCCCTGGCTCCGGCCGGCGCAGCATCAACTGGCCGCGCGGCGTGGTGGTGACGCTGGCCGCCATCGCCATCTTCCTGCCGCTGCTGCTGATCTTTTACCAAAGCTTCCTGGACGCGCCGTTCTTCATGCCCGTCAAAAACCTGGGCCTGGACGCCTACCGCTTCATCTTCGACGATCCCGATTTCTCCGTGGCGTTCAAGAACGCCTTCCTGCTGGCCGCCGGCCTGACCGCGATCGCCGTGCCGCTGGGCGGCATGCTGGCCTTCCTGATGATACGCACCGACCTGCCGGGCCGCGGCTTCATCGCGCCGATGCTGCTGGTGCCTATCTTCGTGTCGCCGATGGTGATGGGCTTCGGCTACGTCGTCTCGATGGGACCAGTAGGTTTCTATTCGCTGTGGGCCAAGGACATCCTCGGCTTCATCCCCTGGAATATCTACTCCTTCACCAGCATCGTGGTGATCGCCGGCCTGACGCACGTGCCGCACGTCTACCTGTACGCCTCGTCCGCGCTGAAGAGCCTCGGCTCCGACGTGGAGGAGGCGGCCCGCGTGGCCGGCGCCTCGCCGCTGCAGGTGATGTTCAACGTCTCGCTGCCGATGATCACGCCGGCGCTGGCCTATGCCGCCGTGCTGGTGTTCTTCCTCGGCTTCGAGGTGTTCGGCCTGGTGCTGGTGCTGGGCGATCCGGAAGGCCACCTGGTGCTGGCCACCTACCTGTACAAGCTGACCAACAAGCTGGGGACGCCGTCCTACCATCTGATGGCCGCCGTCGCCGTCTGCCTGGTGATGGTGACGATGCCGCTGGTGATGATACAGCGCTGGCTGCTGAAGTCCGCCAACAAGTTCGTCTCGATCAAGGGCAAGGGCGCGCGTTCGAAGTCCATGCCGCTGGGTAAATGGAAATGGCTGGCCTTCGCGCTGATCTTCGCCTGGCTGATGTTCACCATCATCATGCCGATGTCGGGCATCGTGCTGCGCTCCTTCGTCCAGTACTGGGGCGAGGGCGTGAACCTGCGCGACGTGCTGACCCTGTCGCACTTCCGCGAAATCATGGAGCAGCCGGCGCTGATGCGCGGCATCCTGAACACGATCCTGATCGGCGTGATCGGCGGCGCGCTGGCGGTGTGCTGCTACTGCGCCATCGCGCTGGCCATGCACCGCAAGCCGGACGGCATCACCCGCTTCCTCGACTACAGCGTGCTGGTGCCGCGCGCCGTGCCTGGCCTGCTGGCCGGCCTGTCCTTCCTGTGGGTGTTCCTGTTCGTGCCGAGCTGGCTCGATGGCATGCTGAAGGGCATGGACAACGGCGCCGCCCTGTGGCTGAGCGAGCATGCGATACCGGTGCTGCGTTCGCTGCGCTCGACCATCTTCGCCCTGTGGCTGGCGTATTCGGTGGTGTGGCTGGCGTACGGCATGCGCCTGATCTCGACCGCGCTGCTGCAGGTCGGACCCGAACTGGAGGAGGCGGCGCGCGCGGTCGGCGCATCGCGCGGCCAGGTGACCCGCGACGTCACGGTGCCGCTGGTGAAGTACGGCCTGCTGGGCGCGTGGCTGATGGTGTTCCTGATCTTCGAGCGCGAATATTCGACCGGCGTGTATCTGCTGTCGCCGGGCACCGAGGTGATCGGCGCGATGCTGGTATCGTTGTGGGGGACCGGCTCCACCGACCTGGTGGCGGCGCTATCGTTCATCAACATATCGCTGGTGGCCATCGGCCTGGGCGTCGCATTGCGCTTTGGCGTGAAGCTGCATAACTAAAAAATTATGAAACGAGACATCATCATGAATGAACTGACCGTCAACGACCTGCACCTGGACTACGGCACCGGCGCGCACGCCAACCAGATCCTGAAGGGCGTGTCCATGCACCTGCAAAAAGGCGAAGTGGTGGCGCTGCTTGGCCCGTCGGGCAGCGGCAAGACCACGCTGCTGCGCGCCGTGGCCGGCCTGGAAAGCCCGAAGCAGGGCACCATCGCCATCGGCGAACGCAATGTGTTCGACGGCTCGAAAAACTTCGAGATGGCGGCCGAGCACCGCAACCTGGGCCTGGTGTTCCAGTCCTACGCACTGTGGCCGCACAAGACGGTGTTCGACAACGTCGCCTATGGCCTCAAGCTGCGCAAGATGGGCACCAGCGAAATCAAGGACCGCGTCAGCGACGTGCTGAAGAACCTGGGCCTGGGCCATCTGGGCGAGCGCTTCCCGCACCAGCTGTCGGGCGGCCAGCAGCAGCGCGTGGCGATCGCGCGCGCGCTGGTGTACAACCCGCCGGTGATCCTGCTGGACGAACCGCTGTCCAACCTGGACGCCAAGCTGCGCGAGGAGGCGCGCGCCTTCCTGCGCGAGCTGATCGTGCGTATGGGCCTGTCGGCGCTGATGGTCACCCACGACCAGGCCGAGGCGATGGCGATTTCCGACCGTATCCTGCTGCTCAATAACGGCAAGATCGAACAGCAGGGCACGCCGCAAAGCATGTACGAAACGCCGGATACGCTGTTCACGGCCGAGTTCATGGGCAGTAACAACCGCCTGCCCGCCACCGTCGTGCAGCGCGATGGCGCCAATGTGCTGCTCGACGTAGGCGGCACCCGCCTGCAGGGCACGGGGCGCGGCACCGCGTCCGGCGACCCGTCGACCATCATCCGCGTGGAGGAAGTGAAGGTCAGCGCGACGCCGGTGGACAACGCGATCCAGCTGCCGCTGCTGACCTGCATGTACCTGGGCGACCGCTTCGAATGCCTGTTCAAGAGCGAGAGCGGCCCGGAGATGAGCCTGCGCGCGTATTCCAAGTACAAGTTGGAAGCGGGCAGCTACTGGCTGCAGATGCCGGCCGATAAGCTCTGGGTGTTCTGATCCCGCAGCAGGTCTGCGTGGTCCGGGGAGCGGCGCCGCAATCGTGCGGGGCCGTTTTTTTTTATTGCTTTCTGCCAAAAGTTGGGGGTTTTGGAGAGGATTCGTGCGTGAAATCGCACAGTTTTAAAGCCTTAAGCGTAAAATAGTTGCCCAGAGTCTATTTGGTTTGGTGTGCACCATTGCCAGTCGTTTATAATTTGCACGGTACGCCGGCTGGCATTTTTGCGGCATGAGAGTGCGATTTCGCGCCTTCTTTTACCTCAAAACTCTGGATATTCAACATGCGTACAGATGGCGTCCGTTTTTCAATCGCTAGGCACGCCGAATGGGCGCCCGGCCTGACTACGTCCGAAGCGTGGGCGCAGTGGGCGCGGGCGCCGTATCCCATCCAATCCGCCGAGGAGCCGGGCGTCAAGGCCATGCCCGCGATGCTGCGCCGTCGCGCCGGTTTCCTGGGGAAGATGGCGCTGGAGGTCGCATACGAGTGCCTCGACGGCCGCAGCGATATCCCGACGGTTTTCTGTTCGCGGCACGGCGACGCGGCCCGCGCGCTGGCGCTGCTGGCCGACCTGGCGCGCGGCGAGGCGCTGTCGCCCACGGCTTTCGGCATGTCGGTGCATAACGCCATCGCCGGCCTGTTGACCATTGCCCGCAACGACCGCGCCAACCATATCGCGCTGGCCGGCGGCGCCGCGACCATCGAGCATGCGGTGATCGAAGCCTGCGGCCTGCTGGCCGACGGCGCGCCGATGGTGCTGCTGGTTGCCTGCGATTGTCCGCTGCCGGAATTGTTCACGCCTTTCGAGGATTGCGAAGAACAGCCGCATGCGTGGGCGTGGCTGATGACGCCTGCCGCCGATGACGCCGTCGCGCTGAGCTGGAGCGCCGGCGGCGACGCGCCGACCGGCGGCATGCCGGGCGGGTTGGAAGTGGCCGCCTTCCACCTGCGCGGCGCGCGCTGCCTTGAGCGGTGCGATGGGCGTTTGCGCTGGCGCTGGAGCCGCGATGCTTGAAGCGCAAAAGGCCAGGCTGTCGCTGTATTGGCGGGTGTTTGCCACCGGCCTGAGTTTTACGGTATTCGGAGCCGGCGGCCTGGTGCTGGGGGCGCTGGTGTTTCCCTTGTTGAACCTCGTGGTGCGCCAGCCGCAGCGCCGCGTTGCGGCGGTGCGCGGGCTGATACACCGGGCCTTTCGCATTTATGTGGGTTTGATGCGGGCGCTGGGCGTGCTGCGTTATGAGATACGCGGCCTCGATAAGCTGAAACGCGGCGGCCTGCTGATACTGGCCAACCACCCGACGCTGATCGACACGGTGTTCCTGATGGCCTTCGTGAAAAACGCCGATTGCATCGTCAAGGGCGCCTTGTGGCACAACCCCTTTACGCGCGGGCCGTTGCGGGCGGCGGGCTACATCAGCAACGAGGGCGGTCCGGCGCTGGTGCAGGACTGCATCGCGTCCCTCCGGCGCGGCAATAACCTGATCGTGTTTCCGGAGGGGACGCGGACACCGGGTGACGGTGTGATCAGCATGAAGCGCGGCGCGGCGAATATCGCGGTGCGAGGCGATCGCAATATGACGCCGGTGCTGATCCGCTGCGAGCCCCCCACTCTGGGCAAGGGCGAGAAGTGGTGGCGCGTGCCGTCGCGCCGTGTGCTGATACGGATCGACGTCCAGGATGACCTGGCGATCGAAGCATTTACAGGGGGCGGCGCCAGCGAAGTGATGGCGGCGCGCCGATTGACTGAATTTTTGCAGGATTATTTTACCGGGAAGTGCCAAAGCCATGCTTGAACTGGAAGTCAAAGAACTGATCATTGATGTGCTGCAGCTCGAGGACATCACACCGGCCGACATCGACAGCGCGGCGCCGCTGTTCGTGGAGGGCCTCGGCCTCGACTCGATCGACGCGCTGGAGCTGGGCGTGGCGCTGCAGAAGAAGTACGGCATTTCGCTGTCGGCCGATTCGGAAGATACCCGCCGCCACTTCGCGTCGGTACAGGCGCTGGCGGCGATGATCGACAGCCATAGAAAGAAATAAGGGAGCGGGACATGATTGAGTTGAATCACATGAGCAAGGACCAGCTGCAGGCGTGCGTGGTCGATCTGCTGGCGGAGATGTTTGAACTCGACAAGAGCGAACTGACCGCCGAATCGAATCTGTACGCCGATCTGGACATCGACAGCATCGACGCCGTGGACCTGGCCGTGAAGCTGAAACAACTGACCGGCAAGCGCCTGCAGCCGGAAGTGTTCAAGACCATCCGCACCATCGGCGACGTGGTCAACGCGCTGGCCGGCATGACGGAGCAGGCGGCGTAGGTACGATGCCGATGACTGTACTGACGGTGGCGATAACGCTGCTGTATCCGTTGGCGATCTGGTTCGGACACGGGCAGGTGGAGCCGCGCTGGCTGGCCGGCCTGTTGCTGCTGGCGGTGGCCACGCGCCTGCCGGCGCTGAAGCTGAGCGTTGCCGCCCGCTGGTCGGTGGCCGGCGCGCTGGTGCTGGTCGGTTGCGCCGTCTGGAGCAATCTGCTGCTGCCGCTGAAGCTCTACCCGGTGCTGGTGAACGCGGCGCTGCTGGCCGGCTTCGGCTACAGCCTGACCACGCCGGTGTCGGCGGTCGAGCGCATGGCGCGTTTGCGCGGCGAGGACTTCCCGCCGGCGGCGCAGGCCTATATGCGTACCGTGACGCAGGTCTGGTGCTGCTTCTTCGTGATGAATGGCGCGATCGCTTTCGCCACGGCGCTGTGGGCGTCGGAGGCGGTGTGGTCGCTGTACACCGGCGTGATCTCGTACGCGCTGATGGGGCTCCTGTTCGGCGCGGAGTATCTGGTGCGCCTGCGTTTCAAGCGGTTGCATCATGTCTGACCGGATTGAAAATCTGTATGCCGCGATCGCGGCGCGCCCGGCGGCAGGACTGATCGGCCGGCGCGCGGGCGAGGGCGTGCGCAACGAGCAATTCCTGGCGCGCGTGCAGGCCTGGCATGCGCTGCTGCGCGCGCAGGCCGGCAGCGCTTTCGCCTTGTACCTGGACGACAGCATCGAGTTCGGCGCGGCGCTGCTGGGCGCCTGGCACGCCGGGAAAACCATCTGGCTGAGCGCCGATACGCTGGAGGCCAGCTGCGCCTCACTGCGCGCTTCCGTCGATGGCTTCCTTGGCCAGTTCCCGGAGTCCCTGCAGCCTTTGCGGCCAAGTGGCGGCGCGGCTCCGGCCGCGGACCTGAGCGGCGCGCTTGCCGCGGACCTGCCGGCGCTGGTGGTGTTCACCTCCGGCAGCACGGGCGCGGCGCAAGCCATCCCTAAAAAACTCTCGCAGCTGGCCAGCGAAGTGGCGACGCTGGACGCGCTGTTTGGCGCCGCCGCCGGCGTTGGCGGCGACGTTGCGGTCTTGGCGACGGTTTCGCATCAGCACATCTACGGCCTGCTGTTCAAGGTCCTGTGGCCGCTCAGTTCCGGCCGCGCCATTCATGCGGCCAGCATCAGCTATCCGGAGGAGCTGGCGCCTGCGATGGCGGCCGGTCCCTGTATGCTGGTCACCAGCCCGGCCCACTTGAACCGCCTGCCCGATCACCTGGACTGGAGCGGCGCCGCGCGAACGCTGCAGGCTGTGTTTTCATCCGGCGGTCCGCTGTCGCCGGAAACGGCATACACAAGCGGGCGGCTGTTGGGCAAAGTACCGGTGGAAGTCTACGGCAGCTCGGAAACGGGCGGCGTGGCATGGCGCCAGCGCAGCGCCGGCGCCGATGACTCCTGGCTGCCTTTTCCGACGGTGGCATGGCGTCTCGGCGACGAGGATGGCGCGCTGGAAGTGCGCTCGCCGCACCTTGCCGACGACAACTGGCTGGCGCTGGCCGATCGCGCCGCGCGCAGCGGCGAGCAGCGTTTCCTGCTGCTGGGCCGTAACGACCGCATCGTCAAGATCGAAGAAAAGCGCATCTCGCTCAGCGGCATGGAAGCGACACTGATCGCCTCCGGGCTGGCAGCCGAAGCGCGTGTCATGCTGTGCGAACCGGTGGCCGGCGAGCGTCAGAAGCTGGCTGCTTTCATCGTCCCGACGCCGGAAGGCAGCGCAGTGTTCGCCGCCGGCGGCAAGGCCGCATTGAACGGCCGCCTGCGCAGCGCGCTGGCCGCCACCGTGGAAGCCGTGGCCTTGCCGCGCCGCTGGCGCTATCTCGACCAGATGCCGGTCAACGCGCAGGGCAAGACCACGCTGGCCGCCTTGCTGGCGCTGCTGGACAGTGAAGACGGCATGGCCGGCCACCGTCCGCGCTTTGCGCAAATGCGCGAGCTGGAACGCGAACCCCGGCGAGTGCTGTTGGAGCTGACCGCGCCGTCGAACCTTCTGTATTTCGATGGCCATTTCGACGCGGCGCCCATCCTGCCGGGCGTGGTGCTGGTCGAGTGGGCGATGCACTACGGGCGCCAATACTTTTCGCTGCCGCCACAATTCAAGGGCATCAACGCGCTGAAGTTCCAGCAAGTGATCCAGCCGAATCAGGCGGTGCTGCTGGAGCTGTTGCACGACGCGGCCAAGGGCGGCCTGCAATTCCGTTACACGTCCGAAGCGGGACATCATGCGAGCGGGCGCGTCGTCCTGCACGCCGGAGAAGTCCATGTCTGAGTTTAAACCCTGCATCGTGGTTCCGGTCTATAACCATGAACACGCCATCGGCGCCGTGCTGGCGGGTCTGCTGGTTCACGGCGTGCCCGTCATGCTGGTGGACGACGGCAGCAGCGCGGCGTGCGCGGCGGTTCTCGATACGTTGACGCGCGAGCATTCGGACCGCGTCTGTCTGGTGCGCCTGCCGTACAACCAGGGCAAGGGTGCGGCGGTGCTGGCCGGCTTCCGCCGCGCGGCGGAACTGGGCTACAGCCATGTGCTGCAGATCGACGCCGATGGCCAGCACCGGACCGCCGACGTGCCCAAGTTCCTGGAGACGGCGCGGACGCATCCGCAAGCCGTCATCGCCGGCCACCCGATCTATGACGAGTCGGTGCCGAAGGCGCGTTTGTATGGCCGCTACGCCACCCACATCTGGGTCTGGATCAATACGCTGTCGTTCGACATCAAGGACTCGATGTGCGGCTTCCGCGTCTATCCTGTGGCACCGGTCAATGCGCTGGCGGCGCGCCAAACCATCGGCGTGCGCATGAACTTCGACACCGACATCCTGGTGCGCCTGTTCTGGGACGGCCGGCAAGTGGTCAACCTGGCGACGCGGGTATCGTATCCGTCGGATGGCGTGTCGCACTTCCGCATGTGGCGCGACAATGTGTTGATTACGCGGATGCACACGGTGCTGTTCTTCGGCATGTTGCCGCGTATCCCGCGACTGCTGGCGCGAAAATGGCAGGCGCGATGAGCGGGGAGCGCGGCCGGCACTGGGCTTCGATCAACGAATTCAGTTTCGTGGCCGGCATGCGGCTGCTGTTCTGGATCTGCCGCGTATTCGGCCGCTGGCCGTTTCGCTTGTTCCTTTACCCGGTGCTGGGCTGGTATGTGCTGACCAAGCCGCAGCCGCGCCGCGCCTCGCAGGAATACCTGCGCCGCATGGCGGACTACAGCGGCCGCGCCATGCCCGGCGTGTTGCGCCATTTCGCCGCCTTCGGCGAGAGCATCCTCGACAAGATGCTGTTGTGGGGCGGCCTGTTCAGTTTCAATGATGTCGACCTGCACGGCGGCGATCTGATTACCGACGCGGCGAAGCAAGGGCGTGGCGGCCTGCTGATCTGCGCCCACCTGGGCAACATGGAACTATGCCGCGTGCTGTCGCGCCGGCGCAGCGAGATCAAGATGACGGTCCTGGTGCATACCAAGCACGCGCAGGCGTTCAACCAGATGCTGGGCCGCCTCAACCCGGACAGCCAGCTCAATCTGATGCAGGTGACGGAAATGACCCCGGCCACCGCGATGCAGCTGTCGGAAAAGGTCGCGCGGGGCGAGTTCGTCGTCATCGCCGGTGACCGGGTTCCGGTGTCGCATAATCCGCGCGTGGCGGTGGCGGACTTCCTTGGCACGCCGGCGGCGTTCCCGGTCGGTCCGTATGTACTGGCCAGCGTGCTGCAATGCCCTGTGTATCTGCTGTTCTCCGTCCGCCAGGGCGCGCGTTCGGCGATATATTTTGAACCCTTCCGCGACTCGGTGCGCGTGCCGCGCCAGGGGCGCGACGCCGCGCTGGCGGCGCTGGCCGCCGACTACGCCAAACGGCTGGAGTACTATTGTCTGCGGGCGCCGCTGCAATGGTTTAATTTTTACGATTTCTGGCACTTACTCCAACTGGAACGCTCCGATGCACCTCGCTGACATTGCCCAACTCAATACCGCTCCGCGCACCGTGCGCTTCGACCGCGAACGCCTGACGATCGAAGACATCGTCGATATCGCGCAGGGCCGTGCCGTCGCCGAGTTGTCGGACGATCCGGCCTTCCGCGCCGCCATCACGCGCGGCGCCGATTTCCTGGATCGCCTGCTGCGCGAGGACGGCACCGTCTACGGCGTGACTACCGGCTATGGCGACTCCTGCACCGTGACGGTACCGCCGGAACTGATTGCGGAGCTGCCGCACCACCTGTACACCTATCACGGCGTCGGCCTGGGCGAATACTTCACGCCGGCGCAAACCCGCGCCATCCTGGCGTCGCGCCTGGCCTCGCTGAGCAAGGGTTATTCGGGCGTCAGCGTCGAACTGCTGCTGCAGATCACGCGCCTGCTGGACGTTGGCCTGCTGCCGCTGATCCCGTCCGAAGGCTCGGTCGGCGCCAGCGGCGACCTCACTCCGCTGTCCTATCTGGCGGCGGTGCTGTGCGGCGAGCGCGAGGTATGGCGCGACGGCGTGCAGGTGCCGGCCGCGCAGGCCTTGCGGGAAGCCGGCATCACGCCGCTGCGCTTGCGCCCGAAGGAGGGCCTGGCCATCATGAACGGCACCGCCGTGATGACAGCGCTGGCCTGCATGGCCTACGACCGCGCCGAATACCTGCTCAAGCTGAGCACCCGCATCACGGCCATGTCCTCGTTCGCGATGGACGGCAACGCCCACCACTTCGACGAAGTGCTGTTCTCGGTCAAGCCGCACGGCGGCATGCAGCAGGTGGCGGCGTGGCTGCGCAGCGACCTGCCGACCGATCAATGGGAGCGCAACGGCAAGCGACTGCAGGACCGCTACTCGATCCGCTGCGCGCCGCACGTCATCGGCGTGCTGGCCGACGCGATGCCGTTCTTCCGCTCGTCGATTGAAAACGAACTCAATAGCGCCAACGACAATCCGCTGATCGACGGCGACAACGAGCGCGTGCTGCACGGCGGCCACTTCTACGGCGGCCACATCGCCTTCGCCATGGACGGCATGAAGAACGCCGTCGCCAACCTGGCCGACCTGCTGGACCGCCAGATGGCGCTGCTGGTCGACAGCCGCTACAACCATGGCCTGCCGGCCAACCTGTCCGGCGCCACCGGCCCGCGCGCGGCCATCAACCACGGCCTGAAGGCGCTGCAGATCAGCGCATCGGCATGGACGGCGGAAGCGCTCAAGCTGACCATGCCGGCCTCGGTGTTTTCGCGTTCGACCGAGTGCCACAACCAGGACAAGGTCAGCATGGGCACCATCGCCGCGCGCGATTGCCTGCGCGTGCTGGAGTTGACGGAGCAGGTTGTCGCCGCGCTGCTGATCACGGTGCGCCAGGGCGTCTGGCTGCGTTGCCAGGCCAGCCCGGAACTGCAGCCGCACGCCGCGCTGGCTGCGATGCAGGAAGCGCTCGGCGCCGACATCCGGCCGGTCGAGGAAGACCGCCGCCTGGAGCCGGACCTGCGCCTGCTGCTGGAGCGCATACGCGCCAAGGCATGGGATCTGTATGCGCCGAACTAACAAGGAAAGCCGCTGGTTCGCGGAAATCGAGATGCAGGTGCAGTTCTTCGACCTGGACCCGATGGAGATCGTCTGGCACGGCCGCTACGTCAAGTACCTGGAAGTGGTGCGTTGCGCCTTGCTCGACAAGATAGGCTACAACTACCCGCAGATGAAGGAATCGGGCTACGCATGGCCGGTGATCGACATGCAGCTGCGCTACGTCGGCTCGGCCACTTTCGGCCAGAAGCTCAAGGTGCGCGCCGATATCGTCGAATGGGAAAACCGCCTGAAGATCGACTATCTGATCACCGACGCCGACACCGGCAAGCGCCTGAACCGCGCCAGCACCACGATGGTCGCCGTCGATATCGCCACCAAGGAGATGTGCTTCGTGTCGCCGCCTGTGCTGTTTGAAAAACTAGGAATCGAGCCCGTATGAAACTGATCAAATCCGTCGTGCTGGCGATCTCGCTGGCCGCATTGAACCCGGCGCAGGCTGCCGTGCCGGTCGCGAAGATCCAGGCCATGCTGGCCAAGCCGCCCGTCATGTGCGGCCGCTTCGACCAGAACAAGCAACTGGCGGGCATGAAGAAGCCGCTGGCGGCGGAGGGGCGATTCTGCGTCGTCGCCGGCAAGGGGGTGCTGTGGCGCACCTTGAAGCCTTTTCCGAGCACGCTGCGGCTGACGCGCGATGAAATCGTCAATTATCAGGGTGACCGCGTCGCCATGCGGCTTGACGCCAAGACCGAGCCCACCGTCCGCATGATCAACAACGTGCTGTTCTCGCTGCTGGCCGGCGACCTGGCGCAACTGGAATCGCTGTTTGAGGTCGACGGTACGGTCGATGCCGGCAGCTGGAGCGTTTCGCTGAAGGCGCGCTCGCCGGGGCTGGCCAAGGCTATTGGCGCCATCAAGCTTGAGGGCGGCACCTACGTCAGGAGCATCGTCATGAGCGAAGCCAGCGGCGACCGTACCAGCATCGTGTTCTCGGCGATTCAATCCGGCGAAGCGGCGATGACCAGGGAAGAGGCGGCGCTGTTTTGACGCGCAGCCGACAATTCGCGTTGCTGTGGGCGATGGTGGTCTGCCTGCTGCTGGGGCATAACGCCTATCTGTGGCTGGTCAAGCGCATCGTGCCGGACACAGACATCATGGCGCTGCTGCCGGTGCAGGAGCGCGACCCGGTGCTGCAGCAATCGTTCTTGCACATGGTCGACGCGGCGCAACAACGGGTGGTGGTGCTGGTCGGCGCGGCGGACTGGCAGGACGCCAAACGCGCCGCCGACGCCTACAGCGCAACGCTGGACGCGCGCAAGGACTTGTTCGAAGCGACGCCGATCAACGATCAAACGCAGGCCGACTGGCTGTCGCTGTTTCAGCAGCATCGATTGACGCTGCTGACGGCACAACAGGAAGCGCAGCTGCGCGAGCAGCCGTCGCAGTTCTGGCTGGACGCGGCGCTGGCCAAGCTGTACGCGCCGTTTGGCGGACCCAAACTCGGTTCGTGGCAGGAGGACCCGTTCGGCCTGTTCTCCGGCTGGGTGCAGGAACGCGCGCAGGAAACGCCGGTGCGTCCGCGCGACGGCCACCTGTTCGTGGCCGACGCCCAGCTTCAGTATGTGCTGCTGCCGTTGACGCTGAAAGTGCCCGCGCTGTCGATGACGGCGCAGGAGAGCGTGCTGCCGCTGCTGAAGCAGGCCGGCGACGCCGCCCGCAAGGCCGTGCCCCAAATGGAACTGATCGAGGCGGGAGTGATACTGCATGCCGCCGCCGCCAGCGCGCAGGCCAGCGGCGAGGTCTCGACCATCGGCATCGGTTCACTGCTCGGCATCATCCTGCTGATGTGGTTTGCCTTCCATTCCTTCAAGCCGATTTCGCTGATCCTGCTGTCGATCGGCATAGGCTGCCTCGGTGCGCTGTCGGTATGCTGGCTGCTGTTCGGCCGCGTGCACTTGCTGACGCTGGTATTTGGCGCCAGCCTGATAGGCGTCGCGCAGGATTACGGCATCTACTTCCTGTGCAACCGCCTGGCCGCCGATGAAAAAATCGATTCGCCGGCGTTGCTCAAGCGCCTGCTGCCCGGCCTGAGCCTGACCTTGCTGGCGGCGGTGATCGGCTACATGGGACTGGCGTTGACGCCGTTCCCCGGCCTGCGCCAGATGGCGGTGTTCTCGGCGCTGGGCCTGGTCTTCGCGTGGATGACGGTGGTGTTCTGGTTCCCGGCCTTGATCGGCGGCCGTACTTTGAAGAGCGGCGCATTGGTGCGGGTCTACGGTGCCGCCCTGCAGCGCTGGCCGCAGTTGCGCATGAACCGTGCCACGCTGGTGGCCGCGGTCGTGTTTGTGCTGGCAGCCGGCTATGGCGTCAGCCGCCTCGGCGCCAACGATGATATCCGCCTGTTACAAACCCCTCCCAAGCACCTGATCGCGGACCAGATCAAATTGAGCAAGCTGCTGGACGCGCCGACACCGGTGCAGTACTTCCTGGTGCGTGGCGCCTCATCGGAGACGGTCTTGCAGCGCGAGGAAGCGCTGAAGGCGCGGCTGGACAAGCTGATTGCCGCGCATCGCATTTCCGGCTACCAGGCCATGTCGAACTGGGTGCCGTCGGCGCGGACCCAGGCGGCGCGGCGCGCCCTGATCGAAGAGAAGTTGCTGAACGACGGCGGTCCGCTGCAAGGATTGGCCAGGCAAACCGACGAGGATGCGCAATGGATCGCTGCCACCCGCAACGGCCTGCTGGCCGCCGCCGCGCCGCTGACGCTGGACGACTTCCTGAAGACGCCGGCCAGCGATCCGTGGCGCCACCTGTGGCTGGGCGGGATCGACGGCGGCTATGCCAGCATCGTCGCCTTGCGCGGGCTGGAAAGCAAGTCGGTGGCGGAGGTGCTGCTGGCCGCGAACGGCCTGCAAGGCGTGCAATGGGTCGACAAGGTGGCCGAGATTTCGTCGGTGCTGGGCCGCTATCGCCAGTATATGAGCTGGGTGGCGCTGGGCGCCTACGCGGTGGTGTTCGCGCTGCTGTTCCCGCGCTACCGCCGCAAGACCTGGCGCGTGCTGGCGCCTACCGCCCTGGCCAGTATCGCCACGCTGGCACTGCTGGGATATGGCGCGCAGAACCTGCAGTTGTTCCATGTGCTGGCGTTGATGCTGCTGCTGGGTGTAGGCGTCGATTACGGCATCTTCATGCAGGAGCATCCGGACCGCCGCGACCACACGCCCTGGCTGGCGGTCGGCATGTCGGCCGCGAATACGATTTTGTCCTTTGGTTTGCTCGGCTTGAGCAAGACCCCTGCGTTGCAGGCCTTCGGCCTGACGATGCTGCTGGGGACCGCGCTAGTGTGGATCATTGTTCCTTGTTTTGGCTCCATCAACGAAAGCTCGCATGACTGACGCAACGCATATTGAAACCGCCGAAATCCTGATCGTCGGCGCCGGACCTGCCGGTTCGGTCGCCGCCGCCTTGCTGTGTCAACAGGGACGGCAGGTGCTGGTGATCGAGCGCGAGCAGTTCCCGCGCTTTTCCATCGGCGAGAGCCTGCTGCCGCAAAGTATGGCCTATCTGGAGCAGGCCGGCATGCTGCAGGCGGTGGTCGAGGCGGGCTTCCAGTTCAAGAACGGCGCCGCCTTCATGCGCAATGGCCGCTATACCGATTTCGATTTCCGTGACAAGCACACCGCCGGATGGGGTACGACCTACCAGGTGCAGCGCGCCGATTTCGATCACGTGCTGGCCAAGGAGGCCGAACGCTTCGGCGCCGAAGTGCGCTATCTCCACGAGGTAGTGAACATCGAACTGGGGCAGGGCGCCAACGGCGGTGCCCGCGTCACCGTGAAGGGCGCGGATGGACAGCAGTACCAGGTGGACGCCGGCTTCATCCTGGACGCCAGCGGCTTTGGCCGCATCCTGCCGCGCCTCCTGAAACTGGAGACGCCATCGAACTTCCCGGTGCGCGGCGCGATCTTCACGCATATCGAGGACGGCATACGCGGCGGCGGTTTCGACCGCAACAAGATACGTGTGACGGTCCATCCCGAGCACTGCGACGTCTGGTTCTGGACCATTCCATTCGCGGGCGGCCGTTGCTCGCTGGGCGTGGTGGCGGAGACCGGTTTCCTGGACCGCTACCAGGGCAGCGCCACCGAGCGCCTGCAAGCCATCGTGGCGGAAGAACCGTCGCTGCAAGCCTTGCTGGCCGAAGCCAGGTGGGATACGCCGGCGCGCCAGATCGTCGGCTACTCGGCCAACGTCGAGAAACTGTGGGGGCAGGGCTACGCGCTGCTGGGCAACGCGGGCGAATTCCTCGACCCGGTGTTTTCGTCGGGCGTGACCATCGCCTTCAAGTCGGCCAGCATGGCCGCGGCCGCGCTGCGACGCCAGTTCGCAGGCGAGACGGTCGATTGGCAAGCCGACTACGGCGCGCCGCTGCGCAAGGGTGTCGACACCTTCCGCGCGTTTGTCGAATCCTGGTACGCCGGCGGCTTCCAGAAGATCATCTTCCACGAGAACCAGCAGCCGGAGGTGAAGCGCATGATCTCGGCGATCCTGGCTGGTTATGCGTGGGACCTGAGCAATCCCTTCGTCAAGGAGACCTCGCGCAGGCTGGCGGCGCTGGAGGCGGTATGTACGCCGGAGTGATGTGGCGCCGGGCATCGGTGACGCTGCCGCTCACACTCGGGCTGCTGCTGGGCGGCTGCGCCATCGCGCCGCGGGCGCCGGCGCCCGCGCGGCTGGGACTGAAGCTGGCGCCGGCGGCGCTGGGCACCTCGATCAGCGTGCAGCAGCATCTGACAGTGGAGCGCAACGGCCGCACCGACGATCTCGATGTGGCGCTGCAGGTGGAACCGGAGGCGATCGACGTGGTGGGCCTGGCGTTCGGCCAGCGCGTGCTGACGCTGCATTACGACGGCAAGGAGCTGACATCGTGGCGCCATGTCATGCTGCCTTCGCAAGTGCGTGCCGAGGACGTGCTGGAAGACATGCAGCTGACGCTGTGGCCGGCCGCGGCGGTTGCCGCGGCGCTGCCGCAGGGCTGGCGCATCGCGGAACAAGGCCTGGGGCGCACGCTGTACCTGGACGAGGAGCCTGTGATGCGGATAAGCTACAGCGGCATGCCGCGCTGGAGCGGCACCGTGGTGTTGGAAAATATCCGATATCACTATAAGCTGACGATACAGGCTGCGCCGAATACCGATTGAGACTGAGTTTATGCAGAATTTTCACCTGAACGCTTGCGGCATCATCTGCGCGCTCGGCGACGGCGCCGCGCAGGTCAAGGCGCGTCTTTACGCCGGGCAGACCGGCGTGGCGATGACGGAGCAGTGGTCGCCGGGACGCGAGCTGCCGCTGGGCCGTGCGCCGGACGAACTGCCGCCGGTTCGGCATCTGCCGGTCCAGCATCGCAGCCGCAACAACGCGCTGGCGCTGGCGGCGCTGGCGCAGATACGCCCCGCGGTCGATGCGGCGATCGCCCGCTACGGCGCGGACCGCGTCGGCGTCCTGATCGGCACCAGCACCTCCGGCATCGGCGAGACGGAACAGGCGCTGCGCCATCACGCTCTGTCCGGCGCCTTGCCGCCGGACTTTCATTACGGCTCGCAGGAGATGGGTTCGCCCGCCGCCATGCTGGCGCTGGAGCTGGGCCTCGCCGGTCCGGCCTACGTGCATTCGAGCGCGTGCTCGTCGAGCGCCAAGGCCATGGCCAGCGCGGCGCGCCTGATCAAGATGGGACTATGCGACGCGGTGCTGACCGGCGGCGTCGATTCGCTTTGCGCGTTCACGGTGGCCGGCTTCGCGGCGTTGGAGTCGGTCAGCGCGGCGCAATGCAATCCGATGAGCGCCAACCGCAACGGCATCAATATCGGCGAGGGCGCCGCCCTGTTCCTGATGAGCGCCGAAGCCGACGGCGCGGCGCCGGTAGCCTTGCTGGGCTGGGGCGAATCGTCGGACGGCCATCACATGTCCGCGCCGGATCCGTCCGGCGCCGGCGCGCGGCTGGCGATGGCGCAGGCGCTGGAGCGCGCCGGTGTCGGCGCGGCGCAGGTCGAATACATCAATATGCACGGCACCGCGACGCAGCAGAACGACGCAATGGAGTCGCGCGTCATCGAGTCGTTGTTCGGCCTGGACGTGCCGGTCAGCTCGACCAAGCCGTTCACCGGCCATACGCTGGGCGCGGCTGCCGCCATCGAGGCGGCGCTGTGCTGGCTGGCCATGCAGGACGATAACCCGCAAGGCCGCCTGCCGCCGCACCTGTGGGACGGCGTTGCCGATCCGGCGCTGCCGGCGCTGAACCTGGTGCCGCGCGGCGCCGCGCTGGGACGTCCGCTGCGGCTTGCGTTGAGCAGCTCCTTTGCTTTCGGCGGCTCCAATGCCGCGCTGCTGTTGGGGAGGACTTCATGAGCATGCCGGATATCCGTGCGCTGGTGCCGCATTCCGGCCAGATGGTGATGCTGGACCGCGTGCTGAGCGCCGACATCGACAACCTGTGCGCCGAAGTGCGCATCCGCGCCGACAGCATGCTGGCCAGTGAACACGGCGTGGGCGCGTGGGTGGGCATCGAATACATGGCGCAGGCGATTGCCGCGCACGCTGGCTGGCTGGCGCAGCGGCGCGGTGAAGAAGTCAAGGTCGGCTTGCTGCTCGGCTCGCGCAAGTACGAAGCGAAGGTGACGTATTTTGCCCCCGGCAGCCTGCTGACGGTGCATGTGCACCGGGTGCTGTTGGCCGATAACGGACTGGGCGCGTTCGAGTGCCGCATCGACACCGACGATGGCGCTGGCGGCGTGGCAAGTGCGGCGACAGCCACCGTGACGGTTTTCCAGCCCAACAATGTCAATCAATTTATCGAAGATGGAAACGTGGCATGAATCAGAATAAATCCATGAGCGTGCTGGTGACGGGGTCTTCCCGAGGCATCGGCAAGGCGATCGCGCTGCGCCTGGCGCGCGACGGTTACGACCTGGTGCTGCATTGCCGCAGCCAGCGCGGCGAGGCCGACGCGGTCGCGCAAGAGATCGTGGAAATGGGCCGCGCGGTGCGCGTGCTGCAGTTCGATATCAGCGACCGCGCCGCCACCGCCGCCGCGCTGGAGGCGGACATCGGGCAGCACGGCTGCTACTACGGCGTGGTGTGCAATGCCGGCGTCGCGCGCGACAACGCCTTCCCGGCGATGTCCGGCGAGGACTGGGACATCGTGCTGCAAACGAACCTCGATGGTTTCTACAATGTGCTCAATCCGCTGGTGATGCCGCTGGTCCAGCGCCGCAAGCCGGGCCGCATCGTCACGCTGGCGTCGGTGTCGGGATTGATCGGCAACCGCGGCCAGGTCAACTACAGCGCAGCCAAGGCCGGCATCATCGGCGCCACCAAGGCGTTGGCGCTGGAGCTGGCCAAGCGCGCCATCACCGTCAATTGCGTGGCGCCGGGACTGATCGAGACCGACATGACCAGCGACGTGCCGATGGAGGAAGCGCTGAAGATGATACCGGCGCGGCGCGTCGGCAAACCGGAGGAGGTGGCGGCCGCCGTCAGTTTCCTGATCGGCGAGGAAGCGGGCTACATCACGCGCCAGGTCATCTCCGTCAACGGAGGTCTGGCATGAGCCGGCGCGTCGCCGTCACCGGCATGGCCGGCATCAGCCCGATCGGCAACGACTGGGCCACGATCCGCGAACGACTGGGCCAGTACCGCAACGCCATCGTGCGGATGTCGGAATGGGACGATTACGACGGACTCAATACCCGCCTGGGCGCACCGGCGGCGCCGTTCGAACTGAATGAACGCTACAACCGCAAGGCGATCCGCAGCATGGGCCGCGTGGCGCTGATGGCCACCCGCGCCAGCGAGCTGGCGCTGGCCGACGCCGGCCTGCTGGAGCATCCGCTGCTCAAGAGCGGCGACATGGGCGTGTCGTTCGGCTCGTCGGCGGGCACGCCGAGCGCCATCGGCGACTTTGGCCGCATGATGGAGGAGCGCACCACCAAGGGCATCAACGCGACCACCTATATCAAGATGATGGCACATACTGCGCCGGTCAATATCGGCGTGTTCTTCGGTCTGACCGGCCGGGTGATCACCACGTCCAGCGCCTGCACCTCGGGCAGCCAGGGTATCGGCTATGCCTATGAAGCCATCCGCGGCGGCAAGCAACTGGCGATGGTGGCCGGCGGCGCAGAGGAATTGTGCGCCACCGAGGCGGCGGTGTTCGACACGCTGTTCGCCACCAGCACCCGCAACGACGCCGGCCATACGACGCCGCGCCCGTTCGACGCCGGCCGCGACGGCCTGGTGATCGGCGAGGGCGCCGGCTGCCTGATCCTGGAAGACCTGGAGCATGCGCAGGCACGCGGCGCCGTGATCCATGCGGAGCTGGTGGGCTTCGGCACCAACAGCGACGGCTGCCACGTGACGCAGCCGAATGCGGCGACGATGCAGAAGGCGATGCAGCTGGCCCTGCTGGACGCGGGACTGCGGCCCTCGGACATCGGCTACATCAACGCGCACGGCACCGGCACGCAGCAGGGAGACATCGCCGAGTCGCAGGCGACGATGGCCGTCTTCGGCGGCGCCACGCCGATCAGCTCACTGAAAAGCTATACCGGCCATACGCTAGGCGCTTGCGGCGCGCTGGAAGCCTGGGTCAGCATCGAAATGATGCGCGAGGGCTGGTTTGCGCCGACCATCAACCTGGAACAGATCGATGCGGAGTGCGCTCCGCTGGACTACATCGTCGGCGAGGGCCGGGCGTTGCAGTGCGAGTACGTGATGTCGAATAACTTCGCGTTCGGCGGCATCAATACCTCGCTGATTTTCAAACGGTGGAGTAGCTGAATGCCCGCCCCGGCTTTGCTTTGGCTGGTGGATGCGGCCGCGGTTGCTGACGACGATCTGCTGCGGTTCCGCGGCTGGCTGGAGCCCGGCGAAACGGCGCGCTACCAGCGCTTCGTGCGCGCCCAGCGGCAGCGGCAGTTCGTCGTCGGACGGGTTCTGCTGCGTCTGGTGTTGAGCCGCCTGCTCGGTGCGGCGCCGCAGGATATCCGGCTTGAAGAGCAGATCGCCAAGGCGCCGCGCCTGATCGCGCCTGCGGTCAAGGGCGGCCTGCCGGGTTTCAGCATCGCGCACAGCGGCCGCTGGGTTGCTTGCGCGGCCAGCGCGCAGACGGCGCTGGGGCTGGATATCGAGATGATGGACGCCGGCCGCGACCTGGCCGCGCTGGCGGAACAGGCGTTCGACAGTGCCGAGATGGCGCAGTGGCAGCGACTGCGGACGCTGCCCGATGCGCAGCGCGTCGAAGGCTTTTACCGCCTGTGGAGCGAGAAGGAAGCGCGCTTCAAATTGGGATTGGCGGCAGGCGGGCATTGCGTCGCGCTGCCGCATGCGGAGCTATCGGTGGTGTTGTGCAGCGAGCTGCCGCTGGATCAGCCGAAGGTGGAAATCGTCACGCTGCCTTAATCAATTCCACAGCCAGTTCCACAGTCCGGGCAAACGCGGCTTGGTGTTCGGGTCGCTGACGGAGGCGGCCAGCGCGGCGCGTTCGAGTTCGTCGTGGTCGTCGTAGAAAGGCTTGGCGGCCAGCGGCACGTCCAGTTCATGCGCCACGTCGAGCAGGATTTCCATGTACTCCTGGATGTGGCGCGACGTGTAGGTATTGACGTCGTGGAAGGTGACGACGACCGGTGTGACGCCGTCCGATACGGGCATGGCGCCGGCGGCCCAACGTTTGCGCGTTTCCGCCAGGTGGGTCAGCATGTTCGAGCGCTTGTGCCAGCTGAAGTTGACGCCGTAGATTTTGCCGTCGTTGGCGCTCAGGTCGGTCAGCAGCATCTGCATGCCGTGCTGGTGATACGACTCCAGCGTGCCGGCGTCGTAGGCCCAGAACGGCGGACGTACCAGCTTGGGGGCGGCGCCAGTGACGCTGACCAGGTCATCGACGCCGTTTTGCATCGATTCGTCCAGCGCCTGGCGGCTCATGAGGCGGTGGTTCGAATGAAAAGTGGTGGCCGAATGCAGCGCGACGACGTGGCCTTCGTCGTATTCGCGTTTGATCAGGGCGCGTCCGACATCGGTTCCACCGCCGTGCCAGGCGCGGGTCTGGGTGAAGAACACGGCCTTGATATTGTCCTGCAGCGGATTGTGCGCCAGCGTTTCGAGGATATGCACGGTCGGATTGCCGCTTGCGGCGGCGGCGGGGCCGTCGTCGAAGGTCAGCAGGAATCGTACGGGCGCAGGTTCGGCCGCCGCTGCGGCGTTCAGCAGCAGCGACAGCGATACAGCGAGCAGGTGGGATCGGAGAACTGGCACGGAGGCATTGTACGTGAATTCCTCCACCTCCCCGCTAGTCGTTCAAGCTCCACACGTATTGCATCCTGGTCCATGACTGCTGCGGCACGCCATCCACCGTGCCCGGCCTGAATTTGCACAGGCCCAGTCCGACCTGCGCGGCGCGATCCAGTTCGCGGAAGCCGCTCGATTTCTCCACTTTTGAATCGGCCACCCGGCCGTCGGTGCCGATCAGCAGCGCCAGTGTGACGGTGCCCGTGTCGCCGTTGCGCAGCGCGTTCTTCGGATAGTCCGGCTTCGCGCAGGCATTCGAATCCACCACCGCCGCCACCTGCACCGGCGCCGCTTTCACCTGGGTCTTGGCGCCGTTGTCGGCAACGCCGGTCGGTGCTTGCTGCGCCGGCGTTTGCTCCGTCATCGGCCGTGCCGTGACCGGCGGCGGATTGGTCGCGACCACCGGCGTTTCCACCGGCGGCACGAAGATGTCCGGCGTGGATGGCGGCGGCAGCGGCACGTCCGGCGGCAGTACCTGCGGTGGCGGCGGCTTGATGTCGGTCGGCGTCAGGTCGATCACCGCTTCCTTCGGATGGAACACCGTCAGCTTGGAGCCGTGCAGGAAGGCGGCCAGCAGCGCCACGTGGAGCGCAGTGACGACGGTAAGGCCGGTCAGGTTCTTTTTCGGTTGCATGAGTGCTCCTTGGTGGTGGGTGTTGTTGCTACATGTTGGAAGTATACTATTCCATGTGATAGCAAAATAAAAGGAAATTTGAGGAATATTTTGCTGCTTCATGGTGTGGTATGCTTCCACCATCAGGTAGAAAACCATTCTTCGAGGTAGCAATGAAAAAAATACGGGTCATGCTGGCGGACGATCATCCGATCGTGATGACGGGTTTTGCGATGTCGCTGACGGGGCAGGGGCTGGATGTGGTGGCGCAGGCGCGCACGCCGGAGGAGGCGCTGGAACAGCACAAGCGGCTGGCGCCGGACGTGATCGTGCTCGACATCCGCTTCGGCGACCAGTTGACCGGGCTGGACGTGGCCAAGCAGATCCTGGCGCAGGCGCCGTCGGCCGCCATCGTCTTCCTCAGCCAGTTCGACCAGGACAGCCTGATCAAGGAAACCTACCGCCTCGGCGGCCGCGCCTTCATGACCAAGGATTGCGATCCGGCCGACCTGGCGGCTGCCGTGCGGCGCGCGCATGAGGGCGAGCTGTACTTCCTGCCGCACATCGCCGAGCGGCTGGCGAATCTGTCGGTGCGCGGCGACGCGTCGCCGCAATCGCAGCTGGACGAGCGGGCATTGGAGATCTTCACGCTGATGGCCGAGGGGCTGACCAACGCGGAGATCGCCGAGAAGCTCGACGTCTCCACCAAGACCATCAGCAATATCAGCCAGGCGGTGAAGGAAAAGCTGGGCGTGCACCGGCCGGCCTACATCACGCGGCTGGCGGTCAAGCACGGCCTGATCGAGCCCTGAGCCGATGCGCCTCGACTTCTGGCGTCACTGGAGCGTGCGCGCGCGGCTGCTGGCAATTACGGTGACACCGCTGGCGTACATGTTCTGCACCTTCGTCTGGTATGCCTATCAATCGCGATTGTCGGAAGTGCGCGAGGAGATGGCGGAGCGCGGGCCGCTGGTGGCCAAGGTGCTGGCTGACAGCAGCGAATTCAGCCTGCTGACGCATCGCTACGATGACCTGAAGCCGACCATCAACGGCCTGCTGCGCGCTGACGCCAGCATCTACCGCATCGACGTGCTCGACGCGCAGCGCCGCGAACTGCTGCATGCTGCGGCGCGCGCGCCCGGCGAGCCGGATGCCCGCTACTACGAGGCGCCGGTGCTCAAGCGGCTGGTGTTCGTGACCATGCTGGCGGCCGACGGCAAGCCGTACCTGAAGGACAAGGCGGCAAGTGCCAGCAGCGTGGCCGTCGAGACGATGGGCTATGTGCGGGTGACGATGTCGCCTTCGGCGCTGCTGGTCAAGCAGACCAGGCGCTTTTACGTGGAGCTGCTGGTGGCCAGCTTCGGCCTGCTGGCCTGCGCGCTGCTGGCCTGGCAGCTGTCGAAGGGATTGAACACCTCGCTGCAGTCGTCGATGCGGGCGCTGCGCGAGGCGGACGCCGAGAAGCGCCGCCTGATCCGCAAGGTCAATACGGCGGTGGAGGATGAACGCAAGAGCATCGCGCTGGAGATCCACGATGAGCTCAACGCCACGCTGATCGCGGCGAGGCTGGAGGCGCAGCGCATCGTCGATGTCAGCGAGACGGGTGAGGTGCGCGAGCGCGCGCAGTCCATCATCAAGCTGGCGCTGGGTCTGTACAACAGCGGCCGCACGCTGGTGCGACGCCTGCGTCCCGAAGTGCTGGACATGCTCGGTCTCGATGGCGCGATCGAGGAGATGGTGCGCCACTACGACGGCGCCCATGCCGGCTGCCGTTTCGTGTTCCATGCCGACGGCGACTACGCGCGGTTGCCGGGCGAGATCGGCATATCGGCTTACCGCATCGTGCAGGAGGCGCTGTCCAACGTCGTCAAGCACGCGCGCGCTACGCAGGTGACGGTGGCACTGTCGCTCGACGCTGCGGGCCTGCGCATGCGCATCGCCGACAACGGCGCCGGCTTCGATCCGGCGCTGGCGTCGACTGGCATCGGCATCGTCGGCATGCGCGAGCGCGTGGCCGCCTTCGACGGCCGCATCGACATCGATACCGCTGTCGGGGCCGGCACCCGCATCGCCATATCCATACCCATCGGCGCAGGTGTATAGTGAAACGGTGACTTCCTCTGAGAGGTTCAGCATGGAAACCGATATCGTTGTCGGGCAGGAACTGGACCAGTTGCTGCGTGCATATTCCGAAGGGAAAACCGGCCGGCGGGAGCTTGAGCAGGCTACCGGACTGTGGTTCGGCGAGATACTGGCCGGGCTGGCGCGACGCGGCCTGCCGTTGCCGCGCGTCGATACGCGCGTGCATTTCAATGAGGCTCAGCGGCTTCTTTATGAGCAGGTGTTCGGATGAATATCGCGCTGATCGTTACCGATGCCGGGCCGCTCATCACGCTGGCGCTAGCCGATGCGCTGGACAGCTTGATGCTGCTCGGCGTGCGCGTAGTCATTCCCGACATGCTGCGCTTCGAGGTGACGCGACACGCGGACAAACCTGGTGCGCAGGAATTCGTCGCCTGGCTGGAGCGAAACACGGATGTCGTGGAAATCGGCGAGACCGAAGAGTACACGGAGTTCATCGAGTTGCTGGCGCTGAACCCGACCCTGCGCACGCGCAATCGTGGGGAAATGGCGGCGGCCGAGGTGCTGGCGAACGAACTGGCGGGCGGCATCGACGCCGGCTTATTGTTATTCGAAGACTCGGATATTCGAAAGGCCAACTTCCTGGTGCGCATACCGGACAATGTATTGATCTTGTCGACATCGACATTCCTGCACGGCCTGCAACGTCGCAAGCTGATCGCTGATGAGTTGACGGGCGGTATCGCTGTTGGTTTGCCGCTGTTTGGAGATTCGGATATCCTGAAGGCCGACTTCCCGGTGCAGATGCCGGATAACGTTTTGATCCCGTCAACGACTATAGTGGAGAGCAACGATGAAGAAGAATACGATCTGCCTGTGGTATGACCATGACGCGGAAGAGGCCGCGCATTTTTACGCCCGTACCTTTCCCGACAGCACGGTCGGGGCTGTTCACCGTGCGCCGTCCGATTTTCCAGGCGGGAAGGAGGGCAACGTACTGACCGTCGAATTCACCGTGTGCGGCATTCCATGCATCGGCCTCAATGGCGGCACCGCCTTCAAGCACAGCGAGGCGTTCTCCTTCCAGATCGCCACCGACGACCAGGCCGAAACCGACCGCTTGTGGAACGCGATCGTCGGCAACGGAGGCAGCGAGAGCGCCTGCGGCTGGTGCAAGGACAAATGGGGTTTGTCGTGGCAGATCACGCCGCGCGTGTTGACCGATGCCATGGCCCAGGGCGGCGAGGTGGCGCAGCGCGCGTTCAAGGTGATGATGACGATGGGTAAGATCGACGTCGCCAGGATCGAGGCGGCGGTGCGCGGCGAGGCCGCGCCGGCGTGAGTCCTGACCTGACTGCGCCATCACATTTGATCTGACGCCAGCTTATTGCTCGTAAGCATGCCGCGCCGCCGCGGCATGCGGTTATAATCCGCTCAATCTTTCCGTAAGTCTCACATTGAACGGTACGACATGAGCCAGCCCAATCAGTTTTCCCTGCTGTCGCAACGCCGCTTCGCGCCGTTTTTCTGGACCCAGTTTCTCGGCGCCTTCAATGACAACCTGTTCAAGACCGCGCTGGTCGTCATCCTCACCTTCGACGCGCTCAGCTGGACCACGCTGTCGCCGTCGCTGATCACCAACCTGATCCCCGGCCTGTTCATCCTGCCGTACGTGCTGTTCTCCGCCACCGCCGGCCAGCTGGCCGACAAGTTCGAGAAGTCCGGCCTGACGCGCTTCGTCAAATGGCTGGAAGTGGCCATCATGTGCGTCGCCGGCCTCGGATGGTTCACTCACACCCTGTGGCTGCTGGTGGCCGCCGTGGTCGGCATGGGCATCCACTCGACGCTGTTCGGACCGGTGAAGTACGCCTACCTGCCGCAGCAGCTCAAGCCCGAGGAACTGATCGGCGGCAACGGCGTGACCGAGATGGGCACCTTCGTCGGCATCCTGCTGGGCGAGATCCTGGGCGCGGTGCTGGTGGTGCAAAGGCCGAACGGCATCGCGCTCGAAGCCATTGCCACCATCGCCGTGGCCTTGCTCGGGCTGATCGCCAGCTACCGCATCCCGAACGCGCCGGCGCCGGTGCCGGAGCTGAAGGTCAGCTGGAACTTCGTCGGCGAATCGATCCGCAACATCAATTTCTCGCGCAAGAACCGCGTGGTGTTCCTGTCGATGCTGGGCAATTCGTGGTTCTGGTTCTACGGCGCGCTGGTGCTGGCGCAGTTCCCGGTCTACGCCAAGGATTTCCTGCACGGCGACCACAGCGTGTTCGTGCTGCTGCTGACGGTGTTCTCGCTGGGCGTGGGCGCCGGCTCGCTGCTGTGCGAGCGCCTGTCGGGCCGCAAGGTGGAAATCGGCCTGGTGCCGTTCGGCTCCATCGGCCTGTCGCTGTTCGGCGCCGACCTGTATTTCTCCAGCCAGCACTTCGCCGCCGTCGCCGGCGCGCTGGCCTCCGGTCCGCACCTGGACGCGTTCGCGATGATGGCCTCGCATCACGCGATCTGGCGCATCCTGTTCGACGTGCTGATGATCGGCATGTTCGGCGGCTTCTTCATCGTGCCGCTGTTCGCGCTGATCCAGATCCGCTGCGACCCGGCCCATATCTCGCGCACCATCGCCGGCATGAACATCCTCAACGCGCTATTCATGGTGGCGGCGGCCGGCGTGGCGATCCTGCTGCTGGGCCAGGGCTTCACGATACCGCAGCTGTTCCTGGTGACGGCGCTGCTGAACGCGGTGGTGGCGATCTACATCTTCTCGCTGGTGCCGGAGTTCCTGATGCGCTTCCTGGCCTGGCTGCTGATCCACACCGTGCACCGCGTGCGCCTGATCGACGCCGACCGCATTCCAGCCGAAGGCGCGGCGGTGCTGGTGTGTAACCACGTCAGCTATGTGGACGCCATCGTCATCGGCGCGGCCAGCCCGCGCCCGATCCGCTTCGTCATGGACCACCGCATCTTCAAGCTGCCGCTGCTGGGCTGGATCTTCCGCACCGCGCGCGCGATCCCGATCGCTTCGGCCAAGGAAGACCCGTGGCTGATGGAGAAGGCCTACGTCGACATCGCGCAGGCGCTGCACGAGGGCGACCTGGTGTGCATCTTTCCGGAAGGGCGGCTGACCAACACCGGCGAGCTCAATGAGTTCAAGGGCGGCATCGCCAAGATCGTCGAGCGCACCAAGGTGCCGGTGATCCCGATGGCGCTGCGCGGACTGTGGGGGCATTTGCTCAGCCGCAGCGACGACAATGTGTTCGAGCGCGCCTTCCGCACCGGCCTGCGTTCGCGCCTGGCGCTGGCGGTCGGCCTGCCGGTGGCGCCGCACGACGTCACGCCGGAAGGCTTGCAGGAGCAGGTGCTGGCGCTGCGTGGCGACTGGAAGTAGCGGCGGCCCGCTTCAGCGCGCCGCCTGCACCTGTTCGCGGTTCTGCCGCGCGCCGGCCAGGCGGACCAGCTGTTCCAGCTCCACCGGCTTGACCAGGTGATAGTCGAAGCCCGCTTCGCCGGTGCGCCGGCGGGCGTCGTTCTGGCCCCAACCGGTCAGGGCCACCATCAGGATGCGCTCGGCGCCGGCACGCTGGCGGATCGCCCGCGCGGTTTCGTAGCCGTCCATGCCGGGCATGCCCAGGTCCATGATGATCATGTCCGGCGCCAGCTCGGCGGCCAGCTGGATGGCGCTGGCGCCGTCGTACACCGCATGGGCGTCGAAGCCGTCGATCTCCAGCAGCGCGGCCAGCGAATCGGCGGCGTCCTGGTTGTCGTCCACCACCAGCACCTGCATCTTGCGGCCGTCGGCGCCCTTGGCCGCCGTTGCCGGCGCCGCGTCGCGCACGGCGCTGCTGACCACCGGCAGCCGGATCGCGAACTCGCTGCCCATGCCGGGACCGGCGCTGTACGCCTCCACGATACCGCCATGCATTTCCGCGAACTGGCGCGCCAGGCTCAAGCCGATACCCAGGCCGCTGGAGAACTGGCCGCTGACGGTGCTGCTTTGCTCGAACATGCGGAAGATGCGCGCGATCGATTCCGCGTCGAGCCCGATGCCGCTGTCGCGTATCGTCACCAGCAGCTCGCCGTCCTGGCGCTCGGCGCGCACCACCACGTTGCCCCCCTGCGGCGTGAACTTGACGGCGTTCGACAGGATGTTGGCGTAGATCTGCACCACGCGCGCGTAGTCGGCGTCGAGCGTGACTTCCTCGGCCGGCAGCTGCCAGGCGATGTGGATGCGCTTGGCGCTGGCCGCCTGCGCGCACAATTCGTTCACGTGGTTCATCACCGCGCCCAGGCTCACCAGCTGGCGCTGCAGCTTGATCTTGCCGCTGGTGATGCGCGCCACGTCCAGCAGGTCGTCCACCAGCCGCGTCAGCAGCCGCACCTGGCGCTCCACCATGTCGCGGATGCGCGCCACCGGCGGCGCGTCCGGATACAGGTGGGTCAGCAGCGAGACCGAGGTGCGGATCGGCGCCAGCGGATTGCGCAGTTCGTGGCCCAGGCTGGCCAGGAATTCATCCTTGCGCCGCGCCGCCTCGCGCACCTGGTACTGCTTGTTGCGCGCGCGCAGGGTCGAGTGCAGGGCGGTGATCAGCGCCAGCGTGCGCACCGGCCGCTCCATCAGGCTCAGGTTGCCCAGGCCGGCCACCGCCTGCCGCACCGCCGACGAATCGGCGCCGCTGTGGGTCAGCAGGATGATGGGCAGGTCGGACCAGTCGGGCTGGCGCGCCACGCAGTCCTGCAGCAGCCTGTAGCCGCCCGGCCCCAGGGCCTCCTCGACGGTCAGCACCGCGCCCGCGCCCAGTTCCAGTTGCTCCGCCAGCTCGGCCAGCGTGCGGCAGACGTGGCTGTCGATGGCCGCCATCGCCATCACCTTGGCGGCCAGCGGCGCGTCCTGGCCGGTGGGGGCGTAGATCAGGATGCGGTTTTCCATGCGTGTCAGCCGGCCGCGGCCCGGTCCGGGTCCTCGTCGTAGGTGGGCACGCCGGTCAGGATGCCGTGGAAGCCCTTGAGCACCGGGCCGACCTGTATGCCCTTGCCGCCGATGGCGAAGCGGCGGATGGTGCGCTCGTGCGCGCTGCCGCGCTTCTTGAACACGGAGATCGCCTGCCGCACCTCGCCCTCGGCCTCGAAGTAGCGCAGCATGATGACGTTGTCGGCGATATAGCTGGCGTCGACCGAGGTGGTCATGCCGGTGCCTATCATGCCTTGCTGGACGCCGACGATGATGCTGACCACGCCGCGCTGGCCCAGGTAGGTCAGCAGCTCGTGCAGGTAGACGGTCAGGAAGCGTTCGTCCGGCACCGCGTTCAGGTAGCCGTTCAGGCTGTCGATGACGACCACCCGCACGCCGCGCTCGACCGCCTGCATCACCGCGTGCGAGAACTGGCCCGGCGCCAGTTCGGCCGGGTCGATCTGCTGGATCGACAGCAGGCCGCTGTCGATGGCGCCGGCCAGGTCCATGCCGAGATTGGCCGAGCGGTTCAGCATGTTGTTGCGGGCTTCCTCGAACAGGAACATCGCGCACGGCTCGCCGCGCGCGGCGGCGGCGTGGACGAACTGCGCCGCCAGCGTCGACTTGCCGGTGCCCGGCGGGCCGGAGATCAGGGTGCTCATGCCTTCTTCGAGGCCGCCCCCGATCAGCTGGTCCAGCACCGGGATGCCGCTCGAGAGCTGGCGCCGATCGCTGCGCACGCGCGTGGCGGCCGCCACCAGGCGCGGATAGACCTGCAGTCCGCCACGGGTGATCTTGTAGTCGTGGGCGCCGCCGTGGAAGGCGATGCCGCGGTATTTGACCACGCGCACGCGGCGCCGCTCGGCGCCGTAGGCCTGGTCGACCAGCTCCAGCGTCAGCACCGCGTGGGCCACGCTGCGCACCTGCAGGTCGGTGCTGAGGGCCGTGCGGTCGTCGAGGAAGATGGTGGTGCAGCTGCGGCTGGTGAGGTACTGCTTGAGGGCCAGCACCTGGCGCCGGTAGCGCAGCGGACTCTCGGCCAGCAGCTGCAGCTCGGACAGCGAATCAAGCACCACGCGGCGCGGCTTGTACCTGTCGATCGCCGTCAGGATGCGTTGGGTGGTGGTGCCCAGCTCGATCTCGGACGGATGGAAGATGGTGTACTGCTGGTCCGGGCTGAGCACGTCCTCGTTGGGCAGGATTTCCTCGATCTGGATGCCTTGCATGTCCCAGCCGTGCGAAGCGGCCACGCTGCGCAGCTCGACCGCCGTTTCGGCCAGCGTAATGTACAGCACCGATTCGCCGCGGCGCTGGCCCTCGTTGAGGAACTGCAGCGCCAGCGTGGTCTTGCCGGTGCCGGGCTCGCCCTCGACCAGGTAGAGCCGGTCGGTGGTCAGGCCGCCGGCCAGGACCTCGTCAAGGCCGGGCACGCCGGATGAAATAAAGAGATTGGAGAGGCTGTTTTGTGCTTCCATGTCCATGATCCACAGGTTTTTTGGCTGATACTACCTGAAACGCGGAAACAGGGATTTTCGATAGGAAGCGTCTCAGCGCTGCGCGTGCAGCTGCCTGGTTTGCTGTTTGTTGAGGTACATGGCGCGGTCGGCGCGGCTCAGCAGCGTCTCGATATCCTGCGGGTCGTCCGGGTGGTGGATGGCGATGCCGATGCTGGCGCTCAGGCTGACCGTGGCGGTCTTCAGCATGAACGGCTGCCGCAGCGCCGGCGCCAGCTTGTCGGCGGTTTCCTGGGCCGCGCTGTCGCTGTGCAGGTTTTCCAGGATGACGATGAATTCGTCGCCGGCCAGGCGGCCGACGGTGTCGGTCTTGCGCACCGTGTGCAGCACGCGCTCGGCGAACTGGCGCAGCAGTTCGTCGCCTTCCTCGTGGCCGTAGCGGTCGTTGACCTGCTTGAAGCGGTCGAGGTCGAGGAAGAACACGGCGCAGCTCTGGCGCAGCCGGTTGGCGCGCTGGATCGCCTCGGTCAGCGCCTGCATCAGCGCGCGGCGGTTGGGCAGGCCGGTGAGGGTGTCGCGCAGCGCCATCGCCTCCATCGACGCGAACAGCGACTTGCGCTCGCTGATGTCATGCAGGAAGGCGATGAACAAATGGCCGCTGCTGCGCGGCACGTAGGCCAGTGACACCTCCACGTCCAGCTCCTTGCACTCGCGGTTGTGCAGCGTCAGTTCGATGCGGCGGTTCAGCACCGTTGTCGAGCCAGCGCCGGCATCGGCCAGCTGGCGCATGTCGCGTTCATAGGCGCGGCGCAGCAGCGGCGGCAGCACCATCGCGGCCAGCGGCTGGCCGATCACCTCGGCGCGGGTCCAGCCCATCAGCTTCTCGGCCTGGCGGTTCCAGTCCAGCACCACGCCGCCCGGATCGAGGGCGATGAAGGCGTCGTGCGCGTTGTCCAGGATGGCCCGCAGCTCGGCCGCGCGCTCCTGCAGCAGCAGCTGGGTGCTTTGCTCCTGCGCCAGCGCGCGCTCCAGCTGCAGCGCCTTGCGCGCGATCTCGCGGGTGCGCTCGGCCACCGTCGATTCGAGCTTTTCGTTCATGCCGCGCAGCGTGGCGAGATGGCCCCGTTCGTTGTCCACCAGCTCGGCGAGCGCGCGCGACAGCACCTGCGCCTCGTGGAAGCTGTCGATCTGCACGATCTCCGGCAGGTCGGCCTCGTGGGCCGTCGCGGCCGAGCGCTGCTCGATATTCCTGCTCAGCGCGTTGAGCGGGCCGGCCAGCCGCCGCGCCACCGCCGATGCCGCCAGCGCCATGGCCAGCCCGAGGATAGCACCCAGCAGCAGGATCTGGCGTTCCAGCGCGTGGGCGCCCGCCAGCGCGACATCCTCCGGCTGGCGCACCAGCACCGACCAGGCCAGCGTGGCCGGGTCGTCGTGCTTGCCGGTGCGGGAAAAGCCGGTCAGGTAGTTGCGGCCGTCGGCCCAGGTTTCCTTCACGGATCCCGGCACGCCCGATTGCGACCGCGCCAGGCTGTCGCTGCTGATCTTTTGTTCCTCCATGCCCTTCGGTCCCAGCATGACGGTGCCATCGCCACGCACCACGAAGATATCGGCAGAGTACTGCCGGTCGGCCGGCGCCAGGATGGTGCCCACCAGGCGCCGCGCCCAGCCCCAGCTCATGTGCACGCACAGCACGCCACGGTAGCTGCCGTCCGAACGGCGCACCGGGCCGGCCGCGTCGACGAAGCGCCACGGGTCGGCGCTGTAGGGCAGCTTTTTGCCGAGCAGGGTGGCGGGGTGGAAGTCGCCGGCGTAGAGCTTGTCGCGGCCGCCCTTGAACCAGGCGCGCTCGCTGACGTCCTGGCCTTCGAGCAGGCCTTGGGTGGCGGCGTAGACGGTGCCGTCCGGATTGGCCAGGCCGATCCAGGCGTAGTCGGGGAAGGTCTTTTGCAGGCTCTCGAGCACCTGGCGGATGTCGGCGGGCGAGCTGGCGTCGCGGACCTGCGGCAGCTCGGTCAGCAGTTGGACGTCGCCGGTGGCTTTCCGCACCACGCGGTCGAGCGCGTCGCGCATCTGCCAGGACAGCTGTTGCAGGCGCTGGCCGGCCTCGCGCTCCGCATAGTCGGTCGCGAAGTGACTGACCAGCACCAGCAGGCACAGCACGGACAGCAGCACCGTCGCGGCGACACCCACTGTGACCAGCGTGGTGAGGCGCGGCCTGGCCGTGCTTTTAGTTGGCGGCGTGATCATAAACGACGGGCGAAATGATGTCCGAAAGAAATTAAATTCATTGTAGCACCGGGCGCGGCGCCCGCCCCAAGGATGATGAGAAATCATCGACCCCAGCCACGTATCGCTTTGTCCTGAACAATAAAACCAGCTTGACTTAATTAGAATGATCGTTCATTCTATTGCCTGTGCCTATTTTTTATACAGAAAGTCCCATCATGGAAGCCATTTTCTGCAAACCATCCCTGCGGCCGGCCGGGTCCGCCGCTCTGATCATCGCAACCGCGCTGGCCGCTGGTTGCTCCCAATCCACGACCGAAGCACCTCATGCGCAGGTGGCGGAAGTGGGCGTTTTTAAAGTGGCGCCTGAGGCGTTGCAGATCACCACCGAACTGCCGGGCCGCACCGCCGCCTTCCAGGTGGCCGAAGTGCGCCCGCAGGTCAGCGGACTGATACAAAAACGCCTGTTTGTCGAAGGCGCCGACGTCAAGGCCGGCGTCGCGCTGTACCAGATCGACGCGGCCAGCTACCAGGCCGCCGTCAACTCGGCCAAGGCGGCGCTGGCCAAGGCCAGGGCCAACCTGATGACCAGCGGCCCGAAAGTGGCGCGCTACAAGGAGCTGGTCGCCATCGAAGGCGTGAGTCGCCAGGATTACGACGATGCCGTCGCCGCCAACGAGCAGGCCAAGGCGGACGTGGAATCGGCCGCCGCCGCGCTGGAGCAGGCTGCCATCAACCTGAAATACACGCACGTCGACGCGCCGATCGGCGGCCGCATCAGCCGCTCGGCCGTCACGCCGGGCGCGCTGGTCACCGCCAACCAGTCCGCCGCTCTGACCACCGTGCAGCAGCTGGACCCGATCTATGTCGACGTCACGCAGTCGAGCGAGGACCTGCTGCGCCTGAAGCGCGAAATGGAAAGCGGCGGCCTGAAAAAATCCGGCGGCCAGGCCAGGGTCACGCTGCTGCTGTCGGACGGCAGCAAGTACGCAGAGGCGGGCAAGCTGCAGTTCTCCGACGTGACGGTCGATCCGGGCACCGGCAACGTCACGCTGCGCGCGCTGTTCCCGAATCCCAAGCATGATCTGCTGCCGGGCATGTTCGTCCGCGCGGTGGTGGAGTCGGGCGTCAATGAGCAAGCCATCGCCGTGCCGCAGCAGGGCGTGACGCGCAATCCGAAAGGCGAGGCGACCGCGCTGGTGCTGAACAAGGAAGGCAAGGTCGAGCAGCGCACGCTGGTCACCGGCGGCACGCTGGGCGACAAGTGGCTGGTCAAGTCCGGCCTGAACGCGGGCGACCTGCTGATCGTCGAAGGCGTGCAGAAGGTGAAACCGGGGGCGTCGGCCAACGCCGCCAAGCCCGCCGCCGGTGCCGTCGCCACCGCGGCCGGCGGCGCCGTGTCCGCCAACGCCAAGAGCGCTCAGTAAAGGAAGCCGCCATGTCACGTTTCTTTATTGACCGCCCGATTTTCGCGTGGGTCGTCGCCATCGTCATCATGCTCGCGGGCGTGATCGCGATCCTCGGCCTGCCGATTTCGCAGTATCCAAGCATCGCGCCGCCATCGATTTCGATCAGCGGCTCCTATCCCGGCGCCTCCGCCAAGACGGTGGAAGACGCCGTCACCCAGGTCATCGAACAAAAGATGAAGGGCATCGACGGCCTGCGCTACATGTCCTCGTCGAGCGACGCCACCGGCGGCATCAGCATCACGCTGACCTTCAACAGCGGCACCAATCCGGATATCGCCCAGGTGCAGGTGCAGAACAAGCTGCAGCTTGCCACGCCGCTGCTGCCGGCGATCGTCACCCAGCAAGGGCTGGTGGTGGCCAAGGCCACCAAGAACTTCCTGATGGTGCTGGGCTTCGTGTCCGAAGACGGCAGCATGAAGCAGGCCGACCTGGGCGACTACGTGGCCGCCAACGTCATCGATCCGCTGAGCCGCGTGCAGGGCGTGGGCGACGTTACGCTGTTCGGCGCGCAGTATGCGATGCGCATCTGGCTCGACCCGGCCAAGCTGCAAAGCTACCAGCTGACGCCGGCCGACGTGACCGCCGCGATCACCGCGCAGAACACCGAGGTCTCTGCCGGTGAACTGGGCGGCGCGCCGGCCGTGCCGGGCCAGCAGCTGAACGCCACCGTGTCGGCGCAGAGCCGCCTGCAAACGGCCGAGCAGTTCGGCGCCATCCTGCTGAAGACCGCCGCCAGCGGCGCCACCGTGCATCTGCGCGACGTCGCCCGCATGGAGCTGGGCAGCGAGAACTACAACGTCCTGGCGCGCTACAACGGCAAGCCGGCGACCGGCGTGGCGATCAAGCTGGCCACCGGCGCCAACGCGCTGGAAACCGCCAACGCCGTCAAGGCGAAGATCGAATTGATGGGCAAGCAGTTCCCGCACGGGATGAAGGCGGTCGTCGCCTTCGACACCACGCCGTTCGTCAAGCTGTCGATCGAGGAAGTGGTCAAGACGCTGGTGGAAGCAGTGGTGTTGGTGTTCCTGGTGATGTATTTGTTCCTGCAAAACTTCCGCGCCACGCTGATCCCGACGATGGCCGTGCCGGTGGTATTGCTGGGGACTTTCGCGATCCTGTCCGCGCTCGGTTATTCGATCAACACGCTGACAATGTTCGCGGTGGTGCTGGCGATCGGCCTGCTGGTCGACGACGCCATCGTGGTGGTGGAAAACGTCGAGCGGGTGATGACGGAAGAGGGCTTGTCGCCGCTGGAAGCGACGCGCAAGTCGATGAGCCAGATCAGCGGCGCGCTGGTCGGCATCGCGCTGGTGCTGTCGGCGGTGTTCGTGCCGATGGCCTTCTTCAGCGGTTCCACCGGCGTGATCTACCGCCAGTTCTCGATCACCATCGTTTCGGCGATGGTGCTGTCGGTGCTGGTGGCGATGGTGTTCACGCCGGCGCTGTGCGCCACCTTGCTGAAGCCCGTGGCCAAGGGCCATCACGCGATCGACACCGGCTTCTTCGGCTGGTTCAACCGCAGCTTCGAGCGCGGCAGCGCGAGATACCAGGGCTGGGTCGGCGTGCTGCTGAACCGCGGCGGACGTTCGCTGGCGATGTACGCCATCCTGCTGGCGGTGCTGGCCTTCGTCTTCATGCGCCTGCCGACCTCCTTCCTGCCGGAAGAGGACCAGGGCGTGCTGTTCTCGCAGATCCAGCTGCCGACCGGCGCGACCCAGCAGCGCACGCTGAAGGTGATCGAGAAAGTCGAGCAGCACTTCATGAACGACGAGAAGGACTCTGTGGCGTCGGTGTTCGCGGTGGCTGGCTTCAGCTTCAGCGGCAATGGCCAGAACACGGGCATCGCCTTCGTCCGCATGAAGGACTGGGCCGAGCGCAAGGGCGCCGGCCAGCGGGTGAACGCGATCGTCGGCCGCGCCATGGGCAACTTCTCGCAGATCAAGGATGCGATGGTGTTCGCCTTCGCGCCGCCGGCGGTGCTGGAGCTGGGTAACGCCAGCGGCTTCGACCTGCAGCTGCAGGACCAGGCCGGCGTCGGCCACGATGCGCTGATGGCCGCGCGCAACCAGATGCTGGGCATGGCGGCCAAGAATCCCGTGCTGATGGCCGTACGCCCGAACGGGCAGGAAGATACGCCGCAGTACAAGATCACCGTCGACCAGCAGAAAGCCACCGCGCTGGGCCTGTCCATCGCCGATGTGAACAAGGTGCTCAGCACCGCCTGGGGCAGCGCCTACGTCAACGACTTCGTCGACCGCGGCCGCGTCAAGAAAGTGTACATGCAGGGCCAGCCCGATTCGCGCATGTCGCCTGAAGACCTGGGCAAATGGTTTGTGCGCAACGCCGACGGCGAGATGGTGCCTTTCTCGGCCTTCTCGACCGGACGCTGGATCTACGCGTCGCCGCGCCTGGAGCGCTACAACGGCCTGCCGTCGACCGAGATCCTCGGCATGCCGGCGCCGGGCCGCAGCTCGGGCGCCGCGATGGCGGAAATCGAAAAGATGGCAGCCCAGCTGCCGCCGGGTATCGGCTTCGAATGGACCGGCCTGTCGACCGAGGAACGCGATTCCGGTTCGCAGACCACGGAGCTGTATGCGATCTCGATCCTGATCGTGTTCCTGTGCCTGGCCGCGCTGTATGAAAGCTGGTCGATTCCGTTCTCGGTGTTGCTGGTGGTGCCGCTGGGCGTGATCGGCACCGTGCTGGCGACGTCGGTGTTCCATCTGTCGAACGACGTCTACTTCCAGGTCGGTCTGCTGACCGTGGTCGGCCTGGCGGCGAAAAACGCGATCCTGATCGTGGAATTCGCCAAGGAGCTGCAGGAGCAGGGCGTCGAGCTGAAACAGGCAACCTTGCAGGCCGTGCGTTTGCGCCTGCGTCCGATCTTGATGACGTCGATCGCCTTCGGTCTCGGCGTGCTGCCGCTGGCCATCAGCAGCGGCGCCGGTTCCGGCAGCCAGAACGCGATCGGCGTCGGCGTGCTGGGCGGCATGCTGTCGGCGACCTTCCTGGGCATCTTCTTTGTGCCGGTGTTCTTTGTGCTGGTGCGCGGCTTCTTCTCGAAGAAGGCCGTGGCTCCGGCGAGTGTGGGAGTTCAATCATGAAAAAATCCTTGATCGCGATGGCGGCGTTGGCCGCATTGGCGGGGTGCAGCCTGGCGCCGGTGTACGAACGTCCGGCGCAGCCGGTGGCGCAAGCCTGGCCGGCCGGCGACGCCTACAAAGGCGTGCCGGCGGCGGCGGCCGACGCCAAGCCGGTGTCGGAAATCCAGTGGCGCGAATACTTCGCCGACGAGCGTCTGCGCCAGGTGATCGCGCTGGCGCTGGCCAACAACCGCGACTTGCGCGTATCGGTGCTGAATATCGAGAAGGCCAAGGCGCAGTACAACATCGATACCGCCGCGCTGCTGCCCAAGCTGTCGGCCAACGTGAGCCAGAACGCGTCGCGCACACCGGCCACGATGACCGGCACCGGCAATGCTGCCATCAGCCGCCAGTACAGCGGCGGCCTGGCGATGGCGTCGTATGAGCTGGATTTCTTCGGCAAGGTGCGCAACCTGTCGGAGGCGGGCCTGCAGACCTACCTCGGCACCGAGGAAGCGCGCCGCGCGCAGCAGATCACGCTGGTGGCCGAAGTGGCCAACGCGTATCTGACCCTGATCGCCGACCAGCAGCGCCTGAAGCTGGCGGCGGAAACGCTGCAAAGCCAGCAGACGTCCTATGACCTGAGCCGGAAGCGCTTCGATTCCGGCGTCACCTCCGGCCTTGACATGTATGAAGCGCAGACCAGCGTGGAGGCGGCGCGCGGCGACATGGCGGTCTACACCGCGCAGGTGGCGCTGGACCAGAATGCGCTGACCCTGCTGGTCGGCGGCACGGTGCCGGACGACCTGCTGCCGGGCGGCGATATGGGCGCGGTCACGCAACTGGCCGCGATTCCGGCCGGACTGCCGTCGGACCTGCTGCAGGACCGTCCGGACGTGCAGCAGGCGGAACGCGCGCTGCGCGCCGCCAACGCCAACATCGGCGTGGCGCGCGCCGCCTTCTTCCCCAGCATTTCGCTGACGGCGTCTGGCGGCAGCGCCAGCTCCACCTTGTCCGGTTTGTTCAAGGCAGGTTCGTCGACGTGGAGCTTCATTCCGCAAGTGAACCTGCCGATCTTCGACGGCGGCGTCAACCACGCCAACCTGAATATCGCCAAGGCGGAACGCGACATCTCGGTGGCGCAGTACGAAAAGGCGATCCAGGTGGCGTTCCGCGAAGTGGCCGATGCGCTGGCCCAGCGCGGCACGCTTGACGAACGCATCGCCTCGCAGCAGGCGCTGGTCGACGCGGCCGATAAAAGCTTCCGCATCCACGAGGCGCGCTACCGCAAAGGCGCGGACTCGTACCTGAACGCGCTGGTGTCGCAGCGGGCGCTGTATTCGGCGCAGCAGGGGCTGATCACGGCGCGGCTGGGCAAGTCCAGCAACGCGGTCACCTTGTACAAGGTGCTGGGCGGCGGCTGGCAACCGGAGGGCTAAGGTGTTGCGCGCCCGCCGCTTTCCGAAGCTGTTAAATTGACAAAGCGGGCGCGCTTCGCCACAGTACCGCCTCAGGCAGTGACAGATACCCAAGGACGATATCCCCATGACCAGCAGCGGCAAACGACGTACAGACCCGGAACGGGCACAGAACCGGCGCACTCAAGTGCTGGACGCGGCCGCCGTCTGCTTCGCGCGCAGCGGCTTTCACGGCGCCAGCATGTCGGAGATTTCCAAGCAGGCCGGCATGAGCGCCGGCCATATCTACAACTACTTCGACGGCAAGGACGCCATCATCCTGGCCTTTGTCGAGCGCGAAGCGGAGCATGTGGCCGGCCTGTTGGGCGATCTGGCGACGCGTGAAGATCCATTGCAGGCCATGCTGGACGACGCCGCCTTTCATGTGGGCGAGACGCTCGATCCGCAGCCTTGGCATGTGCCGCTGGAGATGTACGCGGAAGCGTCGCGCAATCCGGTGATCGCCGCCAAGCTGCGCGAGAACGACGATATATCCCGGGCCAAGCTGCGCGAGCTGGTCAAGCGCGGACGCGAGCTGCGCAACCTGCCGGTGGACGACCTGCTGCTGGATGGGCGCATCGACACCATCATCTCGTACTTCCAGGGCTTGCAGATCCGCGCGCTGCACCGCACCGACATGAACCGCGACAGCCTGGTGGACGCCTTCCGCATCGCGATGCGCGCGCTGTTGATGACCTGATTTGTCTCGTATTGTTTCCGCCCGCTGCAGGCCCGCGGCGGCTGTTGTACCATGTCTGATCTCCCATATCCATCCATCGGAGCATCATGACTTCCTACGTTATTCCCGCCCACGACGTCGTCGGCCTGCCGGTTGCCGGCACCGCTGATCTGTTCCCTGTGCGCCGCGTCTACTGCGTCGGCCGCAACTACGCCGCCCACGCGCGCGAGATGGGTTTCGACCCGGACCGCGAGCCGCCTTTCTTCTTCTGCAAGCCGAACGACGCGCAAGCGGTGATCGCGGTCGCGCCGGGACAGGTGGTGGACCTGCCGTATCCGCAAGTGACCAGCAATCTGCACTACGAGTGCGAGCTGGTGGTCGCTATCGGCAAGGGCGGCAGCAATATCGCCGTGGAGGACGCGGCGCAGCACATCTTCGGCTACGCCGTGGGGCTGGACATGACGCGCCGCGACCTGCAGTTCAAGATGCGCGACGCCGGCCGTCCGTGGGAAATCGGCAAGGCCTTCGACTACTCGGCGCCGGTGGGAGTGATCCACCGCGCTGCGGAAGCGGGCGACATCAACCGCGCGGCGATCCAGCTGGATGTGGACGGGGTGACCAAACAGTCGGCCACCATCGATCATCTGATCTGGTCGGTCAGCGAGACCATCGCCAATTTGTCGACACTGTTCGCGCTGGCGCCGGGCGACCTGATTTTCAGCGGCACGCCAGAAGGCGTGGGCGCGGTGGTGCGCGGCCAGACCCTGGTGGGCAAGGTCGAGGGCTTGTTCGGCATCGCCGTAAAATTGGTGTAAATCGTTTATAGCAAAGCGTCGATCGCCGCCAGTGCGGCGAGGGCGCCCATCGCCAGGCCGACGTCGCGCGGGCTGGCGACGTCCGGTTCGCGCGGATTAATCCGTATCATGCGGCCGTTGTGCTGCTGGATCACGCGATGGCCGAAGTTGCGCACCGACGGTATCGCCACGCCGGCGCCCAGTTCGACCACCAGCGGGCGTTCGGCCTGCTGCAGCAGGCCATGCAGGTGCGCTTCCTGCACCATCGAGCGCCGCTCGTTCCATCCCCAGTCACCGAACATCAGGATATTCGGCCGCGCCATGCCGCCGCAATGCGGGCACAGAGGCGGCGCATTGAGCAGCCGGCAGGCGTCGGTATCGACTTGCGGCACATAGCTGTCGGCGCTCCAGATATCGGGACCGCAGGGCTCCATGCATTGCAAGTGGTGGATGGAGCCGTGGCACTCGTAGATGCGTTGCGGATCGAAGCCGGCCCGCTGGAAGTGGCCGTCGACGTTGCTGGTGAAGACGCCGCAGCCGGCCGGCATGCACTCGCCCCATTTCCTGAGCAGGGCAAAGCCGGCATGCGGGGCCGTGTCGCGGTACAGCAGCAGGCGATGGCCGTAGAAGCCCCAGGCCAGCGTGGGATCGGAGCGGAAAGTGTAGGGCGTGGCGACGCTGGAGAATTTCATGCCGGCGCGGCCGAGGGCGGGGTAGACCTTCCAGAAGCCGTCGTTGCCGCGAAAGTCCGGTAGCCCGGAATCGACGCCCATGCCGGCGCCGGCGCAAACGATCAGCGCATCGGCCTGGCGGACCAGGTCGGCGGCTTGTTCGAGGAGGGCGGGGACGGGGACTTGCTGCATGGGTAAATCTTACTATAGCCCTGCGGTGAGAATGTTGCGGCGTGGGCACGAAGCAAACATGACAAATACTTAAACCGGCTGTTATAATCTCAGTTCGTCGGGGCGTAGCGCAGCCTGGTAGCGTACTTGCATGGGGTGCAAGGGGTCGGAAGTTCGAATCTTCTCGCCCCGACCAAAATGTTTAATGAAATCAAGGGGTTGGGAAGCTATGCTTCTTAACCCTTTTTTCTTTTCCGGGTCTGTACACTAGCTGTACACTAGTTTGATTGTCCCCCCCCTGTACACACTATTTGCTTGCCTGTACCTGTGGCGACTGTTTCTCGGCCCACTTCCGCAGCTTGGCGACATCCTCCCGGATGCCCTTGATGCTATGGCGGCGGCCTACAGTGTCGATTATCCAGATGTCGTCCATCATGAAGTCAGTGCCGTCAGCCAGTTCGAATTCAAGGTCGGAAGCTTCCAGTACCAGCGGTGGATATGGCTTCAGTTCTGTCAGGGCGTGGCCTTCGCTGCCTGCAAGCTGCATGGTCATCCACTTATTGCCGTCGATGCGTCGGATGAACCGGCCATTGGTCGCTGCACCGCCCCATGAGTGCAGGATGATTAACCTGCGGCCCTTGTTCACGATGTTGATGCGTATGCAGGCGGTAAATCCCTCCCAGCCTTCTTCATAGGTCGATGTGGCCTGTAGTGCGGCCCTGTCGTTGAAGAAGTTGAAGGCGGCTATGACTGGAGATATCAGTGATATGCCGATGGCGATCCAAGGCAGGGCGTCTTTGAGCATTGCAGGCTGTGGCAGTGGGGACGATCCATGCTATCACCGGGCGATGATTGACGTACAGCACCGTTAGGGCCAGCGATTTTTATGTGGGCTGAAAATTTAGCTGACGTTGTTTGGCCCGGTAAAAAGCCGTGGCTAAAAATTTAGCCGCCGCTTTTTTAAGCGTGAGCGCAAAACTACGCCCATGAAAAAAGCCGCAGTCATTTCTGATTGCGGCTTCTATGTCAGTGACGTGTGGCTGACCGTATGTCGATGTAAGCGTCTACCTCTGAAAGTTTCCATCGCGTCTGCTTCGCTGAAAGTTTGAACGGCTTCGGGAAGTCCGGTGCATCGTTGACCTGCGCCCATACATGGGACGTGCTCATGCAGAGCATGCTTGCGACTTGTTTGACTGTCAGTAATTGGTTGAAGATGATAACTCTCCTAAAAAATTGCGTATGAATAACCGGCATGAAGACTGAAACAGTCCATGCGGGCAAAGGCATCGTATAGGGAGTTAGGTTGCCGAGGCTGAAGAATACGGCAAGTCAGAATTATTGCCTATCGGAACGACCTTGTCAATGGGGGCGGTTCCTTAGAGTTGCAGTGCTTTTGGGCTGAGGGGCGCAGCTTCTTCGGCTAGGTAGGACAGAGAGCGGAGTCTCTCCGCTCACTTATGTCTGCTTTTTTCTGTTTTTTCTTCCAACTATTAGCGAGATTGTGTTGCTAATTCTTTTGTCCTTTCTTGTGTGAATTTGGTTAGGCAGGCAATGTCTTGTCCACAATTGGCATCCCTGTTCCGAATCCAATCAAGCTCCATGCGTTTCAACTCGGTTCGTTTCTCGGGCGGCAGATTTTTCATCAACCGCACATAGGTGGCATTGAGCTCCTTGTCTGCGGCTTGGAGTGTTGCGGGATTTTCCTGCTGGACTGGGTCCTGCTGCGCAGAACGTGCTGACAGAGCGGCCTCCTTGTCGCCTGCTTCGGTTGTACTTTTTGGGGTATCTGTATGCGCAAGAGTTTCAGCAATCGGAGGTGCAGGCACAGCAACATCTTGAGTGTTTGAAATGACGACATCATGGGCCTTGTAATTCCCTGTCTGGACAATGATTGCAGGGTTCAGTTCGACGTTGCCCTTGTTGTCGTAATTTGCGACTACGCCTTTGACCCTGACAACGCTGCATGTAGCAAGTGCCTGCATCGCTTTGATTTCATCATCATTACGTGCAGTGACCAATACTTCAGTCTTCGGATGCGCTTTTTGAATCTGTGCTTCCGGGATGACGCGGTTTTCTAGGCCCGCACATTTAGTTGAAATTCTGTAGATGCCTCCGGCGGTACTCTGGCCTGAGGAGGCGACGTTGTTCACAACCAAATCCCATACTACAGTCTTCCCCTTCGCATTGGATAAGGCTGTATTTAAGGCCTTCGCTCGTGCTTCACGTTGAAGGCTGGTAAGTTCTTCGGTCCCGCTTAGTCGTTTGAAAGCGGCGACCTGATCTTCTGGTGGTGACGCGCCGAAGTCGGTCAACATGACAGCTTCAGGCCCGGTAATGGGCGCGTGTACCAATTCGGAAATAGAAGCGAAATTATCCACGTTCGAGTTGGCGGCGGTTGGCGCTGTTGGGATAGATTCTGCTGCAGGTGCATCAGTTTTTGCATAACGACCTGCTGCGGCGAGTCCACCGACAAGAATGATGGCGCAAGCAACCGCGTAGGGCCACTTTTTAGCACTCTTTTCTGTATGGGAGCTAGGGCGGTATGCATCTGGCGTGCTAGACGCTTGTGGGGCTGTTTTTGCACCTGCAATTGCAAGGACACCGCCGATGAATGCTAACACCATAAAAATTGCTACTAGTGTGCCACCTAAAATCGCGCCGAGGATAGCTGATATCGTTAGCCCCCAGCCAGCACCTTTAGGCTTTGAAAAAGCCAGCGCGCCAAATACGATCACCAGGAATGAAAACAGCACACCGCCCCAGCCAAGTCCAACGACTGTGCTCGCCTTGTCCGCATGAAATGCTGTCGCCAGGCCTCCGAAAAGCAACGTCACCACCGCTGCTATGACAGCGAAAATTCCCGCAATTATTCCGATTATTCCACCAGTTTTGTACATTTAGGCCTCAAGTTGTTGTTAAGTGAAAATGATTGCAGCCCGTAAATTATACGTTGTGAGTCACCTTTATTGTAATTTGGTGATGTTTATGCGGTTCTCGGAGACGTTACTGTCTGATGAAGTGGGTCATTTTTCAGGCGACCTCAATGACAACGATCAAATCGGCTCTGGGTAGTAGGATTCGACAGCTTAGAAAGCAGAAAGGACTTACCCAGTTTCAGGCGGCAGAAGCGGCTGGGATTGATCCGAAGTCATTGAGTAGACTCGAGTCTGGAGTCTTCAATCCATCGATTGACACGTTGCAGAGGCTAGCGCGGGCAATGGGGACCGAGATCGAGGACTTTTTCCTAAGTGATGTAACTTGGGCTCGATCACAACGCGGGTTTGTGTTGGAAGTAATTTCCAAAGCAACTGACAAGGAGATCGCTTTGATAGCGGAGGCGCTGGAGGGAATTTTGAAGAAGAAGCGTACTCGAAAGCCTTCGCAGGGGACTTTGTAGTCCTCGCCCTGTTTATGACAGGTTTGTGCAAAGGTTTGAGGTGACTAGACTCTGATTGCTGCGGGCTGAAGTCCAAGCTGATCAGTGCAAGGAATTGTTAGTAAAAGCAGAGTTAGGGTAAAGCACGCTCAGCATGCCTGGTGTTTTACTTCGACGCAACGCGCACATGGAGAATCCCTGGCCCGGCCACTTCCCAACAAGAAGCGGTACCGGGCCTTCCTATTTTAGGATGCCACTCACTTACCCCCTCCAGCACCTGGTTCGCCACCTTTGTCGCCACCGGCGCTAGCTGCAGCGGGAATAGCCGCGACAGCACCAGCGACCGTCATCGAATAGGAAATGCAGGAAGCCTGCACTTTTTGTACTGCGGCGAAGCGCTTGTCGAAAGAGTATTCAGTGTTCGTTGCATCTCCGATCGCGTCATTCATCTTCCCAACAATAGTATTTCGCGTCGTCGCGACACCATCACCCGCCAATCCAAGTGTGCGCAAGTTTTGTCCAGCAAGATTTGTTGCGCCGGCCCAACCGCTTGCTGCGGAAATAAACGCTCGGTGAGCAACCGCGTTCGATGCGGTTGCCGCAGGCCCAAGCACGGAACCGAATACCAAGCCACTCATTGAGAGCAAGAACGCATTTGATTCCTGCGTCTCAGCTTTGGATGCCATACCAGAGATGACCTTATTGCAGTCGGCCAAAACGTCATTAAAAGCTTTTGCCAGATCTGCAGCTTCGGTAGTGGAAAGATGTATTTCGGCAGCGTCGACTTCTGCCTTTAAAGCGGCATTTTTTTCTGGGGTCGTTGTCGGATCCTTAATTTGCGCGGAGAACATCGAGCGCTTCGTGTCGCGCACCATTTTCAGCGCACTGTATTCCTTTTTCACAAGCGGTACGAAGACTGCCTGACCATGGTTGCTCTGCTGCGTTGCACAGCCGGCGAGAGAGGAAATAACAACCATTACTGTAAGTCGTTTCATAACTACCCCCTTTGTTTTAGGACTATTTTTTTGATTTGGACTTGATGTCATCACGGCGCTGACGAGGAAACACCTGCGGCAAATATTTCCCCGCGCCAGCTTGCAAGCAACCGAATCACGGCCCAGCAAAGTGATGTAAAAATATAACAACTACTGAATCGCGGAAAATACGCACTTAATCACTTTTCCCCGGAACGCAACACTTAATTCCAATAATTGTCTGGCACCAAATATTTTCTTTCTAAAAATGTGAGACTCTGTAATCGGATGGCGTTCCATCAATTTATGGAATCGCAAGGATCCCTTTAGCGCGCACCCCGGAATATGCTGTTGTCTTGGAGGTGGCGCAGGCCGACCGCGACAAGAAGCAGGCTAGGCCTTAATTTTTCGGCCGCCCTTGCGCTGATGACAGACGGAACTTGCTGCGGCGATCCCCCATCATTCCCTGCAAGTCGCTGACGCTGAGGTCGGTGACATCATGCATGCGGATTAGGAGCGCAGCACTGATCGGCAAGCGGTAGTGGCGGATTTTACTGATAACGTGTGGAGCAATTTCTAAGGTGCGCGACAATGCTGCGTCGTTCTTAGAGCCAAGAATTTCTTTTAATGCATCCAGAAGATTGTTCGGCTCATACGTCGATTCGGAAGGTAGTCGAGCATTCATTATCAGTCCTTTCATTTTTGAGAAGAATTGATTCTGAGTGTACATATTTTCAAATTGGAAAATTATTGCGAATGAACAAGTTTGATATGTGTCAAGTCAGAGGCCGCGCCAGAGAGCCGGCATAGCAATCCGATGCCACGCCGTTATCGGTGGTGAAGGACTTGTCAGCTCAGTTGCTGGAGGCCCGACGCGCACATCAATCGTTCGGTGAACAGCGCAAACCAACGCTCGACCAGGATGCGAGAATGTCCCGCCGATGTATTCGCAGAGCTTCTACTGCGCCTTATGTCATCATAAGGAAGTACGTCGAGTTGGACGAAACCGCTGCTCTGCATTGGGGACCGGAGCCGGCGATACTGGGAGTATGAACTCCTTGATTCTGGTTGATAGACCCGCGTCCGTTACCGTCACTGTAAAGCTGAACGTCCCGGAGATCGTCGGCGTGCCGGACAGCGTGCCATTCGTGTCCAGCGTCAGCCACCCAGGCAGCGCTCCTGCGTCAACAGTCCATGTGTATGGGGCTCTGCCACCCGACGCGACCAGCGCAAGGCTGTAGGGCTGGTCTACAACAGCAGAACGCAACTGCCCATCAGGTGCGAGAAGTTGGTTCGGGATCCGATATGGCGGTTTGAAATTTTCTGCACCTTCCGGCACGAGGCGCCCTAATGTGGATTCGACGATGGTCTTCGTCGCTGCCCACTCCTCCAGATAGTGGCTAAAAGCGAGTCGTGCAGCGATGAGTTTGTCGTCGTCGTGCCAGCGCACGTGCGCTTCCTGGAGGAGATCAGCGGTTGAACTGTCGAGCGTGTCACGCAAAGCCTTTTCAGCCGCCTTCAGTTTTTCGATTTGATTGTTAAGATCGGAAATCGCAGGAGGGGTAGGCCAGCCCTGCATCGATTACCACAGCATCACGGACGAGATGCTGTCTGGATTCCGATATAACATGCGTATGTTGATGTGGTACGTCCTGTCTTTTTGCAGGCGCAGCTTGATGTACGCATTCTCGTCTTTACCGCTGTCATCCTTGCCCAACAGGTATTCGCACCCGTCGTTGTCGTGCTCAAAGACGACGAGTACGGCGTCACAATTACCGAACGTGCGCACCTCGTACTGGCGAGACATTTCGGGCGTGAATTTGAAGGTGATCTGTTCTCCGTGCTGCAGCTGAATCGCTTCTGATTGACCGATCTTTAGCGTATGCAGGTCCACTTCCCCGATTGGTGGGTAAAACCGGCGTGTCCACGCCATGTCCAAGTCCGACAACTTGTCTCCTGACGGGTTGATGCCCGTCTCATTGAAAGGACTCGGTGCACTGATCATCTCCGGCGCAAATGAATATTCCATGATGGAGGCTGGATCCCACTTGGAACCCTTGATTTCACTTTTCTCCAACTTGTTTAGGATGTTGTTGCGGATCGTCTGTTCGTCCCAGGAGTTCGGTGGCTCGGAAAACGCCGTCATCACGGCCGCCACATTCCATACTATTCCGGCATTGGGGTTCTGGTGTTCGTGAGGCAGGCCGATAGCATGGCCAATCTCATGGATGGCCACTCCGACTGTGCGGGGATCCTGCAGTAGGTCCCATCCAAAATTCATTGTAGGCTGGCCAATAGGAATCGAGAGACAGTCGCGGCCGATGTACGACCAAGCGCCATCACCGCGCATGAATGCGATGCGGATCTGGGCCGTATCGATCTCCGTCGTTTCCTCGAAACTGATGCCTATGCCGAGATTTTTCCATGTCTGGAAGGCATCGCGTACCAGGTCGGTCTCGGCCTTACCGGATGCTCGGCCGTCGTCGGTAAAAAAGTAATATTTCAACAGAGTGCCATTCGCCCAGTATTTGCTGGTAATGATGATGGTCTCGGCGCGGTCGAGCGAAACGTTCGGGTCGAACGCCCGTGCGGGACAGGGTTTCAGGCTGCATTGGAGAAGGTCTTGCGCTGGCGTGTGCTGCGGCTGTGTGCTCATACATCTCCCGATTAGTTTTGGTTTTGGTTATGGTGGTGTTGTCGTTCCTGGAAACTACTGGAACCAAGGCGGTTCGGCCTCGGATGATTACTATGCGCCTGCTAAAGTGGAGGGGGTTTGTGTTTGATCAAGCTGGCTTTCAATGAGAGACATGTGCGGATGACTAGGCACCGGATACCAGGCGCCGGAGCGTGATCTATGGGCCGGCAAGCTGCAGCAGGTGGTTCAGATGTGGTGGATTCGGAATCTGGAAGCGCTGTCTCAGCGACCAGCAATCGCGGCGAGCAAGAAAAAAGGATGACTTTGTTGGCGTACGGTGAAACCCTCGGCGTGAAAGAGGGGATGGTTTGGACCCAACAGCAGGCCGACGAGACGCTACGACGTCGCGTCGCGCAGTTTATGGTCGCCACCCTCAAGCGTTGTCCTGCGCTGCACCTAGACACCACCGCATACGTTGACCGACATTCAGAAGGCCGCGCGGTTTTTCTACCTGCAGCAGCAGGCTTTCGGAGGCAAGGTGGAAGGGCAGACATGGGGCACTGCGACGACGGCGCCACCAGTCAATCTCTTGCGCATCGAGGAGAACCTATCTGCGGCACATTTTCGGCTCGCCTCGGCCTACATAGAGAACCTGGACTGGTATGCGCTCATGGAGCGCTATGACCGGCCTCACATGCTGTTTTATCTGGATCCCCCATATTGGCAGACGGCGGGTTACGGCGTCGAGTTCAAGTTTGAGGAGTACCAAAAAATGGCGGACTTGATGGCGCGGCTGCAGGGGAAGGCGATTCTTAGTCTCAATGATCATCCAGACATCCGTCGCGTTTTCGCGCGCTTCCAGATGGACACGACGGGCATCAATTACATCGTTGGTGGCGGTGGCAAAGGGGTGGAGCGTAACGAGCTGATTATCTACAGCTGGGACAAAGCCGCAGAGCCAGCAGGGCTGTTCTAAGTACTGCAGCAGTGCAGACGTATGCACTGCTGCAGTCAGTCTATTCCGGCAGAATCGTTCCGGCCATTTCTGCTCCATCTCCGCCGGCATTCAATGCCATCGTCACGTTGGGCGCTGCTGATGCCCGACTACCACCAGGTCCTTCGCGTTGAAGACCTCGAACCTATCTTCGCCATCTTCCATCCAGGTGCAGTAGACGCCGTTGCGTACGCCCTCCCATACATGTTGCTCTCCCAGCGCCGCGCCGTCGACTCGCATTGCCGGCCCATTCGGGTTGCCGCGCTGCTGAACGATATCGCCATCCGTCGGTGGTTTCGCTTCCATCATCATCTCCATCAAAATCCTAAATCCAGTGTCTCGGCCGGCGCCGGCTCTTGCGCCTTCTTAGCGCGCGGTGGTACCGGATATTCCCACGACGTCATTAGCTCGGCCGGGTAGGGGCGCAGGAAACTGCGCGCCCGCTCCGGATCCTTGCATTCCAACCAGTCGTCCCATTCCTCCTGCGGCACAATAACCAGCGCCCGCTTCTCGTCGCCAGGCTTGTGGAAGCGCCGCATCAGCGGGTGGTCGTCGGCGTTCATGGTCAGCTGCGTGAATGACGCCTCCTTTCCTGCCTCGCTTTCCCATTCCCGCCACAGGCCGGCGACAGCGAACATCGACTGGTCCGCCATCCCGATTCCCCAGCGCACCGGCTTGCCGCTTTCGTAGCACGGTTCGTAAAACGCCGTCATCGGCACCAGGCACAGCTGCGTCCGCTTCCAGGCACTGGAGTAGGTGGGCAGCTGGCCCACCGTCTCGCTGCGCGCATTCATCGTGTCATAGGCCTTGAATTTCTTCTTTTCCGCAGGCGCGTCCAGCGGTAGCTTTGCGATCCGCGCTTCATGAGCTTGGCGTTGAAACTTCATGGGGTACATCCCGTAGCTTGCCAGCACGCCTTCGCGCCCGCCGGCGCCGTGGCGAACGATCGGCGCGCCGTAATCCTTCCAGGTCTCGGTCTTCCAGAAGCCAGTATCGTGCAGGTCGATGATGACGCCCATGACGGATTCAAGCATTGCGGGATCGGGCGGGCGGAAGTTGACGCACATGATGTCAGCCTGTCTTGTATGGATCGCCAATGATAGCGCTTTTCTGATTCGTCTATTATACTGTACAAACATACAGTATTTAATTCGGGAAATGAGATGAAGGCATGGGTAGTTCGGCGGCGGGATGCTGGGGCGGCGATGGTGGCACCGGCACCGGTGGTGGAGGGCGCCTCGCTGTTGGAGCTCCTAGTTGTTGAAATTACGGAGGAGGGGAATCGCCGCCCGATCAAGGTGGCGAGATTGCAGCCGCTCGGTGAGCCTCGGATCCTGGCGCAGTTGAAGCTGCCTATGCTGGTGCAACTGAAGGGTTGGAAGATGGTGCTGAGCGGCATCGAGGAAGTACGGAACGAGACCGGCCGCGTTAGGGGAGTCGCACAGACATGGCTTTGCGAGTTGAGGCTGCCTGAGAACGCCGTAGGCTTTTGCGTGAAGGATACCTATATTTGCGGCGTGCGCGTTCCGCGCGGCGCTCTGCATCAGGCAAGCAGTTCCCGAGGCAGGATTGTCGTGGCCGGCGATCACTCGAATGCACTCCAGCGCCAGACGAGCTGTGCGGAGTTGCATCACCACCAGATCGCGACATTTCCGGCAAAGCGTCTGATCGACTGCCATCTGGATTTCATTTCTGACAGCAGCTTCGGCTTGGGCGGCCTGGTCATCCGTGAGGCCCATCAGGATCGGCCGCAGCTTTTGGAGCGCGGTGGCTGGCTGTGCGAGTTCGACGTCATGGAGCGGCAACTGACGAAGGCGGAGTACCGTATGTTGCGGTAGCGAGTCGGCCGAGCTGCGCCAGCGGCGTGGCTTTTAGCGTAACTCTGGGAATGGCCCCTGTCCCAACATGGGAGGAATACGCCAATGCATCATCATTGCCAAATGTGGCCTCCCGTAAGGAGGCCACATCAGCTTAAAGTTGTTGAAGGCCCTGCCACATACGTCCGGCCGACTTTGTTACAAACACCGCTGGGTTCTTGCGAACCCCCTCAGCAACTCCGTAGACGGCATTCAATACCGTCTGTGCGTCGGCATTTGTGTCAGCAGCGTACTCCGCTGGAGGGAGCTTGTAGTTCTTCCCATCGTCTGCGGTAATGTGCGTTACTACGCCAATTTTGTTGAGCTTTTCGTGGAGAGCGTAGTAATGTTCCCACGTTGCGTCATGCAATTCGACGCGGATAGAGTAAGTTGTCATTGAAGACTCCAAAAATGTTGTGGAATTTCCCTGAAGTGTGGGATTTTTCACTTAATTGACATAGAATGGAGTCCTGAATCTTGATTCGTCAAGGTTCAGGACGTGGTTCGCAACTAAGGTCCTAATAAGATCATATGGATGCTAGCCATATCTGAGCCCTCCTTACCAGCTAAGCATTGCTGGGTATGCAACCGCGCCGCGCGGTGGGTTTGATCGGAAGCCACCACTCCCTGCCAGGAGTTGGTGGCTTTGTTTTTGCGATACTGCAAACCTATTTTAGCCCACTCGGATGCCGGGCCTACCAAATTTGGCGAGCGTCCCATCGCAAAAAAAACAGCAGATTTTTCTTGACATATGAAAATATAATAAAAATATTTGCAAATGTAAATATTTTTGCCACGAGAATAATCTGTGAATAGAAAGTACTACATTCGGTGTTTTGGCTTTGATTTGTAACTAAATATAGTAAATCTTTCTGTGGATAAGTTTGTGGGTAACTAAATTTGCCATATGCATACGGTGCGTTGCGCGCTGTTTTTGTTCTTTCTGGCAACATATAAAAATTGCGAGGGCACTGTTTTTTTAGACAGTTTTTGTCTCATATTTGCAACGAAATAACTTCCCTGGAATTGTTTAATTTCGCAAAATGAAAGGCGGTATCAGCGTTATGACGAGGAATGGCAACTTAATGCCAACCGAGTCGCGCCAACCCGCAGGCATCCTCATTTTCCGTGGGTTCGATTCCCGCCGTCCCACCACCTATTTGTTTCAAGCAGCCTCAGTAGTACAAAAAAACCGCCTCCGAGCGGGTTTTTTACTATGAGGAGCGTCCGTCATTGTGCGTGGACGTCCGCCGACATCCGGCGGCGATGTGGGGTACACCTGACGTGATGGGTGAGGTCATCTAAACTACTACATCACCGTGTCAGGCTGTTGCCTTGAGAAGCGCGGCCTGTTTTGCCACAGTGCCGCGACTGCATCCAACTAATTTCAGGATTTCGTTCCAGCTCGACTGGCCGGCCTTCAAGTGCCTCTGAATCAGAGCGTTGCGCTCCGTGTCCTCAACCCTGCCTTGATACTTACCTGCTGCTTTGGCCTTTTGTACTCCTTGTGCTGCGCGTTCGCGTCGGGTGGTGTAGTCCTTCCGAGCGATTGCTGCCAACATGTCGAGCATCATGCTGTTTATGGCATCGAACATGCGCGCGGTGGTTTCGTCCGTGGTGGTCATCATCCAAGAAGTAGGCAGGTCTAGCGCGACAACCTTAATATGCTTCTCGTTCAACGCCCGCTTGAGCTTGGACCAATCCGCTTCATTCAGGCGCGACAGGCGGTCGACCTGCTCAATGAGGAGAATGTCACCTACAGTCGCATCTGCGATTAGCTCAAAGAGGGCCGGGCGTTGCAGCGATGCCCCGCTTTCGTTCTCTGTGTAGAAGGCGGCGATAGTTATATTGCGCTCCGCAGCGAAAGCTTCTAATTGTCCCTTAGCACGGGTCGCATCTTGGGATTTTGTTGACGCTCTTAGGTAGGCTCGTACAAACATGTTCTTCCTTACGTTCTGGTGGCAGCTGCTTTAGTGCGGTCTAGTATACATAGTTCATTTTTATTGGTCTATTATAAGTGGTTCTTTTTATTTTTTTTGCCTGACAGCAGAGAAGCCCCAAGCGGTCCGGTTAGGGCATGCCCAAAATAAACCATCATAGAAGAGTGCAACTTCTTCCTTGTCGTTTCAGTCGGCACAAAAGTGAGGTATCGTTCATCCGCATCGTAGGCGGATTCGTTAAACCTTTCTTACGCAATATGTGGAAGCTAAGGGGCGGCTCAGGAAGACGTTCACCGAATCAGTTCAGTGGATGTCACGCTATCTGGCGCGAACACTTCAAGGATGGGGGGAAATTATGGCAACAGCTGTGCAGGTTATTCAAGCGGCTCAGGGCTCTGCGGAGGGGTGGCTGGGTGCTCCTTGGGTTATTTGGTCAGGGCTAATTAGTGCATTCGTGGCGTCCGGTGTTGCAGCTTTTACAGTACGTGCGTCTAGTAAGAACAGTCTGCGGCTACTAGCGAAACAACACGCCCGCGATGACGCAGAAGCAGACAGACAGCGCCAGCACGATGCGAAGCAAAAGGACGAGGATCGAAAAGGGCTCATTAGGAGAGAGGTTTATTTAAAGGCCGTGGAAGAAAGCCATGCTCTACTAGGGTACATCGGTGGCCTATCAGAGCGGCCATTAAACGCGGGTAATGATGCGGATGGTTTGCAGTTATTTCTGAGAGCAAATGCAAAAGTCTGGCTAGTTGCTGATGCGGAAGCGGCTCATCTTTCCCGCGATCTTGCAAGCGATTTTGCCGAGCTCTTTCTACATGCGAGGGCTATAACTTATTCGATCCGAGTAGCTATGGAGCCCGTACATCGTCGGACGAAAGAGATTGCATTCGCAGAAGGTGAAGCTAGACGCCTTGTTTCTCAACTCACGGATGCCAAGGCAAGGAATGCGAGTCCGGAAGAACAGGAAAAATTGAGCGCTTTGGCGGCGGATGCCTATGAATACGTGAAAGCGCTTGAACTTGCCCAGCAGCAGGCTATGAGCATTATTGCCCCGATGCGCATGGAAGCTTTTAAAGCGACATTTGGGAGGCTTCGTTCTGTCCAGCGTGTATTGGCCAAGTCGGTAAGTGCTCTACGTGAAGAATTGAACTTGCCTCGGGACGACGAAGAGTTTATAGAGCAGCTCAAAGACATGGAGAGGCGGGCATGGGCCGCAGTGAACAAAGCGTATGGCATTGATCCACCCGAAGCGATGCCGGAAATTGTTGAGCCTGTTTGACCATCGACCACTTGCTGTCGCGCCGATGAAAATGAAAGCTGTCCGGCAAGACATTGGCACTTTCCCAACATTTCTCTCCTTGAACAAATCGGTATTAGCCAACTTAGTGTTGGTACTACCCTGGCTCACGTCATAGCGTTGACCACGAAAATTTGTTCGGGTCACCCGTTCTTACGGAGCGCCGCAAGCCACCTATTCTTATGCATTCGCCACAATTCAATGCACGTACTTAAATGCGGAATTAATGATAAGTCCTATTGCTTCTTGAACATGAATACACCTCGCCTCCAGTAGGTTTGGTACGTATTTTGTGTAAATATGAAGCCCATTGTTTGGCGTCATCTATTTTATAAGGCTTCGACAGCGGAAGGCTCATGTAATTTCTCCCAGAATGGATTTCGTTTTTTGGAGGGTTAACATAAACATGAATACCTCTTTGTGCGGCGTATTTTACTAACCATCCATCTTTCTTCATGTTAAGAATGTGATCTGGATTAAACAAATGGCTTTCAATGCAGATGAAAATATGAAGATGCTCACCTTTGCCCTTAGGGGAATCGTCTATCTCTCTCCCCGAGCGGAAGCTTGCTTTTAATTTTTTTCGACGGAGATGTTGCATTAAATCTTTGAGAACTGCTTTTTGCATCGAATAGCTTGCCCACCCCACTAGATCGGGTAGATTATTTAAAACAATATGGTAGAGACGTGGGCTGTGATAGGTTTCTGCACAGTTATCTATCCAATCCCATGTCATTTTTGTTTGATGAGGTGCGTGATTGCCTCCATTGGCGTCGGTTACTACTGTGTTGTATTGCATTTGGGTTGCCCCTTTCTTTGGTGCTTGGTGCGTTTTGCTCCTTGGGTGGATGGGTGTAATTACTAGTTCTCTAGCATCTACTACATATAACAAAATGAAACCCCTATGAAATAACCGGGGAAGTTAGGCAAAATGACGCCGAGCACTAGGATGGATTTCCTAGCATTCATGCGGTATTGAAGGGGGAGGTACTAGTTACAAGTGCAGTGTTTCTAAGTCACTTGTTTTGAGGCAGGGGATAAATCATACAGATTTTTTCATTGCGTGTCAATGTTTCAATTCTTGGGCGCATTTAAAGGCTATTTGCGGTGGAACTTGCTGCCCTAGCTACCTCCGATGCTCACACCTGGAGGAGGGCGCGGGTCGTAATGGGTAATTGTATTATGACAACCAAAAATACCAGTCATTAAAAATGTCCATTGGCGCATAAGCGGGCCCTGCATGTGGGGTAGTGGCTCCTCCGGCGGATAAATCGCTTGAAGGTGCCTTTTCGTTCATCTACAAGGCATTCATATAGATTCGAAACATGCACGTTGCGCTTATTTGATAGTTGCGTCGACTGATTCTCGGGGGGCTTGTCCATTTTCGGCAGAGGTAAGTTGGTCGAGTAGGGTGCCGAGCTTAGCCCACGCGTCTTGCTGCTCCGTTGCGTAGCCAAAGCGCTGGTAGATCCGCTGCATTCGGTTTTGTTCTGCATGATTAGTAATGCGTTCGATGATGTGCTGCTTCACCCCGAGACTTTGCATGAGGGTTGCCCCCGTGCGGCGTAGATCGTGCGGCGTCCACTTCTCCCGGGACAGGACTAACGAATCACCAGCCTTGCTGCGGTTCTTGAGCGGTTTGGCGTCCCTGAGTGATGCCTGACGATCGCCAATCTGCTTCGTTGGTGCTTTCGTGTTCAGGTGGTCAGTGCCGTCCTCGTTCGGGAAGCACCACTTGCTACCGCCAGTAATGTCTTTGAGAGCCAGGAACTGGCGCTTGGAGAAGTCGGACAGGTAGATGGTGTGTTCAGGAGCCTTGCCCTTGGTGTTCGATTCCGGGATGAACCATTCGCCCTTGTTTAGGTCGACATGCTGCCACTCTGCCTTGACCGTTTCCCCTATCCGGGTGCAGCAGGATAGGGTGAGCCAGATTACAAGCTCTGTGGTCTTGACCAGTCGGGCCGCAGGCAGCTTGGCTACGAGTGTCTTGATTTCATCCTGCGATAGCACGCGGTCGCGTTCTTCTTCCTTGTATTCGGGTTGGGTGATGTCTTCGGGTTTTAAGTTCAACGTAGGATCGTCCACCAGCAGCTTCCACGGGCGACGGCCATTGGCCCACTTGAACATCTGTTTCAGGTTGTTCAGGATGACTACGGCCTTGCGGTTGGTGCCGGCGTGGGAGACGGGCTGTATCAGCGCCTTGATGTGGCCTTCTTCCAGTTCGCGCAGTGGCTTGGTGCCGATGGCTGGCAGCACGTCACGACCGAAGGAGCGTTTCAGTTCTGCGCCTCCGTCCTTGCGGCGGGTGGTCGGGAACCATGCGTCATACAGGTCTTGCACGGTGGCGTTCTGGGCCTCCTGCTGGGCGGTCTGGGCTTCAGTGGCCTTGGCTTCCGTTTCAAGCTGCTGTTCGTAGTTGATGCCCTGCTTGCCCAGCGCCCGGAGTTCTGCGGTCTTGGCCCGTGCATCCATCAGGGATATGTGGGCTGCGTCGGTCTTGAGGCCGAAGCGCTTGGGGATGCGGTATTCGATCTGCTTGCCGCTGACCGAGTATCGGACGAAGAACACCTTTTCGCCATCCGTCCCTACGCCGATCCAGAGGCCGGTACTGACCTTGTGGCGCTGGTACTTCGCTGCCGGTTGCAGCTTGACGATTGCTTGTACTGTGAGGTCTGTCATCTGGCTCCTGTACACTAGCTGTACACTAGAAAAAGTTGGATTCAGGTATTTTCATCTGGACTACTTTGGACAAATGCAATACCCAACTAATTGATTCTACAGGAACTTTTGATTGGTGTGGATGGTAGTGGATGAATGGTGAATTACATGGGGTGCAAGGGGTCGGAAGTTCGAATCTTCTCGCCCCGACCAATAGAATCAAAGACTTAGGCCAACCTTCGGGTTGGCCTTTTTCTTTGGGCGCAAGGATGACGAAACCCGCCGCGCTCATTCGAGCATAAACGGCTACGTGACTTTCCAGAAGGCGCCGGACCAAACTCCGGCGGCGCACCATGACCGATACCACGCATCCGAGTAAGCAACTGGTGCGCGACTATCTCGACTCGCGCACGCGCTCCACGGAGCCTCCACCGGCGCCGGCCGAAGTGCGCAGGCAACTAGGTTGGGAGCTACTGCCGCAGAACCGTCAGCCGGACCGCGTAGACGAACCGCAAGCCTACCGGCTTACTCTTCAGTCGCGGCCTCTTCAATTGCTATGCGAACCTGGTCGATAAATCCCAGATCCACTGCGCCGCCGGCCGGTCCATCCTGGTAGTAGGTGTGGATGCCGTCATGGTGCTCGACCACCCAGATATCGGTTTCGATGCGCTCCGACTTGCCGCCGATGCTGATGGCGTCGATCTTCTGAGAGGCACCATGCTGGATATGCTTGATAACGTTTTTGGTTCGCTCAGTTGCGAGCGGAATGTAGGTTGCTGCAGGGCGTACAGACATTGATTCCTCCTGATAAGGAACCCATGGTATGCGCCTTGGGATATGGTCGGCGCGCCGTTGAAATCAGGCGCGGCGGCGGCGCGCGAGTAGGCCCATCAGGCCCGCGCCGGCCAGCAGCAGGCTGTAGCTTGTAGGCTCTGGCACGCTGCTGATCACGCCGCTGCTGACCGTGCGGAAGTTCATGCAGTTGTCGCATTCGTAGCTGTTGCCCGACAAGGCCAGCGTGCCGCCGGCGTTGGTGAGCGGCGCCACCGCCAGCAGCGACAGGTAGGGCGTGCCGGTATTGCTGAACCACGACACGCTTGACGGCAGGAAGGGATTGTCGAAGAAGTGGCTGGTGGCGGTGTCGTAGGTGTAGGCGCCGAGGTCGGGACCGTTCGACGTGCTCAGGTTGAAGGTGGTGGAAACGTGCGTGTCGGCATCATAGGTGAACCAGCCGCTGGCGGTTGCGCCATCGCTGAACGTGACCCCTTGCAGCGTCCAAGTCACCGGGGTCGCCTGAACCGCGCCGGCGCATACCATGGCCGCGAGCAGCAGCGATTTGATGAAAGTCGAGCCGTTCATATGTTTCCCCTGATGAAATATCTGATGCCATTTAATAATTTTTTTAGGATAGCATTTAAATAAGCGGACTGCACCATAATTTACGGGCACATCGGGCTGCCGGGCTGCATGCCCAGCGATTCCGCCCGCACGATGGTGGTCGAGGTCGGCAGCGTAGCGGGAAAGCTGATCAGCGGCATCAGAGTCTGGTACTGGACCGGGTCGCAGGCGCCGTCGGCGGAACCGGGGGCGCACAGGCGTACCCGCACGAAGCGGATGCAGCTGGCGCCGTTGGGATCGGCGACGCAGTTGAGGCGCTGGCGGGCCACGCAGGCCGGCAGGCTGGCTGTGGGAATCGGCGTCAGCGTCAGGATGCCGCCGCCGTTGTACGCCAGCGACAGGTAATCGATGTGGACGTAGGCGTCGGTGATCGGGTCGCCCAGCAGCAAGGTGCCGGGCGAGTCGCGAAACACCGCCTGCTGCCGCACCGCGGCCATCGCCGCGGGATCGCTGAAGTCGCTGACGGCGGCCATCATGGCCGCGCGGCGGCTGACTTCCTGCAGGGTGTTGAGCAGGTAGATCGCGCGCGCCATTTCCATCACGGCAAACATGAAGGTGAAAAAGATCAGCGAGACCAGTGCGAACTCGGCTGTCACGACCCCGCGCTGACGGTTGGTCTTGGTCCGCATCTCAGTTCCCCACGTAGCGCATGGTGGCCTTCGCGGTCAGGTCGACGCCGTTCAAGCCGTAGGGGTTGACCGGCACCAGGTCGTCGCCCAGCAGGCTCTCGATGCGCACCCCCACGTTGACCGGGATGCTGAAGCCGGCACAGGCTCCGCCGCTGTTGCACATGACGCTGACGACCGGCGGGGCGCCGCCGGTGTGCAGGTCGGCGATCTCGGCATCGGCGATGGCCTTGGCGATGGCCACCGTGCCGGCCATGCGCGCGGAGGAGCTGACCTCGAGCGCCGGCGCCGATGCCAGGTAGCGCGTCGCGTCGTGCGTCGCCTTTTGCATCACCTGGTAGTGGTACAAGGTGCGGCCGAGAAACACGGTCGCCGCCAGCAGCAGCACAAATGCCGGCAGCACCAGCGCCAGCTCGACGGCAGCGATGCCGCGCTGGCGGCGGCTCCGATGGCCGCGCGTCATGGCAGCAGCTCCACCGTGCCGCCCAGTTCCTGGTCGTCGACGGCGCCGGCAAACTCGGCGCTGAGGGCGGTGCCGGTGGCTTTCACCGTCATGAAGAACCTGCCGATCGCCAGCACGGAGGCGCTGACGGTGCCGCCCGCGGGAACAGGGCAGGACAGCAGGGCCACGTTCAGCACGCGGCGCCTGGCCAGGCCGGGCATGTTGGCGCTGGACGGCGCCTGGAAATTGACGCCGGACAGTGGCTGGTAAGGCGTCGTCGCCGGATAGGAGAGCGCGGTCGGCACGCCCGGCGCGTACAGCGTGGCCCAGTTGGCCGGCGCGAAGGTGGCGTAGCCGGCCGCCGGTTCGGGCACGCCCGGCGTGTAGGCGGTGAACTTGACCGACCTGGCGTACGACCACAGCAGGCCGTAGTCGCCGGCGGCGTAGCTGGTGGCGCCGTTCAGCGGGTCGGCGGCGGTCCACAGTTTGGTGCCCTCGGTGGTGCGCTGCTTGGCGGTCTGGAAGTTACGCGCGTTGTTCATCCACGGTATCGTGCCGTTGTAGTCGTAGGACTTGACGTTGGCGTCGGGCGGCGCGCCGTTGGGGCTGCAGACACCGCCGCCATACTGGTCGAAGCGCGAGTTCAGCTGGTTGAACAGCGTGGCGAGCGGAAAGCCGCGCCGCACCGTGATGGCGCCGCCCTGCAGGCGCGGCATCTGCAGGTTGCCAGCGCACACGAACGGGCCGACGATGGCGTCGGCGGTGTTGGCCGCCGAGCCCGCCGTGCCGGGCGGCGACAGCGGATCGATGACGAAATTCTCCGGCGTCAGCCCGTTCGGATTGAGTTGCATCAGGTCGTAGCCGACACCGCGCCGGAAGCCGTACTCCACCAGTTCGTTGCCCGGCGCGCCAGGGTTGATGCGCTCGCCGGCGTGGGTGGTCGACATCGCGCAGATCGCCAGCGGCGTGGCGGCGATGGTCAGGCGGCCGGCCGTGGCGCGCGCGGCGGCGCTGACGGTGGCCAGCTCGCTCGACAGCACGCGCATGAAGATGGTGTCCAGCTGGCTGTAGGCCGAGCCCAGCCTGGCCGTGTCGACGCGGGCGTACAGCAGGCCGGCGGGCGCGGCCAGGGCGGTGGCGGCGTCCACCCAGACGGCCGACGGCCCGTCCGGCGCGGCGCTGAAGCTGAGCGCCGCGTCGGACCAGCTGACCCGCAGCTTGTTGTACTGGTAGTTGAAGTCGGCGGCCGCGTCGGCGGCCCTGGCCAGCGCATTGCTCACCCCGGCCGGCGTGCCGGTCAGCTGGCGCGCGGCGGCCAGCGCGGTGGCGTCCGCCAGCGACTGCAGCTCGGCCTTGCGGTTGTAGAGCTGGGCCAGGTCGAGCGCGAAGCCGATCATGCCCAGCAGGCCGATCAGCGCCAGTCCGAACATCAGCGCGAAGGCGCCGCGCTGGCGCCGTAACAAGCGGCCCTTGTACCCCATGCTGCCCTCCGGAAAACAATATCGTTGAGTTTATCCAGGCGGAAACATTTGAATTTGATCGGGGACAAGAAGGGCGGCGCACGCTCCTGACAGAAACTGTCACAGCTTGCCATTAACATAAGGCCATGCTTACCAACCAAGAGGAGAACACCATGATCAGCCCTAGCTTTGTTTTGCTGTACGTCGACAATCCGGCCACCAGCGCCGCCTTCTACGCCGACCTGCTGGGCCAGCAGCCGGTGGAAGCATCGCCGACGTTCGCGATGTTCGTGCTCGAGTCCGGCTTGAAGCTGGGCCTGTGGTCGCGTCACACGGCCGAACCGAAGGTGATCGCCTCGGCCGGCGGCTCCGAGCTGGGCATCGCCGTGGCCGACCGCAGCGTGGTCAACGACATGCACGCCGACTGGTCCGAGCGCGGCGTGGCCATCGCCCAGCGCCCGGTGGCGATGGACTTCGGCTATACCTTCGTGGCGCTGGACCGCGACGGACACCGGCTGCGCGTGTTTGTGCCGGAGTAATGTGAAAGGCGGCCGCGAGCCGCCTTTTTTACGCCTTGCGAATTCTCGTTGACACTCAAAATCATTGGGTGATATATTCGCCTGCATGAATTGGTAACGTTTCCAATTTGGCTGTCGCCGACCGTTGTCTCTTCGTTCAGCGAAGTTGCCGGCGCCTTGGGCGGCGCCGGTTTTTTTCGGTATGATCGAGCACAAGATAAAAAGCGCCGGGACACACCGGCGACCAAGGAGACTGGATGACCAAGCAATGCACGGCCGGCGCGCGCGCCGCCCCTTCCCTGTTGACGACGCTGTCGCTGTCCCTGCTGCTGACGGCGGCCGGCGCCAGCCAGGCCGCGGCGGCCGGGCCGAAGGCGGAGGTGATGCATTGGTGGACGTCCAGCAGCGAATCGGCCGCGGTGCGCAAGTTCGCCGAGGCCTACCGCGCGGCGGGCGGCGTCTGGGTCGACACTGCCGTGGCCGGCGCGGACCAGGCCAAGGCCGTGGCCATCAACCGCATCGTCGGCGGCAATCCGCCGACGGCCGCGCAGTTCAACACCACCAAGCAATTCCGCGACCTGATCGACCAGGGTTCGCTCAACAACGTCGACGATATCGCCGCGCGCGACAAGTGGGACCAGCTGATGCCGGGGCCGATGCTGGACGTGATCCGCGTCAAGGGCCATTACTACGCGCTGCCGGTCGACATCCACATGTCGACCTGGATCTGGTATTCGAAGGCCGCGTTCAAGAAGGCCGGCATCGCCACAGAGCCGGCCACCCCGGACGAGCTGTTCGCCGCGCTGGACAAGCTGAAGGCGGCCGGCGTGGTCGGCCTGGCGCACGGCGGCCAGCCGTGGCAGGAGAACATCCTGTTCCAGGCCATGCTGGCCAATGTCGGCGGCAAGGAGCTGTACCTGCGGATCCTGCGTGACCGCGATCCGAAGGCGCTCAATTCCGAGGCGTTCAAGAAGGTGCTGCTGGCCTTCAAGCGCCTGCAAACCTATGTCGACGCCGGCTCGCCCAACCGCAACTGGAATGACGCCACCGCCATGCTGATCAGCGGCAAGGCCGGCGTGCAGATCATGGGCGACTGGGCCAAGGGCGAATTCGCCGCCGCCAAACAGAGCGCGGGCAAGGACTACGGCTGCATCGCCGGCCTCGGCCCGGCCGTGCCCTACCTGATCCAGGGCGACGCCTTCGTGTTCCCGAAAACCGCCAATGCCGACGCGGTCAAGGCGCAAAAGCTGCTGGCCACGACCATGCTGGCGCCGGCCGCGCAGCTGGAGTTCAGCAAGCTCAAAGGCTCGCTGCCGGTGCGCAGCGATATCGACGTGTCGTCGATGGACGCCTGCGCGCAGGCCGGCATGGCCATCATGAAGGACAAGTCGCGCCAGGTGGGCATGATCGAAGTGTTCCTGACACCGGACCAGAACGGCGCGCTGCAGGACGTGCTGACGGCGTTCTGGAATACCCGCATGCCGGTTGAGAAAGCGCAGAAAAGCATAGCCTCGGCGCTGCTGGACTAGCCGTGGCAGGTCGTGATGCGGTATCCTTGCCGCCGCATAGACTGAACGGATAAGGTAAACGTGGCAACTATCAAAGACGTAGCCCGCCTGGCGGGAGTAGGCCTCGGCACCGCGTCGCGCGTCATCAGCGGCAAGGGCTCGGTGTCGCAGGACACGCTGGAAAAAGTGCGCAAGGCGATCGAGGAGCTGGATTTCCGGCCGTCGCACGCGGCGCGCTCGTTGTTGTCGGGCAGCTCGCAGATGATCGGGGTGTACATCCCGTATCTGAGCGGGACGTTTTACACGCCGATCCTGCAGTCGATTTACACGGCGCTGCGCGAGGCCGGCCTGAACATGGTGGTGGCCTTCGGCGTCGGCGACGGCAACGCGCGGCAACAGGCGGTGGATGGCGTGAACTTCCTGATCGAGCGCGGCAGCGACGGCTTGATCGTGATGAGCAATTCGCTGGAGGACGAGGATTTTGTGGCGCTGGGACCGTACCAGTCCAAGGTGGTGGTGATCAATCACGATTTCGCCAGCATCCCGGAGCAGTGCTTCACGGTCGATCACGACGCGGGCGGGCGGCTGGCGGCACGCACCTTGCTGGAGCTGGGCCACCGGAAGATCGCCGTGATCGCGGGCCGCGCGGCCGCGCCGGACAACCAGACGCGTATCGCCGCGTTCATGGAGGAGCTGGCGGCGGCGGGCATCGATACGGCCGGGGTGTGGATGGAGGACGGCCAGTTTTCGCCGGAGGGCGGCAGGGAGTGCGCGGAGCACCTGCTGGCATCGGGCTACGAATTTACGGCGCTGTTTTGCGCCAACGACGAGATGGCGGTCGGCGCCTTGTCCTGCTTGCACCGGGCCAGGGTGGCGGTGCCGGAGCAGGTGTCGGTACTGGGATACGACGACACGCACAGCGCGGAATTCACCGCGCCGGGCTTGACCAGCGTGCATATCCCGTGGAGTGAAATGACCTTGAACGGCTTGAACTATCTACTGAACCAGTGCTACGAAATGGACCGTCCGGTCGAGCGCGATTACCGCTTGCACGTGACGGAACGGGCCTCGCTGGCAAGGGCGCCGGGCACAGGTAAAGAAGAGTAAAAATCAGGGTATGCGCTGGCCGCATGCTCTTTTTTTGCAGTATATTGGAAACGATTCCACAACCGGAGGCGCTGGATGCATACAACAAGATTGCTGAGGTCCGCATGGCTGGCGACGACGCTGCTGGCGGCGCTCGCCCATGGCCAGACGGGCGGGACGCCTGCGCAGGCGCAGCCAAGTCTGCCGATGCTGCACACCGAAGGCAGCAAGTGGCTGGCGGCGGACGGCAGCCAGCCGGCGCTGCGCGGCGTCAATCTCGGCAATTACCTGATCCAGGAGTTCTGGATGATGGGGCAGGGCAGCGCCGGCGTCGACGACCAGTGCAAGCTGGAGGCGGTGCTGGACAAGCGCTTCGGCTACGCGGAACGCGAGCGCCTGTACCGGCTGTATCGCGACAACTGGATCACCACGCGCGACTGGGACATGCTGCCCAAGCTGAACCTGAACCTGGTGCGCCTGCCGTTCATCTACAGCGTCATCGAAGACGAAAAGAACCCGCGCCACCTGCGCGCAGACGCCTGGCGCTATCTGGACAACGCCATCGACGAAGCCGAGAAGCGCGGCGTGTACGTGATCCTCGACCTGCACGGCGCCGTCGGCAGCCAGGGCTGGGAGCACCACAGCGGCTGCGCCGGCAAGAACAAATACTGGGACACGCCGGAGTATCAAGAGCGCACCATCTGGCTGTGGCAGCAGATCGCCGCGCGCTACAAGGACCGCGGCGCCGTCGCCGGCTACAGCATCCTCAACGAACCATGGGGCACCACGCCGGAAAACCTGGCCGTCGTCATGGGCACGCTGTACCAGGAAATCCGCAAGGTCGACCGGAACCACGTCATCATCCTGCCGGGCCACAGCAAAGGCATAGACGGCTACGGCAAACCGTCCGAGCATGGCCAGGTCAACGTGGCGTTCGAGATGCATCCGTATCCCGGCCATTTCGGCTGGGGCAAGCCCGGCGTGGCCGTGCACCGCGACTGGCTGCGGTGCGGCCCGACGGGGAAGACCGGCGTCTGCGAATGGAAGGCCAGGCAGGAAGGCCTGAACACCGCCTACTTCATCGGCGAGTTCCAGCCGTGGGCCTTCATGGGCGCTGAACTGGGCGGCCAGGTCACGCGCGTCACCTACGACACCTACGTCGCCAACGGCTGGGCGTCGACCGCCTGGGCCTACAAGCTGGTGTCCAACAAGGGCGGCCAGGGCAAGGGCACCTGGGGCCTGGTGACCAACGCGCCGGGCGCAAAGATTCCCAAGCTCGATTTCAACAAGGCCTCGCTGGCCGAGATCGAAAACCTGTTCCGCCTGTTCGGCAGCGTGCCGTACGAGCCGCAGCAAACCGCCATCAAGTGGATGAACGCCAAAGTCCCGCCTACCCCCTTCGCACAATAATAACCAACTATGACCATGATTCTTACCGACCTGCCTACGGCGATCCAGCGTTCCGATTTTGCCAGCGACTTCCTGTGGGGCGTGTCGACATCGGCCTACCAGATCGAAGGCGCGGCAGCCACCGACGGCCGCGTGCCATCGATCTGGGACACCTTCAGCGAAACCCCGGGCAAGGTGCGCGACGGCTCGACCGGCGCGGTCGCCTGCGATCACTATCATCGCTGGGAAGAAGACCTGGACCTGGCAAAGTCGATGGGCTGCAACTCCTACCGTTTTTCGATCGCGTGGACGCGTATCTTCAACGGCGTGGACGCGGAACCGAACGCCAAGGGACTGGAGTTTTATTCGAAGCTGGTGGACGGCATGCTGGCGCGCGGCCTGCAGCCGTGGTGCACGCTGTACCACTGGGACCTGCCGCAGTACCTGCAGGACCAGGGCGGATGGGAAAACCGCGCCACCATCGACGCCTACCTGCAATATGTCGACGTCATGACCAGACACCTGGGCGGTCGCATCAAGCATTGGATCACGCACAACGAGCCATGGTGCACGGCCATGCACGGCAACTGGGACGGCATGCATGCGCCAGGCAAGAAGAGTTTGCCGATCGCGCTGCAGGTGTGCCACAACGTGCTGGTGTCGCATGGCCTGGCCGTGCCGCTGATCCGCGCCAACGTGCCGGGCGCGCAGGTCGGCATCGCACTGAGCCTGCATCCGGTGAAGGCCGCCTCCAGCAGCGCAGCCGACCAGGAAGCCGTGCTGCGCCACGATGCGCTGCGCAACCGCTGGTTCCTCGATTCGTTGTACGGTCGCGGCTATCCTGAACAGGCGTTGCAATTGGTCGGCAAGGACGCGCCGCAGGTGCTGCCGGGCGACATGGACGCCATCGCCGTCAAGATGGATTTCCTCGGCGTGAACTACTACTTCCCGGAAGTGGTGACCGACGCGCCGGACCAGTATCCGCTGCGCACCTCCATCGTGTATCCGCAGGACCGCCAGCGTACCGACTTCGGTTGGGAGGTGTCGCCTGAGGGGCTGGTCGATCTGCTGGAACGCATCGCGCGCGACTACCCGACCGGAGACCTGTACGTGACCGAGAACGGTTCGTCCTACGACGATCACCTGTCGGCCGACGGCAGCGTCGACGACACCGCGCGCCGCGACTACCTGATCCGCCACCTGGCGGCGATGCGCGACGCCATCGGCGCCGGCGGCAGGATCAAAGGATATTTCGCCTGGAGCCTGCTGGATAACTTCGAATGGGCGGAGGGCTACCTGCGCCGCTTCGGCCTGACCTATATCGACTACCCGACACAACGCCGCATTCTCAAGCAAAGCGGCCAGTGGTACAGCGCCTTCCTGCAAGGCGAGTAACCGTCATTCCCGCGCAAGCGGGAAACCATACTCAGCATGGGTTCCCGCTTGCGCGGGAACGACGAGCTGACAATTCAAATAACGGAGACAAGCACCTAATGAACAATCAAAACCACATCCTGCGCCGCGCCGTATTGGCCGCCACGCTGGCGCTGGGCGCCTCCAGCATCGCCGCCGCGCCGTCGGCGCCGTTGAAAGACTGGCCGCACATCACCAGCGCCGTCAAGCAGGACAAGGCCATGGAGGCGCGCATCAAGGAGATCGTCGCCGGCATGACGCTGGCGCAGAAGATCGGCCAGATGACGCAGCCGGAAATCAAATTCAGCACGCCGGAAGATATCCGCAAGTACTACATCGGCTCCGTGCTGAACGGCGGCGGCAGCTGGCCGGACGGGAACAAGCACGCCAGCGCGGCGGACTGGGTCAAACTGGCCGACGCCTACTACGACGCCTCGATGAGCACCGACATGAAAGTGCAGATCCCCGTCATCTGGGGCATCGACGCCATGCACGGCAACAGCAATATGTACGGCGCCACGCTGTTCCCGCATAACATCGGCCTCGGCGCCGCGCGCGACGCGAAGCTGATCGGCGAGATGGCCAGGTCGGTCGCCAAGGCGGTGCGCGCCACCGGCATCGACTGGGTGTTCGCGCCGACGCTGGCCGTGGTGCGCGACGACCGCTGGGGGCGCACCTACGAAAGCTTCTCCGAAGATCCGGCCATCGTCAAGGACTATGCGGGCGTCTACGTCAAGGGACTGCAGGGTGACCTGAAGGGCGACGGCACCGTGGTCGCCACCGCCAAGCACTTCATCGGCGACGGCGGCACCGCCGAGGGCAAGGACCGCGGTGAGAACCACTCGACGATGTCGGAGATGATCAACATCCACGCGCAGGGCTACTACCCGGCGCTGCAGGCCGGCGTGCAGACGGTGATGGCGTCCTTCAACAGCTGGAACGACGTCAAGGGCGGCGTCGACCACGGCAAGATGCATGGCAGTAAAGAGCTGCTGACCGACGCGCTGAAAACCAAGATGGGCTTCGATGGCCTGGTCGTCAGCGACTGGAACGCCATCGCCGAAGTGCCCGGCTGCGGAGAAGACAGCTGCGCCGCTTCGATCAACGCCGGCGTCGACCTGGTGATGGTGCCGGAAAAGTGGAAGACCTTCATCGCCAACACGATTGCGCAAGTGGAGAAGGGCGAGATCCCGATGTCGCGCATCGACGACGCGGTGACCCGCATCCTGCGCGTGAAGCTGCGCGCCGGCCTGTTCGATGGCAAGAAGCCATCGCAGAACGCCTACGCCGGCAAGCAGGAAACGCTGCAGGCGCGCGACCTGGCGCGCCAGGCGGTGCGCGAATCGCTGGTACTGCTGAAGAATAACGGCGGCGTTTTACCGCTGGCGCGCGGCAGGAAGATACTGGTGGTCGGCAAGAGCGCGGACAACATGGCCAACCAGTCCGGTGGCTGGTCGCTGACGTGGCAGGGTACCGACAACAAGAACAGCGACTACCCGTTCAGCGACACCATCCTGGCCGGCATCCGGGACGCCGCCGGCAAGGACAACGTCACCTTCAGCGAAAACGCCGCCGGCGTGGACGTCTCCAAATTCGACGCCGTGATCGCGGTCATTGGCGAGACGCCGTACGCGGAAGGCGACGGCGACATCGGCCCGGCCGGCACGCTGCGCGAGTCCGGCCGCCATCCCGAAGACCTGGCGGTGCTGCAGGCCGTGTCGGGCAAGGGCAAGCCGGTGGTGACGGTGCTGCTGTCCGGCCGCCCGCTGTACACCAATGACCTGCTGAACCTGTCGGACAGCTTCGTCGCGGCCTGGCTGCCCGGCACCGAGGGCAAGGGCGTGTCCGACGTCCTGTTCCGCAAGGCGGACGGCAAGGTCAACGCGGACTTCCGCGGCAAGCTGTCGTTCTCGTGGCCGAAGTCGGCCTGCCAGTCGCCGCTCAATGTCGGCGATGCTTCGTATGATCCGCTGTTCAAATTCGGCTACGGCTTGAACTACGCCAGCAAAGCGACCGTGCCGGTGCTGGACGCGAGCTTCCCCGCAGGCGGCTGCGGCAAGACCACGTCCATGTCGGTGTACAGCCCGACGGACCGTTCGACCTACGCGTTGTACGTCACCAGCGGCGACAAGCGCGTGCCGCTGGGCGCGGACCTGAACGCCGTGTTCAACCTGCCGACCGTCAAAGTCGAAACCGCGCAGATCAACACCCAGCAGGACGCCAAGCGCCTGACCTGGACCGGTCCGGCGAAGCTGGAGGCACAATCTTCCAAGGCCTTGAAGGTGCCTGCCTTCGCAAGTACTGACGGTGCACTGCAATTTGATGCTATCGTGTCGGCTGCGCCGGCGGGCAAGGTCAATATCGGTATCGAAACCACCGAGTTGGATGCCGGTGCCGTGTTCCAGCGTTTGGCCGGCAAAGGCAAGCAGACGGTCAAGATTCCGCTGTCGTGCTTCACCGCCAAGGGACTGGTGCCGGCGGCTTTGAGCACGCCGTTCAGCGTGGCCGCCGATGCGCCGTTCGCGGCGACGTTCGCCAACATCCAGATCGTTGGCGGCGCCGCCAGGGACAAGGATGCGCTGGCGTGCGGCGACTTTAAATAAAAATCAGGAGAAAGTAAAAGCATGGAACATTATTCGCAAGCTGCCCCGGTTGCGGGCAGCCAATCGCAGGCCGGCGGCAACACCGGTCCGCTGGTCATCGTCACCATCCTGTTCTTCATGTGGGGCCTGCTGACGTCCCTGAACGACGTGCTGATCCCGCACCTGAAGGCTGTCTATACATTAACCTACGTGCAGGCCATGCTGGTGCAGTTCTGCTTCTTCGGCGCCTATTTCATCGTCTCGCTGCCGGCCGGTATGCTGATCAAGAAGATCGGCTACCAGCACGGCGCCGTCGCCGGCCTGACCATCGCGGCGGCCGGCTGTGCGCTGTTCTATCCGGCGGCGACCAGCGGCTACACGCTGTTCCTGATCGCCTTCTTCGTGCTGGCAGGCGGCATCACCATCCTGCAGGTGGCGGCCAATCCATACGTGACGGTGCTGGGCGATCCGCAGACGGCATCCAGCCGCCTGACGCTGACCCAGGCCTTCAACTCGCTGGGCACCACCGTGGCGCCTACGCTGGGCGGCATGCTGATCCTGGCCGGCGGCGTGTTGAGCGCGGCCGACCTGGCCAAGCTGCCCGCTGTCGAGCAGGCGGCCTACCACGCCAAGGAAGCGTCCAGCGTGCAGGGTCCTTACCTGGTGCTGGCGCTGGCGCTGCTGGCGCTGGCCGTGCTGTTCGCGTTCGCGCGCCTGCCGAAGATCGTCGACGCTGAACAACCAGGCGGCGAGAGCGCCGGCTGGTCGGCCGTGCTGAAGCACCGCCACCTGGTGCTGGGCGCCGTGGCGATCTTCCTGTACGTGGGCGGCGAGGTCAGTATCGGCAGCTTCCTGATCAACTTCATGGGCGACCCGAAAGTGATGGGCCTGGCGGCCGCCGACGCGGCGCCGTTCGTCAGCTACTACTGGGGCGGCGCGATGATCGGCCGTTTCATCGGCTTCGCCGTCATGCGCTCGGTCAGCCCGGGCAAGGCGCTGGCCTTCAACTCGGCGGCGGTAATCGTGCTGGTGCTGGTGGCGATCTTCAGCGGCGGCCACCTGGCCATGTGGTCGATTCTGGCGGTCGGCCTGTTCAACTCCATCATGTTCCCGACCATCTTCTCGATGGCGCTGAACAAGCTGGGTCCATTGACCGGCCAGGGTTCGGGCGTGCTGTGCATGGCGATCGTCGGCGGCGCGCTGGTGCCGTTCGCGCAAGGCCTGCTGGCCGATAACATCAGCCTGCAGCTGTCGTTCCTGGTGCCGGCCGCGTGCTACACCTTCATCCTGTACTTCGGCCTGAAATACGCCAATATGTATTCGGAAAAATAATCCGCCCGGCGCGGTGGTTGTGGAAGGCTCCCTGCGGGGAGCCTTTTTTTATCGGAATTTTGACCTGCCTCATGGAGTTGATGCCTTCGGGTAATGTGCGACATTTTTGACAGCTCGTGCAGCACTATCATGGCAACTCTATCCAATAAAAAGGGCGGTTCCATGAGCAATCCCATCAAAGCATACCTGGTCGGCGGCGGTATCGGTTCGCTGGCGGCGGCCGCGTTCATGATCCGCGACGGCGGTATCGCCGGCGCCAGCATCACCATCTTCGAGGCCATGCCGGTGGCCGGCGGCAGTCTCGACGGCGGTGGCGATGCGGACACCGGCTATACGCTGCGCGGCGGCCGGATGCTCACCACCGACAACTACGAATGCACGTGGGACCTGTTCAAGAGCATTCCGTCGCTGGAGCATGAAGGACTAAGCGTCTACGACGAGACCATCGCCTTCAACCAGATGCACCAGTCGCATTCGCAAGCGCGCCTGGTCGACCGCAACCGCTTCCGCGTGAACGTGACGTCGATGGGGTTCTCCATGCAGGACCGCACCGAGCTGCTGGCGCTGGCCGAAGCCGATGAGGAAACACTCGGCAACAGCGCCATCACCGATTGGCTATCGCCGGAATTCTTCGACACCAAATTCTGGTACATGTGGGCCACCACGTTCGCCTTCCAGCCCTGGCACAGCGCGGTGGAGTTCAAGCGCTATCTGCACCGCTTCATGATGGAGTTCTCGCGCATCGAGACGCTGGCCGGCGTCAAGCGCACCGTCTACAACCAGTACGATTCGCTGGTGCGGCCCTTGCAGGATTGGCTGCAAAAGCAGGGCGTGCAGGTGGTCCACAACTGCAAGGTGGACGATATCGCCGTGATGGAGGAGGGCGGCACGTTGACCGCGACCTCGCTGCGCTGCGTGCGCAACGGCGAAACCGAAACCATCGCCGTCGGTCCGCATGACCTGGTGTTCTTCCAGAACGGTTCGATGACCGATGCGTCGAGCTACGGCAGCATGCACAGCGCCCCGCCCAAGCTGGACAAGCGCGACAGCCAGGGCTGGGCCTTGTGGGAAAAGCTGGCGGTGGACCGTCCGCAGTTCGGCAATCCGGCGGCGTTCAATTCCAGCATTCCCGAATCGTGGTGGGAGTCGTTCACCGTCACGCTGAAGGATCCCGCGTTTTTCAACAAGATGCAGCAGTTTAGCGGCAACGTCGCCGGCACCGGCGGCCTGGTGACGTTCAAGGATTCGAACTGGCTGCTGTCGGTGGTGCTGGCGCACCAGCCGCATTTCGCGGGCCAGCCGGAGGGCGTGCAGGTGTGCTGGGGTTATGCGCTGCATCCGGACCGCATCGGCGACTTCATCGCCAAGCCGATGGCCGATTGCAGCGGCGAGGAAATCCTGCGCGAGCTGTGCGGACACCTGAATTTCGACATGGCGGAAGTATTCGCCGCGGCGAACTGCATACCGTGCCGCATGCCTTACATCACCAGCATGTTCATGCCGCGCTTTAAGAGCGACCGTCCGCTGCCGGTGCCGCCGAACTCGCGCAACCTGGCCTTTGTCAGCCAGTTTGTCGAGGTGCCGGAAGATGTGGTGTTCACGGTCGAGTATTCGGTGCGCGCGGCGCAGATGGCGGTCTACCAGCTGCTCGACATCAAACGCGAGGTGCCGCCCGTCAGCCACCATGATCAGTCGCTGAAGGTGAAATTCGACGCGGCCGTCAAGGCCTTCAAATAAGGCGATCCACGGCGGCACGCGGGTGTTACCATGGTCGTTCACCAGGAGTCCCATGCCTATCGAACTCCCCACCCCGGCCGCCGGCCTGCATCAACTGACGCTGGATGGACTGGCCTTGCATGGCTGGTCGCAGCAGAATCTGTTTTTATCCGATGAACTGACGCTGGCGCTGGCCGACGAATGCCGTGTCGAGGCGGCGGAGGGCGCGCTGGCGTTCGCCGCCGTCGGGCGTGGTGCCGCGCAGGCGGTGCGCGCGGACATACGGGGCGACCGCATCCTGTGGCTGGAGGCGGGCCGCTCCGATGCCTGCGACCGTTATCTGGCGATCATGGAATCGCTGCGCCTGGCGCTGAACCGGGAGTTCTTCCTGGGGCTCGACAGCTACGAAAGCCACTTCGCGCTGTACGCGCCCGGCGCCGCCTACCACAAGCATCTGGACCGTTTTCAGGATGACGATTTGCGCACCGTCTCGGTGGTGATTTATCTGAACCCGGATTGGCGGCTGGAGCAGGGCGGCGCCCTGCGTCTGCATCCGCTGGACGCGCCCGTCAACGACATCGCGCCGATGGGCAGCCGGCTGGTGTTGTTCCTGTCGGCCGACATGCCGCATGAAGTGCTGCCGGCCACGCGCGACCGTCTGTCGCTGGCCGGCTGGTTCCGCCGCCGGCCGCACTAGATTTTGAGATACGGCTCAGGCCAGCGCGCTCATTAGTTTCTGCATGGGTGTCAGCGGAATCAGCGAGTCGGTTTCGTCGATTTCCAGCATGACATCGTTGTACGCGACTGCGCGTAGTGGTTCAATTTCTTCCGAATCGGTCTGCCTTGCCTCGTGTAGCAGATGTTGGATCGCGGCAGCGTCGAGGTTGTCGGACTTGGCGATCAGCGCCGCGTACTTTCGGACGTCCGAATGTAGTGCGGCGATTTTTTCCGCCGGTCTTATGGCGAAATTGAGAATGCCAAAAATGGCAAACGCGGCCATCATCCACGTGGCGGCCATCGGCATTTGCGCGGCAATTGCAGCAATCGCGCTGCTGCCGGCCAGCATGCTTATAAATGTTAAGGTAGTCTGAATCCGTCGATAGAAGCGCACGCTGCGCTGGCCGACGCGCTGGGCATAGCGCAGTTCAATCTGCAGTTGCTCCTTGTCTGGTTTCATCTTAATCCCCTTTCTTCGGCTGAGGCTGCTTTGGTCGAGGCTTGGGCTTCTTGCGCTTCGGTTTTGGAATCGAGCGAGGCGGCACAAAGGATTTCGGTTCCGGGAGTTTCATTGTAGGCCCTTCCTGCCCGTATCGACGGGCGCACGATTCCATCATGCGGGCGCTTTTTGAGGCCGCCTTGTGCTGTATCAGGAGTATGCCGGGCTGGGCCGGTGAGGAGGACGCCGCCGGAAACAATCCGGCGACGGCTGACGCGCTTACAGGAAGCGGTCGAGGATTTTCTTGCTGTGCTTGTCCAGCTCGCGCACGTCGCGGATCAGGTAGTGGATGCCGTGGATGTCGGAGACCAGCAGCGTGTCCACCGTCAGGCGGCGGATGTCCTCCTCGCCGCGCAGCACGAACTCGGTGTCGCCGCGGTCGGTCGCCACCGACCAGGTGCACGGCGTGGCGTAGCTGGTCACGCTGTTGATGCGCGCGATCTCCGGCATGAACTCGCGTCCCGACAATTCCTCGCGTACCAGCTCGCCCTGCGCCGCCGGCAGGTCTTCGATGCGGTCGATCCAGCCGACTTCCTTGCCGTCGGTGCTGACCAGCGCGATGCCGTCGGTCGGCGCCTGCACCGGGAAGGCGCGCACCGGCGCCACGCCTTCGTGCACCACGCCCTCGGTGGTGGTCAGCACCAGCCGGCCGAAGGGATTGCGTACCAATTCAAATTTGCTCGTCATAGTGTTCTCTTATTCCTTGCTGCCGCTGTCGTCCAGATCGGTGTCGACGTTGCGGGCCTGCGCCTGGTACAGGCGGTAGTAGGCGCCTTCGCGCGCCATCAGGTCGTCGTGCGCGCCTTCTTCCACCACCACGCCGCGGTCGAGCACCACCAGGCGGTCGGCCTTCTGCAAGGTCGACAGGCGGTGCGCGATGGCGATCGTGGTGCGGCCCTGCACCAGGTTTTCCAGCGCGCGCTGGATCTCTTTCTCGGTCTCGGAATCGACCGAGGAGGTGGCTTCGTCGAGGATCAGGATCTTCGGATCGATCAGCAGCGCGCGGGCGATCGAGATGCGCTGGCGCTCGCCGCCGGACAGGCCCTGGCCGCGCTCACCGACCATCGAGTCGTAGCCCTGCGGCAGGCGCAGGATGAACTCGTGCGCATGCGCGGCGCGCGCGGCGGCGATGATTTCGGCGCGGGTCGCGTCCGGCTTGCCATAGGCCAGGTTCTCGGCGATGGTGCCGAAGAACAGGAACGGCTCCTGCAGCACCAGGCCGATGTTGCGGCGGTAGTCCGACACGGCGAACGAGCGGATGTCGACGCCGTCGAGCATGATCGCGCCTTCGGACACGTCGTAGAAGCGGCAGATCAGGTTGACCAGGGTCGATTTGCCGGAACCGGAATGGCCGACCAGGCCGATCATTTCGCCGGCCTTGATATCGAGGTTGATGCCGCGGTTGACGGCGCGGTTACCGTAGCGGAAGCCCACTTCGCGCAGGGTGATGTTGCCGTCGACCTTGGCCAGCTTGACCGGATTGGCCGGTTCGGGCACCGACGACACGTGGTCGAGGATGTCGAAGATGCGCTTGGCGGCCGACGCCGATTTCTGCGTCACCGAGACGATGCGGCTCATCGAGTCGAGGCGGCCGTAGAAGCGGCTCGAATACGCGATGAACGCCGACAGCACGCCGACGGTGATGTGGCCCTTGGACACCTGGTAGATGCCGAACACCCAGATCACCAACAGCCCCAGCTCCGTCAGGAACGACACGGTGGGCGAGAACAGCGACCAGATTTTATTCAGCTTGTCGTTGACGGCCAGGTTGTGCTTGTTGGCGGTGCGGAAGCGCGCCGCTTCGCGCGACTCCTGCGCAAACGCCTTCACCACGCGGATGCCGGGGATGGTGTCGGCCAGCACGTTGGTCACCTCGCCCCACACGCGGTCGATCTTTTCGAAGCCGGTGCGCAGGCGGTCGCGCACCACGTGGATCAGCCAGGCGATGAACGGCAGCGGCAGCAGCGTGAAGATGGCCAGCCACGGATCGATGGAGAACAGGATCACGCCGGTCATGATGATCATCAGGCAGTCGGACGCGAAGTCGAGCAGGTGCAGCGACAGGAACACGCAGATGCGGTCGCTCTCGCTGCCGATGCGCGACATCAGGTCGCCGGTGCGCTTGCCGCCGAAGTATTCCAGCGACAGGCGCAGCAGATGGTCGTAGGTCTCGGTGCGCAGGTCGGCGCCGATGCGCTCCGACACCAGCGCCAGCACGTAGGTCTTGCCCCAGCCCAGTATCCACGCCAGCACGGCCGACGCCACCAGGCCGGACATGTACAGCGCCACCATCATCGGATCGACCGCCTTGCCGTTCTGGTAAGGGATCAGCACATTGTCCATCAGCGGGATGGTCAGGTAGGGCGGGATCATGTGCGCGCCGGTCGACAGCAGCATCAGCGCGAAGCCGAAGCCCAGCGGCAGCTTGTACGGCTTGGCGAAGCGCCACAGGCGGAACAGGGTCCAGGTCGACGGCGGCGTGTAGACCACCTTGGTGCAGATCGGGCATTCCTCCTGCTCGGGTTCGAGCGGCGCCTTGCAGCTCGGGCAGATGTTTTTCTCTTCGCGCAGCACCGGCACGCCGGTGGCGTGGCTGTCGCGGTGGGCGTCGAACTGCTCGACCAGGCGGATCGCCTGCAGGTTCTGGCCCAGCGTGAAGCGCCAGGCGCCCAGGCGGCCGCCGGCGTTGATCAGTTCCAGGTGGCCGACGCCGGCGTGGTCATGGTGTTGGAGCGCCAGGTCGTGGTCGAAGGGCCAGCTTTGCCAGTCGTTGCGGCCCGGCGCGCGCGCCAGGACGCGGGTGCCGGTGACCAGAATTATCCCCTTGGAAAAACGAAGTTGTTCATCCAAGTCAACCTCCAGGGCACTTACAACGTTTTCCCCTTGGGAAAGTTGTGCCTGTATCTCGGAACGCCAGCGCTCAGGTAGCTCGCTCTGGCTGGAGTTGGAGGAAAGTTGTTCTGTTGTCATCGTGCAGCGTACTCCGGCGGAGAAAAGGTGGAACAAAAGGTGGAACTAGTAGGTGTTGCGTCTGATATAACTGCTTTATTTACGGTATTCTGTCAGTTGTTACATCCTTGACAGAAATCAAGATGAACCAGTGTTTTGTTGGCGGCAAGTATAACGCACACGCAGGGACGGCCAAATGCAATTTGGCTACCAGTGGTGGTACAGAGGTTAAAATACGGCGCGGGCTGGCCACGGCTGATAACAAAGATACAAGAATAGAAACATGATCAAGAAGAAAGACATTGAAGTTCTCCGCGTAACCCATTTGCGCGGGCCCAACATCTGGACTTATCGCCCGGTGATCGAGGCGTGGCTGGACATTGGCGAGCTGGAGAATTTCCCCTCGAATTTGTTGCCTGGCTTGTATGAACGCCTGACGACGGTCCTGCCGGGCCTGATCGTGCACCGCTGCGGCGTGGGCGAGCATGGCGGTTTCCTGGAGCGTTTGCGCGACGGCACCTATGCCGGCCACATCCTGGAACACGTGGTGCTGGAACTGCAAAACCTGGCCGGCATGAAAACCGGCTTCGGCAAGACCCGCCAGATCGGCGAGAACACCGGCATGTACAAGATGGCCTTCCGCACCCGCCAGGAGCAGGTCGGCCGCGCCGCGCTGGCCCACGGCCGCGACCTGCTGATGGCGATGATCGAGGATAAGCCCTACGACCTGGCCGCCACCGTGGCCGAGCTGACCGACATGGTCGAGTCGCTGTGCCTGGGACCGAGCACCGCCAACATCGTCGACGCCGCCACCGTGCGCAAGATCCCGTCGATCCGCCTGACCGACGGCAACCTGGTGCAGCTGGGCCATGGCGCCCGCCAGCGCCGCATCTGGACCGCCGAAACCGAACAGACCAGCGCCATCGCCGAGGGCATCGCCAGCGACAAGGACCTGACCAAGTCGCTGCTGGCCTCGTGCGGCGTGCCGGTGCCCGAGGGCGAACTGGTGACCAGCGCCGAAGCGGCCTGGGAAGCGGCGCAGGACATCGGCGTGCCGGTGGTGGTCAAGCCGTACGACGGCAACCACGGCCGCGGCGTGTCGCTGAACCTGATGACCGAAGCCGACGTCACCGCCGCGTACGCGCTGGCCGCGCGCAAGGGCGACAGCACGAGCGTGATCGTCGAGCGCTTCGTCGCCGGCAACGAGCACCGCCTGCTGGTGGTCGGCAAGCGCCTGGTGGCCGCCGCCGCCGGCGAGTCGCTGTGGGTCACCGGCGACGGCAAATCCAACATCATCGAACTGTGCGACAGCCAGATCAACACCGATCCGCGCCGCGGCACCACCGAAGACGCGCCGCTGAACCAGATCGCGCCGCAGCATGGCGCCGAGATCATCCTCGAGCTGCAGCGCCAGGGCATGACCGCGTACTCGGTGCCGCAGGACGGCCAGAAAGTGCTGATCCAGCCGAACGGCAACGTCGCCATCGACGTCACCGACAAGGTGCACCCGCAAGTGGCCGCGATGGCGACGCTGGCGGCGCGCGTGGTCGGCCTGGACATCGCCGGCATCGACGTGGTGGCCGCCGACATTTCGCGTCCGCTGCAGGAGCAGGGCGGCGCCATCATCGAAGTCAACGCCAGCCCCGGCTTGCTGGCCCATTTGAAGCCGGCCGGCGGCGAGCCGCGCAACGTCGGCGAAGCGATCGTCGACCACCTGTTCGCGCCGGACGAGGGCGGCCGCATGCCTATCGTCGGCATCGCCGGCAAGCACGGCACCACGATGGCGTCGCGCCTGATCGCCTGGCTGCTGCAGATCAGCGGCCGCAAGGTCGGCCTGACCTGCGCCGACGGCCTGTTCGTCAACGGCCGCCTGCTGCCCAAGGACGGCTTCAGCGACTGGGAAACCGGCGAGCGGCTGCTGCTGAACAAGAATGTCGAAGCGGGCGTGTTCGAAGCCAGCGCCCGCATGATACTGACCGAAGGCCTGGCCTACGACAAGTGCGCGGTCGGCGTGGTCACCGACGTCAGCGACTTCGAAGAGCTGAGCGAGTTTTACATCGACAGCGCCGACAAGCTGTACGGCGTGCTGCGCACCCAGGTCGACGTGATCCTGCCGAGCGGCGTGGCGGTGCTGAACGCGGCCGATCCGCAAGTGGTGGACATGGCCGACCTGTGCGACGGCGAGGTGATTTTCTACGGCGTCGACGAGCACCTGGCCGCCGTCGCCCAGCATCGCCAGGACGGCAAGCGCGTGGTGTTCCAGCGCCAGGACAAGGACATGAGCCGCATCGTGCTCGCCCAAGGCTACGACGAAGCGGCCAGCCTGCCGCTGTCGCCGCTGGTGCCGCCGGAGGCCGTGCTGGCCGCGATCGCCGCCGGCTGGGCGCTGGGCCTGACGCCTGAACTGATCGGCGCCGGCCTGCGCACGTTCGATGCGAACCCGAAGCGAACTCATCACTGATACATCACTGAAAGAACAAGCAGATTTATGGAAGTCATCCGCACCCGCGCCCTTCGCGGCCCGAATCTTTGGAGCCACCACACCGCGGTGGAGGTCATCGTATCGTGCCCGCCCGAGGAGCGCTCGATCGCCTCGCTGCGCGGTTTCGAGCAGCGCCTGCATGCGCGCTTCCCCGCCATCGGCGCGCTGCGCCCGACCGGCCATGACGACGACGTGCCGCTGGCCCGCGTGCTGGAAGTGGCGGCCCTGAGCCTGCAGGCGCAAGCCGGCTGCCCGGTCACCTTCAGCCGCACCACGGCCACGCTGGAAGACGGCATCTACCAGACCGTCGTCGAGTACAGCGAGGAAGCGGTGGGCCGCCTGGCGATGACGCTGGCGCACAACCTGATCAACGCCGCGCTGGCCGACACGCCGTTCGACCTGACCGGCGCGCTGAACGAATTGCGCGACCTGGACGAGGATGTGCGCCTGGGCCCGAGCACCGGCGCCATCGTCAGCGCCGCCATCGCCCGCGACATCCCGATCCGCCGCCTGACCGAAGGCAGCATGGTGATGTTCGGCTGGGGCTCGCGCCAGCGGCGCATCCAGGCCGCCGAAATGGACACCACCAGCGCCATCGGCGAATCGATCGCGCAGGACAAGGAACTGACCAAGAAGCTGCTGCACGCGGCCGGCGTGCCGGTGCCTATCGGCCGCACGGTGGAGGACGCCGAGGATGCCTGGGCGGCGGCGCAGGAAATCGGCCTGCCGGTGGTGGTCAAGCCGAAGGACGGCAACCAGGGCAAGGGCGTCACGGTCAACGTGATGTCGAAGGAGCACATGGAAAAAGCCTTCCACACGGCGAAGGAATTCCGCGACAACATCATGGTCGAGCGCTACCTGCCGGGCCACGACTACCGCCTGCTCGTCATCGGCAACAAGCTGGTGGCGGCCGCGCGCCGCGATCCGCCGCAGGTGGTCGGCGACGGCGTGCACACGGTGCGCGAGCTGGTCAACATCGTCAACGCCGATCCGCGCCGCGGCAGCGGCCACTCGACTTCGCTGACCAAGATCCGTTTCGACGACATCGCCATCGCGCGCCTGGCGCTGCAGGACCTGGAGGCGGACTCCGTGCCGAGCAAGGGCCAGCGTGTCATCCTGCGCAACAACGCCAACCTGTCGACCGGCGGCACCGCCACCGACGTCACCGACGACGTGCACCCTGAAGTGGCGGCGCGCGCGGTGGAGGCGGCGCAGATGATCGGCCTCGATATCTGCGGCGTCGACGTGGTCTGCGACGGCGTGCTGCAACCGATCGAGAACCAGCGCGGCGGCGTGGTCGAAGTGAACGCCGCGCCGGGCCTGCGCATGCACATCGCGCCGTCGTACGGCAAGGGCCGCGCGGTGGGCGAGGCCATCGTCAACACCATGTTCGCTCCGGGCGACGACGGCCGCATTCCGGTGGTCGCGGTCACCGGCACCAACGGCAAGACGACGACCGTGCGCCTGATCGCGCACCTGCTGACCGCCAGCGGCCTGCGCACCGGCATGACCAATACCGACGGCGTCTACATCGAAGGCCGCCAGACCGACAGCGGCGACTGCAGCGGCCCGCGCAGCGCGCGCAACGTGCTGCTGCATCCGGACGTGGACGCGGCGGTGTTCGAGACCGCGCGTGGCGGCGTGCTGCGCGAAGGCCTGGCCTTCGACCGCTGCAAGGTCGCCGTGGTGACCAACATCGGCAGCGGCGACCACCTCGGCCTGAACTACATCACCACGGTGGAAGACCTGGCCGTGCTGAAGCGCGTGATCGTGCAGAACGTCTCCGAGCACGGCTTCGCGGTGCTGAACGCGATCGATCCTATCGTCGCCGGCATGGCGGCCAACTGCCGCGGCAAGGTGATCTTCTTCGGCGCCGACCGTGGCCATCCGGTGATCGCCACGCACCTGGCGCAGGGCTGCCGCACCGTGTACGTGGAGGACGGCCAAATCGTCGCCGCGGAAGGCAAGGAATTGAACAAGATCGCGCTGTCCATGGTGCCGATCACCCGCAACGGCGCCATCGGCTTCCAGGTGGAGAACGTGATGGCGGCGGTGGCGGCGGCGTGGGGCGTGGGCATCAGCTGGGACGCGATCCGTCTCGGCCTGAAGACCTTCGCCAACGATTCCGACAATGCGCCGGGCCGTTTCAACGTGTTCGACTACAAGGGCGCGACGCTGATCGCCGACTACGGCCACAATCCGGACGCCATCCTGGCGCTGGTGCAGGCGGTGGAGACGATGCCGGCCAAGCGCCGCTCGGTGGTGATTTCCGGCGCGGGCGACCGCCGCGACCAGGACATCACGCAGCAGACCGAGATCCTCGGCCGCGCGTTCGACGACGTGATCCTGTACGAAGACGCGTGCCAGCGCGGCCGCGTCGACGGCGAGGTGGTGGGGCTGCTGCGTTCCGGCCTGAACGGCGCGCCGCGCACCACCCACATCCAGGAGATCTACGGCGAGTTCCTCGCCATCGATACCGCGATGGGACGCCTGCAGGAGGGCGACCTGTGCCTGATCCTGATCGACCAGGTGGAGGACGCCCTGGCCCACATCGCCAAGCGCATCAAGGAAGCGTAAGTCCAATCCGGGGTCAGATCCGACATTTGGACACGAGCTCTGCTGTAGCAGCCGCTACAGCAGAGCTCGTGTCCAAATGTCGGATCTGACCCCGGATTGTTTTTGGCTATCAATTCCATAGATATATATAGATTTTATTTATGGCGTTGTCTCGGTAGAATAGTTTCACCCTATCGAACAACGAGGAGTTATAGCCATGAGTCAGCCACCGATTACCACCGCCTCCGGCATCCCAGTCGCCGACAACCAGAATTCGGCCAGCGCCGGCGAACGCGGTCCTTTGCTGTTGCAGGACTTCCACCTGATCGAGAAACTCCAGCACTTCAACCGCGAGCGCATTCCCGAGCGCGTCGTCCATGCCAAGGGCTCGGGCGCCTACGGCACCTTCACCGTCACCCACGACATCACCCGCTACACCAAGGCCAGGCTGTTCTCCGAGGTCGGCAAGAAGACCGACACCTTCGTGCGCTTCTCCACCGTCGGCGGCGAGAAGGGCAGCGCCGACACCGAACGCGATCCGCGCGGCTTCGCCATGCGCTTCTATACCGAGGAAGGCAACTGGGACCTGGTCGGCAATAACACGCCGATGTTCTTCATCAAGGACGGCATCAAGTTCCCCGACTTCATCCACACGCAAAAGCGCGATCCGCAGACCAACCTGAAATCGCCGACCATGATGTTCGACTTCTGGAGCAAGGCGCCGGAAAGCCTGCACCAGGTGACGATGCTGTTCTCCGACCGCGGCACGCCGGACGGCTACCGCCACATGGACGGTTTCGGCAGCCACACCTTCAGCCTGATCAACGCCGCCGGTGAGCGCGTCTACGTCAAGTGGCACCTGAAGACCAGGCAGGGCATCAAGAACCTGCCCGCCGACGTCGCCACCCGCATCGCCGGCGAAGATCCCGACTACGCGCAGCGCGACCTGTTCGGCGCCATCGCCGCCGGCGACTTCCCGCAGTGGGACGTCAGGCTGCAGGTGGCCACCGAGGCCGAACTGGCGGCGTGGGAAGCGCGCACCGGCTGGAATCCGTTCGACCTGACCAAGGTCTGGCCGCACAAGGATTTCCCGCTGATCCCGGTCGGCGTGTTTGAGCTGAACCGCAATCCGCTGAACTACCACGCCGAAGTCGAGCAGGCCGCGCTGTCGCCGGCCAACATCGTGCCGGGCATGGGCCACTCGCCGGACAAGATGCTGCAGGCGCGCCTGTTCGCCTACCACGACGCGCAGCTGTACCGCGTCGGCACCAACCACCAGCACCTGCCGGTGAACGCGCCGCGCTGCCCGTTCCACAACCAGCAGCGCGACGGTGCGATGGCGATCTCCAACGGCGGCTCGGCGCAGAACTACGCGGCGGTCGACGCCGGCGGCAGCAATCCGCAAGGCCTCGGCCACGGCGAGCCGGCGCTGGCGCTGCACGGCGGCGCGGCCCGCTACGACGGCCGCGGCAAGGAAGACGATTACACGCAGGCCGGTAATCTGTTCCGTTTGATGCCGGCACAGGAACAGCGCAACCTGTTCAACAACATCGCCGGTCCATTGAGCCAGGTCAGCGCCGAGATCATCGAGCGCCAGCTGGGCCACTTCGACAAGGCCGATCCGGCCTACGGCGCCGGCGTGCGCGCAGCGCTCAAGGCACGTGGCGTGACCTTGGGCTAAAGAGCGGCTGCGGACGGCGGGGAAGTGCACTACAATCTCCATGTTGCAGTGCACCGTGGAGATCCGATTTGAATCGTACCCCCGTCCGACCGTCGTCACCTTCGGCATCGCCGTCCATGCCGGGCCAGGTTGTGCTGGTCCTGCAGGGCGGCGGCGCCCTGGGCGCCTACCAGCTGGGCGTCTATCAAGCCATGCACGAAGCCGGCGTCGAGCCGGACTGGGTGATCGGCACGTCGATCGGCGCCATCAACGGCGCCATCATCGCCGGCAACGACCCGCGCTACCGGCTGGACCGGCTGCGCCAGTTCTGGCACCGCATGGAGCAGAACGCGCTGGGCTTTTCGCTCCTGCCGCGCGCCTTCGCCAATGCCTTGACGGTGGGCCAGGGCATCCCCGCCTTCTTCGAACCGAACCTGTCGTCGTGGTGGAATCCGGACGCCAGGGTCGGCATCGAGCAGGCATCCTTTTACCAGACCGCGCCGCTGCGCACCACGCTCGATACGCTGGTCGATTTCGACTACATCAACGCGAAGCACACGCGGCTCACCGTCGGCGCCGTCAACGCGCGCACCGGCGGCATGCGCTATTTCGACAGCCGCAAGGAGCCGCTGGGCGCCTCGCACGTGATGGCGTCCGGCGCGCTGCCGCCGGCCTTTCCCGCCGTGCGCATCGACGGCGAGCCATACTGGGACGGCGGCATTTATTCCAACACGCCGATCGAGGCGGTGCTGGACGACGAGCCGCGCCGCAGTTCGGTGATCTTCTCGGTGCAGGTGTGGAACCCCGACGGCAGCGAGCCGCAAAGCATGATGCAGGTGCTGGACAAGCACAAGGAGATCCAGTACGCCAGCCGCGCCAGCAATATCGAACAGCAGCGCAAGCTGCACCGGCTGCGTCACGTGATCCGCCAACTGACGCTGCACCTGTCGGACGAGGCGGCGATGTCGGAAGAGGTGCGCGAACTGGCCGCCTGGGGCTGCGGCACCACCATGCACGTGGTGTCGCTGAAGGCGCCGCGCGTCGGCAACGAGGACCACACCAAGGACATCGACTTCAGCGCGGCCGGCATCCGCGCCCGCTGGCAGGCCGGCTACGAGGATACCAAGCGCTTCATCGCACTGCGGCCGTGGGACAGGGAGATCGACCCTATCGAGGGGATCGCGATCCACGAGCTGCCGGCGCGGTAGTGCCCAGCACATCGCGGCATACCTCCAGCCACGCGCGCGCCGCGTAGGACAGGTAGCTGCCGCGCCACACATGCGCCGGCTGCCATTGCAGGCCGGGATCGGTCAGCCGCACCGCATCCATCTGGCCGATCGCCAGCCGGTGGATGAACGGCTCGGGCAGCAGCGCCACGCCCATGCCGGCCGATGCCATTGCCACCAGCCAGTCCCACTGGCCGCTTTGCGCGGCGATGCTCGGTTCGAAGCCGGCGTCGCCGAAGGCCTTGCGCAGGCTGCGGGTCATGGCGAAATCGTCCTTCAGCAGCACCAGCGGCGTCTTGGCCAATGCCTTGAGCGTGAGCGTGCTGCGGCTCTTCTGGAACGTGCCGCGCGCGGCCAGCGCCCAGATCGGGTAGCTGGCGATGGGCGCCGTTTGCAACCCCAGCAGCGGATCGGCCGGCAGCACCGTCATGCCGATTTCCAGTTCGCCCAGCGCCACCTGGCGCTCGATCTCCTGGCCGGCGTCTTCCTGCAAGGTCAGCGCGATGTTCGGGTGGCGTTGGCGGAAGGCCTTCAGCACGGGCGTGAACAACAGGTTGATCATCGGCGGGATGCCGACCGTGAGCCGGCCGCGCTCCATCGCCTGCGTATCGCGCACTTCCGCCGTCAGGCGGCTCATGGTGGCCAGCATCTCCTCGCCGCGCGCGTAGACCACGCCGCCGGTGTCGGTCAGCGTCAGCTTGCGGCCTTCGCGTATCAGCAGCTGCGCGCCCAGTTCCTCCTCCAGCTGGCGCACCATCTTGCTGATGGTCGACTGGGTGACGTGCAGCGATTCGGCCGCCTGCGTGAAGCTGTTCAGGCGGACGGTTTCAATGAAGTAGCGCAGCGAGCGGATGTCCATGAATAAAACGACTGGGATATGAGAATTTAAGTCATGCAACGACTGATATCCGGATTCTATACTGAATCAAAGAACGAGGAGAACGCCATGCATGAAGACCGCATCCGCCGCCCGGCGTTGATGGATAAGATAATGAGCGCGGCGCAGGCCGCACAGCTGTTCAGGGACGGCATGACCGTCGGCATGAGCGGCTTCACCCGCGCCGGCGACGCCAAGGCGCTGCCGCTCGCGCTGGTCGAACGGGCGCGTCGGACGCCGCTGAACCTTACCTTGTTGACCGGGGCATCGCTGGGCAACGACAGCGACGGCCTGATGGCCAACGCGGGCGTGGTCGCGCGCCGCATGCCGTTCCAGGCCGACGCCGCGCTGCGCCGCAAGATCAATGCCGGCGAGGTGATGTTCATCGACCAGCACCTGTCCGAGACGGCCGAGCAGCTGCGCTCGGGCGACTTGCGGGCGGTCGATATCGCCGTCGTCGAGGCGGTGGCGATCACGCCGGACGGCGGCATCATTCCCACCATGTCGGTCGGGAACTCGGCCAGTTTCGTGCAGCAGGCCAGGCAGGTGATCGTCGAGATCAATCTGAGTTCGCCGCTGTCGCTGGAAGGCTTCCACGACATCTATTTGCCGGGCGCGCGGCCGCATCGCAGCGCGATTCCGCTGCTCGACCCCTGGCAGCGCATCGGCTGGACCTCGATCCCGGTGCATCCGGACCGCATCGCCGCCATCGTCATCACCGACAGCCCGGACAGTCCCTCCAGCGCGCTGCCGCCGGATGCGGAGACCGACGCCATCGCCCGCCACGTGGTCGCCTTCCTGGAGGGCGAGGTGAAGGCAGGGCGCATGGGGCCCGAACTGCGCCCGCTGCAGGCCGGCATCGGCACCATCGCCAACGCGGTGCTGCACGGCCTGATCGATTCTCCGTTCCGCGACATGACCATGTATTCGGAAGTACTGCAGGACAGCGCGATCGAACTGCTCGATTCGGGGCAGTTGTCGATGGCGTCCGCGTCGTCGATCACGCTGTCGGCGCCGGTGCACGAGAAATTCATCCGCAATATCGAACAGTACCGCGACCGCATCGTGCTGCGGCCGCAGGAGATCAGCAACCATCCCGAGGTGGTGCGCCGGCTCGGTCTCATCGCGCTGAACACGGCACTGGAGTTCGACATCTACGGCAACGTCAACTCCACCCACGTGGGCGGCACGCACATGATGAACGGCATCGGCGGCTCGGGCGACTTTGCCCGCAACGGCCAGTTGTCGATATTCGTCAGCAAGTCGGTGGCCAAGGATGGCGCCATTTCCAGCGTGGTGCCGTTTGCCGCCCACGTCGACCATACCGAACACGATGTCGATGTGCTGGTGACCGAATGGGGGCTGGCCGACCTGCGCGGCCTGGCGCCGCGCGAGCGCGCGCCGCTGATCATCGAGCACTGCGCCCACCCGGACTATCGCCCGCAGTTGCGGGCCTACCTGGAAGAGGCCTTGGCGGGCGGCGGCCAGACGCCGCACGTGCTGGAAAAGGCGCTGTCCTGGCATGCCCGCTACAAGCGCGAAGGGAGCATGCTGCTGGTAAAATAGGGGTCATAGCCATACACTTAATATTGGATCAACATGACCATCAAAATCAGCCAAAACTTCGATTCCGGCGCCATCGAGGTGCTGCGCGCGGACAGCGCGGCGGAGATCGAACTGAATCTGCGCAAGGACTCGCACGCCGACATCCACCAGTGGTTCCACTTCCGCCTGCAGGGCGCGCGCGGCCAGCAGGTGACGATGCGCTTCCTGAACGCCGGCCAGGCCACCTATGCCAAGGGCTACGAGGACTACCAGGCCGTGGCCAGCTACGACACCGAAAACTGGTTCCGCGTGCCGACCTCCTTCGACGGCCAGGTCATGACGATCCGCCACACGCCCGATACCGACAGCGTCTACTACGCCTACTTCGAGCCTTATTCGTTCGAACGCCATCTGCGCCTGCTGGGCGAAGTGGCCGAGCATCCGCTGGCCCGCGTACTCGACCTGGGCAACACCGTCGACGGCCGCGACATGAACATGGTGGTCGTCGGCAAGCCGGAATCGGAAAAGAAAATCTGGTTCATCGCGCGCCAGCATCCGGGCGAGTCGATGGCCGAGTGGTTCATCGAAGGCCTGATCGATTCGCTGCTGGACGACGCCAATCCGATCGCCCGCAAGCTGCTGCAGCGCTGCGTGTTCTACATCGTGCCGAACATGAATCCTGACGGTTCGGTGCGCGGCAACCTGCGCACCAACGCCACCGGCGCCAACCTGAATCGCGAGTGGATGACGCCGACCGTCGAGCGCAGCCCGGAAGTGCTGTATGTGAAGCAGAAGATGCACGAAACCGGCATCGACATGTTCTTCGACATCCACGGCGACGAGGCGCTGCCTTACAACTTCGTGGCCGGCAACGAGATGCTGGAGAATTTCAGCGAGGAGCGCCGCGCCAAGCAGCAGGCCTTCATTGACCGCTACAAGAACGCGACGCCGGACTTCCAGGACAAGGTCGGCTACGCGGCCAGCAAGTACAAGGAAGACATGCTGACCTTGGCGTCCAAGTACGTCGGCCATCACTTCGGCTGCCTGGCGCTGACCCTGGAGATGCCGTTCAAGGACAACGCCGACCTGCCGGATCCGCACGTGGGCTGGAACGGCGCCCGCAGCGCGGCGCTGGGCGCTTCGATCCTGCAGCCCATCCTGCTGTCGCTGGACGACTACTGATCGTGGGCGTCGAGATCGAGCGCAAGTTCCTGCTGCGCGGCGATGCGTGGATGAATCTGGGCGAGCCGGTGTTCTTTCGCCAGGGTTACCTGTCGTCGCACAAGGACCGCGTGGTGCGCGTGCGCATCGAGGGCGACCGCGCGGTGATGACGATCAAGGGGCGCAACGTCGGCGCCACGCGCGGCGAGTGGGAATATCCGATACCGATGGACGATGCGGCCGAGCTGCTGGACCACTTGTGCGAGCAGCCGCTGATCGAAAAGTACCGCCGCCGCATCGAGTTCGCCGGCAACGTGTGGGAAGTCGACGAGTTCCTCGGCGCCAATGCCGGGCTGGTGGTGGCCGAGATCGAACTGAGCTCGGAAGACCAGGCGTTCGACAAGCCGGACTGGGTAGGCGAGGAAGTCACCGACGACCTGCGCTACCTCAACTCCAGCCTGATTAAACACCCGTTTTCGGCTTGGTAGGCGCCCGGATTTGTACTAATCTGTCTGGATGGACAGCGAGGTTGCAGCGCTCAAGGCGCATATTGACGCGATCGTGCCGACGTTAGCAACGAAGGCCGACATTGAGGTTTTGCGCGCCGAAATGCACAAGATGTCGGCCGAAGGCTACCGCTGGATGGTTGCGTCCATGGTCGGCATGTTTATCGGTTTCGGCGGCTTGTATTTTGCCGCCAGCCGTTCTCTTGGGGAACGTCCCGCAGCGGCGGTGCAGCAGTCACAGCCGCAACAGCCCATCGTCATCTACCTGCAGCCGCCGACGCCGCAATCGCAGAAATAAAAACGCCCCCGAATGAACTCGGGGGCGTTTTGCTTAGTGGAAGTGCTCGGTGCCGGTCGGCGTATCCTCGGGCATTTCCGCGTGGGCCAGTTCGCCGACCGGATCGGCAAACAGCGGCGCGCCGCAGTCGTCGCAGAACTCGGCCACATAGCGTTCGCCATGCTTCTTGATCTGCGTGACGCCGGCCTCGTTCAGGTGGGCGACGATTTCCTCCACCGGCGTGACCGGCTTCTGCACCACACCGCCCGGACCGCCTTGCAGCGGACCTTCCGGCGGCGTGCCTTCCTCGTCCTCCTGGCCGTACAGCGGCCACACCACGCCGTAGATCACGTCCGGCGTCGAGCGCTGCGTGAAGGCCACGCGGTATTCGTCGATCTGGCCGTCGGCGCTTTCCTCGCCGAAGCCGGCGATCACCGCGCGCAGTTCGGACGGCTCGATGGCCAGCGTGTGCGTCAGGTAGTGCACGGCGGCGCGGATCGACACCGGGCGTATCAGCTTGTCCGCCTCGCGGCAGGCCATGTAGTACGCCTCCGGCAGCAGCAGCTCGACGCCGCAGCCGGGCAGCAGGCGGTTGATGGTCGGCGTGACCTGGGCACGCCATTGCTCCAGCGCGGTGGCGCGCTCGTTGGCGAACTGCGCCTGGTTGACGGGCATCTGCCAGCGGAACAGCGGCGCGCCGGCCGGCGCCACCACGGCCACCAGCAGGTAGCGGGTGTCGGCCAGGAACGGCGCCGTTTCCGGCACCTTGGTGTCGGCCTTCAGCACGCTGCCCTTGAGCGCGGCCTGCGCCAGCTTGTGCACCTTGCCGTAGGTCTCGACATGGCTGCGCGGCAGCTGGTCGATCGAGAACAATGTGGGAGACATCGCCATCTGCGTGCCGTCGGCCAGCAGGTGGGCGGAGAAATGCGCCGACAGGGTTTGCAGGATGTCCGCCGGGATCGGACCGGAAGCGATCGCGAAGCGCGTCCACGCCAGGATGGGCGCGGCCACCAGCAGCACGTCGTACTGCTTGGGCACGCCGTCGGCGGTGTCCATGGTCACGCTGCTCGATTCGCTGGCCGCTTCCACGCCATCCATCAACACGTCGTAGGCGTTCAGGTCTTCCTTGAACAGCACGTTGAGGGTGGCGTCGATGGTGTCCTGGTGGCCGGTCTTGAGGAGTTTCTGAAGCTGCGCATCGAGGCTGTGCTCCCAGGCCCGCTCTTCGATACGGCTGGCCGCCTGCCCGACAGCCTGGGCGTAGGTGACGAGGCGCTGGCTCTCGGCAGACAATTTATGGGATGAATCTTTAGATGGACGACGCATAGCGCAATAAGAGTCTCATAAAAGTGAAAAAAACGGATCAGTCATGCAGATGATAACCCTTATGACTCGTATTGTAGTTGATTCGGCAAACGTGCATAAAAAAACGCCCTGTGGCCTCAGCACACAGGGCGTTCTCTACGGGACAACTAGCTGATTATGCGGCCAGCAGCTGACGCAGCACGAACGGCAGGATGCCGCCATGCTTGTAGTAGTCGACTTCGATCGGGGTGTCGATACGCAGCAGCACTTTGACTTCCTGTGCCGGCTTGCCTTCGCGATGGATGACCAGAGTAGCCAGTTGCTGCGGCTTGATCTCGCCTTCCAGACCCTTCAGGTCGTAGACTTCCTTGCCGGTGATGCCCAGCGATTCGACGCTGTCGTTGCCGATGAATTGCAGCGGCAGCACGCCCATGCCGACCAGGTTCGAGCGGTGGATGCGCTCGAACGAACGCACGATCACGGCCTTCACGCCCAGCAGCTGGGTGCCCTTGGCCGCCCAGTCGCGCGACGAGCCGGTGCCGTACTCTTCGCCGCCGAACACCATGGTCGGCGTGCCTTCGGCAACGTACTTCATCGCCGCGTCGTAGATCGACAGCTGCTCGCCGCTCGGCTGGTGAATGGTGATGCCGCCTTCAACCGCCGAACCGTCCGCCTTGGCAGGGATCATCTTGTTCTTGATGCGCACGTTGGCGAAGGTGCCGCGCATCATGATCTCGTGGTTGCCGCGGCGCGAGCCGTAGGAGTTGAAGTCGGCCTTCAGCACGCCGTTGGCCAGCAGCCATTTGCCCGCCGGGCCGTCTTCCTTGATCGAGCCGGCAGGGGAGATGTGGTCGGTGGTGATCGAATCGCCGAACACGCCCAGCGCGCGCGCGCCGGTGATGCCGGTGGCGGCCGCTTTCGGGGTCATCTCGAAGCCGTCGAAGAACGGCGGCTCGGCGATGTAGGTCGACGCTGGCCAGTTGTAGACGTTGCCTTCGGTCGACGACACGTGTTCCCACAGCTTGCCAGGGTTGCCCTTGACGTCGGCATAGTTCGACTTGAACACTTTCGAGTTCATCGCGAACTTCATCAGCTTGGCGATCTCTTTCGAGGTCGGCCAGATGTCGCCCAGGTACACGTCCTTGCCGTTCTTGCCCTTGCCGACCGGTTGGGTCATCAGGTCGACGGTCATGTTGCCGGCGATGGCGTAGGCCACGACCAGCGGTGGCGATGCCAGGAAGTTCGAGCGGATGTTCGGGTGAATACGCGCTTCGAAATTGCGGTTACCGGACAGCACGGCCGAGGCGACGATGTCGTTGGTCGAGATGGCGGCGTTCAGTTCCGGGGTCAGGTCGCCGGCGTTGCCGATGCAGGTGGTGCAGCCGTAGGCGGTGACGCCGAAGCCCAGTTGCTCCAGGTATGGCAGCAGGCCGGCGGCGGTCAGGTACTCGGTCACCACGCGCGAGCCGGGGGCCAGCGAGGTCTTGATGTGCGGCGCGACGGTCAGGCCGGCTTCGACGGCTTTCTTCGCCAGCAGGCCGGCGGCCAGCAGCACGCTCGGGTTCGAGGTGTTGGTGCACGAGGTGATCGCGGCGATCAGCACGTCGCCGTTTTTCACGTTCACGCCGTTGGTGGTGGTGTAGGTCTGGTTCAGCTGTTCAGGCTTTTTGTTGAAGCCGTTTTCGGTGGTCGGTTTCGAGAACAGTTCGGTGAAGTTGTTCTTCACGTTGCCGATTTCGATACGGTCCTGTGGACGCTTGGGACCGGCCAGCGAAGGGGTAACACTGGTCAGGTTCAGTTCCACCACGCGGGTGTAGTCGATGTCGCCGGCTTTCGGCACGCCGTACAGGCCCTGGGCCTTGAAGTAGGCGGCGAAGGCGGCGATTTCGTCCTTGGTGCGGCCGGTGCCTTCGAAGTATTCGACGGTGGCGTCGTCGACCGGGAAGAAGCCCATGGTCGCGCCGTATTCAGGCGCCATGTTGGCGATGGTGGCGCGGTCGGTCAGCGACAGCGTCTCGGTGCCTTCGCCGAAGAACTCGACGAACTTGCCGACGACTTTTTCCTTGCGCAGCAGTTCGGTGATGGTCAGCACCAGGTCGGTCGCGGTGCAGCCTTCGCGCAGGATGCCGGTCAGGTTGACGCCGATCACGTCCGGGGTCAGGAAGTAGACCGGCTGGCCCAGCATGCCGGCTTCCGCCTCGATGCCGCCCACGCCCCAGCCGACCACGCCGATGCCGTTGATCATGGTGGTGTGCGAGTCGGTGCCGACCAGGGTGTCCGGGTAGTACACGCCTTCAGCGGTCTTGTGCACGCCGCGCGCCAGGTATTCCAGGTTGACCTGGTGGACGATGCCGAAGCCTGGAGGGACCACGCCGAAGGTGTCGAAGGCTTGCATGCCCCATTTCATGAACTGGTAGCGCTCGTTGTTGCGCGAGAATTCCAGCTTCATGTTCAGGTCCAGCGCGTTCTTTTCGCGGAAGTGGTCGATGGTGACCGAGTGGTCGACCACCAGGTCCACCGGCACCAGCGGTTCGATTTTCTTGGCGTTGATGCCCATTTTGTACGCGACGTTGCGCATCGCGGCCAGGTCGGCCAGCAGCGGCACGCCGGTGAAGTCCTGCAGCACGACGCGGGCCACGACGAATGGAATCTCGTCGGTGCGCTCGGCGGTCGCGCCCCAGTTGGCCAGTTGCTTGACGTGTTCTTCGGTGACTTTCTTGCCGTCGCAGTTACGCAGGACGGATTCCAGCACAACGCGGATCGATACCGGCAGGCGGGAGATTTTGGCGCCCAGGCTCTTTTCCAGTGCGGGCAGGGAGTAGAACTTACCCTTCTTGCCCGAAATGTTGAAATCCTTAAGCGTGTTCAGAGTGTTGCGGGACATGACCTCTCCTTCAGTGGGTATCGTCTATTGTTGATGTTAAACCGTGTTGCTGGCGCCCGTGCCGGCGCGCCCGTTTTGGAGCTGGAACTGATTGCTGTTACTGGATGCTGATCTTGGTGCTGGTCGGTTCCGCCGCGCTGGTGGTGACCGGCTTGAGCTGTTCGGCGTTGCGGCATTCGTTGGCCAGCTGGCGGTTCTGCTTGGAGTCGAGCAGCATGCTCTTGGCGGGAATGCCGATCCAGATCAGGCCGTACAACTTGTTCTCGAAGCGGTTGGCGCCGGTGGTGGTGCCCACGCGGGTCAGGCGGTGCAGGCGCTTCTTCCAGCGCAGCGCGATATGGGCCTCGTCGCTGGCGTTGCTGTAGATGGTGATCTTGTTGCCCAGTTCGCAGTCGAATTCGATGACGGACGCGTCGCCGATGGCCGGTTCGTCGGCCTCCTCGTCCGGCGCCTTCGCTTCGACCGGCTTGGCGGCGGCCTTGGGCTTGCTGGCCTTCTTGACGGCTTTCTTGGCCGATGCGTTGGCTGGCGCGGGAGTGTCGGCGTGGGCGCCGGCGGCCAGGGTCAGGGAGCCGAGCGCGAAGCTGCAGGCCAGGAATAGTTTGGAGATAGACATCAGTGTGCTTCCTGTATGGGGTCGGTAGGGCTTCCGTTGAGCAGCGCGACGGCCGATTCGGGCAAGCTCAGCCCGGCCAGTCTGGCGCGCTGTAAAACGGTCCAATAGTATCTGTAGCTTGCGCGGTCGTGCAAGCGCCCGTTTTGGGATATTGGCCCCCATTGGACCGCCTCCGCTTCAAGCAGGATGGCGGCCGCCTCGCTGACCTCGGACAGGCGCGGCGTGAAGGTCTTGATAATAGGTTTGATCTGGTTCGGATGGATGCTCCACATGCGCGTGTAGCCGAATTCGGCGGCGGCGCGCTGGGCATCGTTGGCGGCAACCGCCGTGTCCTTGATTTCGGTGGTCACGTTATGCGACGGCACCTTGCCGTGCGCGTGGCAGGCGGCGGCCACTTCCAGCTTGGCGCGCACCACCAGCGGGTGCGTGAACTGGCCCGGCGTGCGCATCGCGCTGCCGGGAATGGCGCCGTAGTGCGACGAGACGAAGTCCATGATGCCGAACGACAGGCACTGCACCTGCGGCAGGGCGGCGATGTCGTAGGCCTCGCGCAGCGCGCTGTGGGTTTCGATCAGCACGTGCACCGGCAGGTCCTTGCGGCCGGCCTTGGCGGCGTGGGTGTTGATCAACTTGATGGCGGCGGCGACTTCCTTGGCGCTGTGCACCTTCGGCAGCACGATGTAGGCCAGGCGCTTGGCGGCGGCGCAGATGATCTCGACGTCCTGCAGGAAAAAGGGGCTGTCGACATCGTGCACGCGGGCGCCGATGCGGTTGAATTTATTGTCGTCGGACAACAGCAGTTCGGCCACCAGGCGCGCGTGCGCCTCCTCGTTGCCGGCGCTGGCGCCGTCTTCGCAATCGAGGGTGATGTCGAACAGGGGGCCAAGTTCTTGTTGCAGGGCGATCGATTTGCGCATCAGCTTTTCGGAGCCGGCGTAGTGGTCGCAAGCCGGCAGCAGCAGCGGCTGGCGATTGCCCTGGAATAAAACCTCGGATGGGTGCATGCGGGAATCTGGAGTAGGCGAGGGAGCGGTAACGGACGCGGGGGGGGGGGGGGGGGGGGGGGGGGGGGGGGGGGGGGGGGGGG
>NZ_JBGLYQ010000032.1:0-92711 GCF_047304105.1 Duganella sp. Dugasp56
GCACTGACCCCGGTTTTATTTTTAGACGCTGAGTTGCAGGCGCGGGGTGACTGGGCGGCGGCCGGTGCCGGCTGCCGTGCGGCGCCCGCTTGGGGCGGCGCTCAGTTTGAACACGGCCACCACCTGCGCCAGCGCGTCGGCCTGGTCGTGCAGCGAGGCTGCCGCGGCGGCGGCTTCTTCCACCAGCGCGGCGTTCTGCTGCGTTACCTGGTCCATCTGGCCGATCGCCTGGTTGACCTGTTCGATGCCGGAGCTCTGCTCCAGGCTGGCCGTCGTGATCTCGCCCATGATGTCGGTCACGCGCTGGATGCTGTCCACCACTTCGCTCATCGTCATGCCCGCCTGCGTAACCAGCATGCTGCCGGCGTCGACTTTTTCCAGCGAATCGTCGATCAGCGTCTTGATCTCTTTGGCCGCCGTCGCGCTGCGTTGCGCCAGGCTGCGCACTTCGGTCGCCACCACCGCGAAACCGCGGCCCTGCTCGCCGGCGCGGGCCGCTTCCACCGCTGCGTTCAGCGCAAGGATGTTGGTCTGGAAGGCGATGCCGTCGATGACGCCGATGATGTCGACGATCTTGCGCGCCGAGACGTTGATCGCGTCCATGGTTTCGACCACGTCCGCCACCACGCCGCCGCCGCGCTGCGCCACTTCCGTTGCCTTGACCGCCAGCTGATTGGCCTGGCGCGCGTTGTCGGCGTTCTGCTTGACGGTCGACGTCAGTTCCTCCATCGACGACGCGGTCTCTTCCAGGCTAGATGCCTGCTCTTCGGTACGGCCCGACAGGTCCAGGTTGCCGGCGGCGATCTGGCTCGATGCGCTGGAAATGCCTTCGGTGCCGCTGCGTACTTCCGCGACGATACCGATCAAGCCGTCGTTCATCATGCGCAACGCTTCCAGCAGGCGGCCGGTCTCATCCTTGCTGGTGACGGCAATATGGCTGGTCAGGTCCTTGTTGGCCACGGCGACGGCGATTTCCACCGCCTGGTTCAGCGGCACCGTGATGCCGCGCGTCAAACGCCAGGCGCAGACGACGCCCAGCGCCAGCACCACCAGGCCGAACGCGATCATGAACTGGCGGCTGCGCTGGTACAGCGTTTCAATCGCCACCGCGTTGTCGTCGATGCTCTTGCGCTGCAGTTCCAGCAGGCCGCGCAGCGATTCCAGGTAAGCCTTGCCGTCGGGAGTGAAGCGCTGCTCCAGCAGCTCGGCGGCCTCCTCCAGCTTGCCATCCTTCTTCAGCGCGACGATGCCGTCGCGCGAGGCCAGGTAGCGCTTGCGGTTGGCCTTCATTTCCTCGAACAGCGATTTTTCCTTCTCGCTCTCGAGCAATGGCTCGACTTTCTTTTGCAGGCTGTTGACCTCGGCGGTGGAGGAGGCCGTCTCTTCGGCAAAGAACGGTCCCAGCGACGGGTCGCTGCTCTTGGAGATCGCCGACGTGCGGCGCACGCTGGTGTGGATCAGGCGATACCAGTCGCTGATCATGCGTTCCTTGGCCAGCGGCTGCTGCATCATGTCGCGGGTGGCTTCCGCCACGGTCTGCATGTGGCCGATGCCGATCACGGTCATCAGCGTCATCAACGCCAATACCAAGCCAAAGCCCGCGGCAAGGCGCGTGCCGATTTTCAAATTTTTCATGATAGAGATTGCCGGCTAAGGCAATGTTGGAAATACGACTACAACGCTGGAAACTGCGATCGGGCGAGAGGATATAGTTACCCTGAAGAACCTCTAGTGTACCACGGCAATTATTTTATTGCTGAAGTATGACTAGGCTGTGACGTCCAGCGAGCTGACCAGCCCGGCGTTGAAGGAGTAGGAAATGACGGTGCTGGCCAGATTGGGATTGGCCTTCAGCAGGTCGGCCCAGTTAGCCGATGCCTGTGCGGAAAGTCCGCTGACGGTGCCGGCGCCGGTATAAACGCCGGACGCCGATGGCGACGATGCCAAAGAGGAAAGAATCCCCTGGTCCAACGCCTGCTGGGCAGTGGCCGAAGTGTCGACGTTGCTGCCCTGCTCAGGCACGCTGATCGGTTCGGTGGTTTGTCCCGCCTGCTGCAGCGCATCCAGCAAGCCCGACGGCGTGTAGACCGAGGCACCGGTGCTCCCGCCCAGCGAGGCCACCACCGCCGACTGCGCCGACAGGCTGACCGCCTCGGACGACAAGGCCCCCGCCGCCACACCGGACACGGTGGGAACGTAAGGCTGGTACGCCGGGCTGGCGCTGACGGAGTTGAGGGCGACGGTCATGGTGCTTTCACTATAGTGGTTGGGTCCGCATGGCGCAAGCGCAAAAAAACCGGGCGGTTTGGAGGCGCCCGGCTTTCTTAAAACTTCGGCAATCAGATTTTGGCGGCGTCGTGGTCGCGCTGGACCTTGTCGGCATGGCGCTCCACCTTCTCCTCATGGCGCGCCAGCTGCTCGTGATGCTTGTCGGCACTGCGGCGGGCGATCACTTTTTCGTCGTGCTTGATGACCTGCTTCTGCACCTTGATATCGTGCTGCTCGGCCCGGCGCGCCTGATCCAGCTGTTGCGCGCTGGCGATGTCGCCCTTCTTGATCTCGGCGTGCTCGGCACGGGCCAGCGCGTTGCGTTCGCCGCGCTCCGCCTGCAGTTGCTGCTTGCCGGCGGCGACCTGGCCTTGCTTGGCGGCGATCACCGCGTTGTCACGCTTGATCTGGCGGGTGTCCTGGTGTACTTCCTTGCTGTCCTGGCGAATCTGAGCGTTGTCCTGGCGGACTTGCGCCACTGGATTGGTTTGCGCGAAGGCTGCTGCACTGATCATGGAAAGCATGCCGGCGATCATCAGGGATTTGGTTTTCATGATGGAGTTCCTTTTCTAGTGGTTTGCAGATCGCTGCTCATCAGCGTCTTGAGCAATTAACGCGGCCGCCACGCAAGGCGGTGACCACATTCCAGTAAGAAAAGTTACCAGGTGTATCTGGCCAAGGCGGCAGCCAGCTCGCGCTGCCAGGCGCCGGCCTTGACGTGATTCCACACCAGCGCCACCTGCTCCACGCATTCGAACGCGCAATCGGTGACGTGGATGCGGCGCAGTTCCGGATCGGCCAGCGCGAAGTCCGGCAGATAGGCCAGCGCCTGGCCGGATTTGACCAGCGTCAGCAGCAATTGCAGGTCGTCGGTCCAGTAGCGGATCTTGCGCGGCAGCTGATCGTCGCGCCAGCCGTCGGAGCGGGCGCCGCGCTGCACGCCACAAAACAGCGATCGCGAAGGACAAGCAAAATCATGCTCCAGCACCTGCGCCGAGGTGGCCTCGTCCACCGCCAGCGGATGCCGCCGCCCCGCCACCAGATGCAGGGTCACGCTGCCCAGCGGCGTGACCTGCCATTCGTCCGACCAATGCTCGCCACGGCCTTCGATCACGTCGCCGGTGACGATGGCGGCGTTGATGTCGCCGCGCGCCAGCGCCGCCAGCGCTTCATCCTCGAACATCGCCTGCATGCGCAGGCTGCCCTCCGGATAGGCCTGCAAGGCCTGCGACAACATCTGCCCGTGACGCCACAGCAAAATCGCCGGCCCGCCGATGCGGCTGTCGACCGTGGCCTGCTCGCCCATCAAATCGGCCCTGGCCTGGTCGGCCAGCGCCAGCAGCGTCTGCGCGCGCGACAGCAGCAACTGGCCGCTGTCGTTCAGCACCAGCTGCTTGCCGGTGCGGTCGAACAAGGGCTTGCCCAGGCTGTCCTCCAGCCGCTTCAAGGCCTTGGACACGGCCGACGGCGTCAAATGCATCTCCAACGCGGCCGCGCCCAGCGACGGCCGGCGGGCGGCGCTGACAAACACACGCAGGTCAGAAAGATTCATGATGTCCAAACAGGATACAAAAAGTGAATTTAAGTTGCTTTACGCGATACGAATAGCATCTTACCATCAGCAGCATGACGACCCTCACCCAAAAACAATGGATCTACCGCCGGCAGCCTGTCGGCCAGATCACCGCCGAGCACTACGAGCTCGTTGAACAACCGCTGTCCACCACGCTCGGCGACGGCGAAGTGCTGATTGAAGCGCGCTGGTTCAGCGTCGATCCGTACATGCGCATCGGCCAGTCGACCAAGCCGACCTACGACACCGATCCGCATCCGCTCGACGCCGTGCAACAGGGCGGCGTGGTGGCGCAGGTGCTGGCCTCGAACGCGCCCGGCTTTGCCGCCGGTGACTGGGTGCAGAGCTATACCGGCTGGCAAACCCATGCGCGTGTGCACGCAAGCGGACTGAAACGCATCGATCCCGACCTGGCACCGGTCACCACCGCGCTGGGCGTGCTTGGCATGCCGGGCCGCACCGCCTGGTTCGGACTGACCGAATCGGGCAAGCCGCATGCGGGCGAAGTAGTGGTGGTCTCCGGCGCGGCCGGCGCGGTCGGATCGCTGGTGGTGCAGTTCGCCAAGCGCCACGGCGCCCGCGTGCTGGGCATCGCCGGCGGCCAAGCCAAGTGCGACTGGCTGCGCGACACACTGGGTGCGGACTGGACCATCGACTACAAGGCCTGGAACGATGCCGACGCGCTGGGCGCGGAAATCAAGCGCCTGACCGGTGGCGTCGACGTGTATTTCGATAACGTCGGCGGCATGGTGACCGATGCCATCATCCCCATCATCAACCGCCGCGCGCGCATCGTCATCTGCGGCCAGATCAGCCAGTACAGCGGCGGGCTGGAGACGCCGGAACTGGGACCGCGCCTGCTGCATCACATGCTGTACCAGCGCGCCACGATCCAGGGCATGCTGGCGCGCGACTATCTGCACCGCATGGACGAGATGGTCCGCATCGTCGCGCCGTGGGTGAAGGCGGGCGAGATCGTGTTCGAGGAAACGGTGATCGACGGCTTCGAGCAATTGCCGGCCACGCTGAATTCGCTGTTCACCGGCGAGCACCGCGGCAAGCTGCTGGTGAAGGCATGAGGGCCGTCGCCGTAACGCTGGCGCTGGCCCTGGCGGCCGGCGGCGCTGCCGCCGCCGACGCCACCTACGGCGAGCACGGCATGGCGCTGTTTGGCGGCAAGCAAGGGCTGTATGCATCGCACCTGCCGATGTTCCATGCGCCGCACGCCTATCAGGTGATCCTGCAGGTGCACGTCGCCGATGCCGCCACCGACGCCGCGCTGCGCAAGCGTCTCGACGGCAAGACCGCGCTGTGGACCATCGCGCCGGAGAAGTTCGAGCTGTCGCGGCTGGCGCCGTCGGCAGCTGTGCCGCTGCGGCAGTTCAAGGCGGATCTGGTGAAGGGACACTTTGAGCAAGGCGGCGCAACGCAGTTCGCCGCCGCCACCGTCGTGGTCGACAAGGTGCTGATGTTCCGCCAGCTGTCGCCGGCGCAGAAGACCAGCGCCGACGCCAGCTACGTGCAGATCGGCAGCGGCAATCAGCGCTACCTGGTCAAGCGGATCGACAGCCGGCCGGACTTCGACCACATCGTTGCCTACACCGCGGCAAGCGGCGCATCGACGGCGGCCATCACGCTGCGCAAGCAAGCGCTGCAGCAGCCGGACGCTCAAGCATTGGCCGCAGCACTGCATGTGCCCGCCGGCGCGATTCGTGGTACGGTGTATTTTTATACCGAGGACTTGAAGTGACATGGTTCCAGCAGAATACGAAGGCTTGTGGCGCCGCAAGGGCATCTGGCGCAGCAACGGCAGCAGCGACCTGACCACGCAGGTGTGGTGGTTCCAGGCCGCGCGCTATCACATCGACCTGCGCATTCCCGTCGGCCGCGCCGGCATCAGCGGCTTTGCCGGCGAAACGGTGGTGGACGGCGACCGCTGCGAATGGCGCCCCGCCATCGCCTGCCCCGCGATCAGCGCCGACCTCGACGCCGGCTGGATGCGTTTCGACGACGCCGACCACATCCACGAGGAGGGCCTCGACCACAGCTACGAAGAGGACTGGTACCGGGAACCCACCGGTGCCATGCATGGCGCGCGCCTCGAAGACCCCGACAGCGATGAGCTGGCCTACCTGCTCATCGGCGAGCGCTGGATGGCATGGGCCCGCGGCAGCCCGAGCGGCGCCTGCGAGATCACCGTCTACCACCATGACCAGCAATGGCAGGCAGTCGCGTCAACTCTTGATGCGGCGCCGTCCCTGACGACGCCGACCTTGCAACAAGCGCTACAATGGAACTCCGGCGACATGGTGATGCCGGCGCTGGCGCCTGGCCGAGCATGGCGAGTCAGTTCAAAATAATCATGACCCTACGCTGCGCTATCCTGGCTTTCGGCTTTCTCTTCAGCACTGCGGCGGCGAGCGCCGATTCCGCATCGTCCAAACTGATCGACCAGATGCAGGGCGTGTACAAGCACCGCTTTGCCAATGCTGTGTACGTGGGAGAGGGCAAACCCGACGAGCCCTATCAATCCGAGGACATCGTCGAAATCGTCCGTTACGACGATCAGCGCATCTATTTCCGCGCCGAGCTGCAGTTCTATAACGGGCACACGTGCAGCATCAGCGGCATCGCCAAATACGACCAGGGGCATTTCGTTTATCGCGACCCGCAAGCGCCACTGCCGGGCGAAGCGCCCTGCACGATGTCGATCAGCACCAACGCCGGCCAGCTCAGCCTCACAGACCGGATCAACGGCAGCGCCAGCTGTCATCCCGGCCACTGCGGCGCGCGCGGCAGTTTGTCCGATTACACGATCCCCACCAGCGCCAAACGCAATATCCGCTACATGGACCGGCTCAAGGCATCGACCGAATACAAGCAGGCCGTTGACGAGTTAAACACCAAGTAGCCGAGAGCCATTCATGCAGATTTCAGACATCCCCTTCGGCACCACCGACTGGCGGTCCATCGAGCCCACCGAGCATCCGGGCGAAACCGGCACCGCCTACTGGCGCACCCAAAAGTTCGGCGCGATCCGCGTTCGCATGGTCGAGTACACGCCAGGCTACCTGGCAGATCACTGGTGCGTCAAAGGCCACATCCTGTTCTGCCTGGAAGGCGAACTGCATACCGAACTGGAAGACGGCCGCAGCTACACACTGACGCCCGGCACCAGCTACCAGGTAGCCGACAACGCCGAGCCGCACCGCTCGTCAACAACGATCGGCGCCAAGTTGTTTATCGTTGATTGAGCTGGCGAGATCCAGTCATCTCTCTCATCACGTCGTGAACCTCAAATAACTCGCAATCCCCTTGCTCATGAGACGCCACTCGACGTTCGATTTCCGCTATCCAAGCGGCATCCACATCGACCAAAGCATCCTCACGTAAAGACTCGAGCAGTAAAGTAAGCAGGCGCAGCCGTTCATGAGCGGGAAGCGCACAACCTAGCGCGGCAAGTTCTGCAACACGATCGACCATAGTCGCTCCTGAGATGTAAGAGAGTAATGCAGTCCTATTAACGAATAAGTTAATATTTCAATCCTCTTCCGACGCAATGTCTACTACTTTCGGAAAGATCAATGACCGCAGTCGCGCGATATACTAAAGTCATGCAAAGATATCAGATTCAGGAGTTCAAACATGTCACCCGCCAAACAGAGAGTAATCAACCTTTTGGAGTCGTTGCCGGACGACTGCTCCTTGGACGATATTCAGTATCATCTCTACGTTTTATCCAAGATTGAGAGCAGCGAGGAGCGCGTAAAAGCGGAGGGAACCCTGACGCAAAACGAGGTTAAGCAGCGTCTTAGCAAATGGCTAGAAAGATAGCTTGGTCGGAAGCCGCGACTGAGGACCTCGAAGCTATAGCAAATCTGATAGCGCAGGACTCGCCACCGAATGCATCCAAGGTAGTTAAAAAGATTGTGGCCGCTGCAGACGGCCTCGGTCGCTTCCCTCATCTGGGTGTGGTGATTCCCGAAACAAATAACCCGGCGATCCGGCAGCGGATCGTATTTCACTATCGCTTGATCTACAAGGTGGAGTCTGATGCAATTGTCATCCTTGCAGTGATTCACAGCAGGCGCCGTCTACACATTCGCTGACGGTGAAGATCGAAAAAAACGGGACCATCAAGGTCCCGTTTTCACTGGTGCCGCTGAGGATTACTCGGCAGTTGCGGCGGCTTTTTTCGGCGCTGCTTTTTTGGCTGGCGCTTTCTTGGCTGCCGGCTTTTTCACCGCTGCGGCCTTGACCGGCGCGGCTTTCTTGGCCGGGGCTTTTTTGGCCGGAGCCGCTTCCGCCGCATCTTCCGCGCCGTCGTCCGCCACCGCCGCTTTGCCCTTGGCGGGCGCTTTGGCCTTGCGCTCTTCGAACTCGAAGCTGATCTTGCCGTCCTTGCCCTTCACCAGGAAGGCCTTGAACGGACGGCGCGTGCGCTGCGAAACAAAGCCCGGCAGCAGGTCGGTCTTGCCGTCGTTGAGCAGCTTGGCCATCTGCTCGGGCAGGATCTCCTGCTGCAGGATGATGCGGCCGCTGCGGAAGTCGCACGTCTTCGGCTTGGCGACGCTGTTCTCGCACACATACGCCAGGCCCATCTCGTACACGCCGCCGGCACATTTCGGGCAAGGCCCCAGCGCGGTCTGGCCGGTGAAGTCGACCGGTTCCGCATCTTCCGAATCGTCGTTCTGGCCGAAGTCGAACTCCAGCTTGAAGTTCTTGATCTCTTCGTCGCGCACGATGCGCAGGATGGCCGCGAACGGACGCCCCATCTTCGAACGGAAGCCTTGCAGCGGGCCGATGGTGCGGTCCTTCAGCAACTGCTCGACTTCCTCGATCTCGAACTGGCGGCTGCCCGGCGTCTTGCTCATCGAGAAGTCGCACTTGGTGCAGGCGAAGCGGCGATAGTTTTCCTTGACCACGCTGTTGCAGTTCGGGCAAGGCGTGCGCAGCGTGTGGTAGTCGCCGGGGATCGTATCGTTGTCGTATTCCTTGGCGCGCTTGACGATGATCTGCGTCATCTGGGCGATTTCACGCATGAACTCGTCACGCGAGATCTTGCCCTTCTCCATCTGCGACAGCTTGTATTCCCACTCGCCGGTCAGTTCCGGTGCGGTCAGTTCGTTGACGCCCAGGCCGCGCAGCAAGGTCATCAGCTGGAACGCCTTCGCGGTCGGCATCAGCTCGCGGCCTTCGCGCAGCAGGTAGCGCTCGGTCAGCAGACCTTCAATGGTGGCGGCGCGCGTGGCCGGCGTGCCCAGGCCCTTGCCGGCCATCGCATCGCGCAGCTCGTCGTCCTCGACCAGCTTGCCGGCGCCTTCCATGGCCGACAGCAGCGTCGCCTCGGTGTAGCGTGCGGGCGGCTTGGTGACCAGGCCGTTGGCGTTGACCTGGTCGGTCAGCACCTTTTCGCCCTTGGCCACAGGCACCAGATTGCCGTTGGCGTTGCCTTCCTTGTCGTCGTCGGTCGACGCTTCCTTGCCGTAGATCGCCAGCCAGCCCGGATTGGTCATGACCTTGCCTTCAGTCTTGAACTGATGGCCCATCACTTCGGTGTAGCGGGTGGTGACCTGGAACTCGGCAGGCGGGAAGAACACGGCCATGAAGCGGCGCGTGACCAGGTCGTACAGCTTCTGTTCCGGCTCGGACAAATTCTTCGGCGCGATCGTGGTCGGGATGATCGCGAAGTGATCCGAGATCTTGGTGTTGTCGAAGATGCGCTTGTTCGGCTTGACCCACTTCTTGTCCAGGATCTGCTTGGCGAACTGGTGGTAGTTCGGGTTTTCCTTGACCACGTCCAGCGCCTGCAGCACGGTCGGAATGTAGTCTTCCGGCAGGTGGCGCGAATCGGTACGCGGGTAGGTCAGCACCTTGTGCTTTTCGTACAGCGCCTGGGCCAGGCCCAGCGTGTTCTTGGCCGAGAAGCCGAAGCGCGAGTTGGCTTCGCGCTGCAGGCTGGTCAGGTCGAACAGCGCCGGCGCCATCGACGTGGTCGGCTTTGCTTCCTCGGTGACCACGCCCTGCTTGCCGCGGCAAGCCATGGCGATGGTGTCGGCCGCGGCCTTGCTCCACAGGCGCTCGGCGCGCTTCTCCGGATCGGTCTCGTCCTTCTTGAACTTGGTGTCCAGCCAGCGGCCTTCGTAGATACCGGCCGCGCAGACGAACTCGGCGCGCACTTCCCAGAAGTCGCGGGGGACGAATTTCTTGATCTTCTCTTCGCGCTCGACCACGATCGACAAGGTCGGCGTCTGCACGCGGCCCACGGTGGTCAGATAGAAGCCGCCCTCTTTCGAGTTGAACGCGGTCATCGCGCGGGTGCCGTTGATGCCGATCAGCCAGTCCGCTTCCGAGCGGCAGCGGGCGGCGTCGGCCAGCGGCATCATGTCTTCGTCGCTGCGCAGATGGGTGAAGCCTTCGCGGATCGCGCCGGGCGTCATCGATTGCAGCCACAGGCGCTTGACCGGCTGCTTGGCCTTGGCGTTCTGCGCGATCAGGCGGAAAATCAGTTCCCCTTCGCGCCCCGCGTCACATGCGTTGATCAGGGTGGTGACGTCTTTGCGTTTGATCAGCTTGTTGAGCACCTTGAGCCGCGACTCGGTCTTGGCGATCGGATTGAGCGCGAAGTACGGCGGGATCATCGGCAGGTGGGCGAAGCTCCACTTGCCGCGCTTGACGTCGTGTTCTTCCGGTACGGCAATTTCCAGCAGGTGACCGACGGCGGAGGACAGCACGTACTCGTCGGATTCAAAGTACTCATCGTGCTTGGTAAAGCCGCCAAGCGTCTTCGCGATGTCGTTCGCGACAGAAGGCTTCTCGGCGATGATGAGGGTTTTGGTCATATTTTGTATCTCGTTTTTTAACACTTTGGATGGGTGCAGCATGCGCATCATACATGGATCGCGTCGCAGTCTGCACTTTTGCGTCGCCGATGGCAAGCCCGGCGCGTGACAGTCTTGTCAAAGCGCCAATGATAAGCGGGTTGCCGGCCAGACTGCAAGCAAACAGCGCCATACCGGGTAGCGGCGCCGGTGAATGTTGTTTAATTTATTGCCCGGAAGGAAATCCAAGGCAGGCTGCACGTATATATTAGTGCAGCAGGCGTGGCGCCTGGTCCTCGTCGGAGCCGAACAGGTCGTCGAACATCAGCGCGTCCGGCTCCTTGCCTTGGCTCCAGAGCAACATCAGGACGATGACCTTGAGCTTGCCCAGCGAGACCGGCGCCTCTTCCAGCGCCAGCGCCCGTTCGATGACGATTTCGCGTTGCAATGGTGACAACACCTTGGCCGATTCCAGGAACTGGATGAAGCCGATCGCGGCCGAACCGAGCACGTCCTGCTCTTCGTCCACGTAGAAACGGGTGCCGGTGGAGGCCGCCGTCAGCGTTTGCTCGACCCCGGCCATCGCGGTCAGGTCGGTCAGCCAGACCAATGCCTCGGAAATCTCTACATCGTCAAAACCGACAGCCGACAGTTTCTTGGCCAATGCCGCCGGTTCAGGGCAGGCATCGGGACGGTAATACGTCTCGTAGAGGTAAACAAGGATGTCGAACATGGCTCTACTCTATCAGCTAAAACAGATGCCGCACAAGTGCTGCACAGAACGCCTTATCTTTCAGCAACTTGGACGCTGTCATGCGCGCAAGCGCTGGAACATACCGCCGGGCAAACGCTCGATCAGGCCCGCCAGTTCCAGCGCCAGCAACTGGCCCTGCAGGTCGGCGGCGGCCTGTCCCAGGCGCAGCGCCAGCAGGTCGGCCGGGGCCGGATCGTCGCCCATCGCCTCCAGCACGCGGTCGACAAAGCTGTCGTCCAGCGGCAGCCGCGCGCCGCCGGCGCCGGGCGCCAGCAATTGCAGGTCGGTCAGGATGTCGGCCGCCGTTTCCACCAGCTTGGCGCCGTCCTCGCGTATCAGGATGTGGCAGCCCTTGGACAAGGTGGCGTGGATGGAGCCGGGAATCGCATACAACGCCTTGCCCTGGTCCACCGCCAGCCGCGCCGTGATCAGCGAGCCGGACTTCGCGGCCGCCTCCACCACAAGCACGCCGCGCGCCAGCCCGCTGATGACGCGGTTGCGGCGGGGGAAGTTGTCGCGCAGCGGCGGCGTGCCCAGCGCGTACTCGCTGACGATGCAGCCCTGCTCGGCGATGCGCCGCGCCAGCTCGCCGTGGCGGGCCGGGTAGATGCGGTCGGGGCCGGTGCCGATGACGGCGATGGTGCTGCCCGGGCCGTTCAAGCCGCCCGCGTGGGCCGCCGCGTCGATGCCCAGCGCCAGGCCGGACACGATGGTCAGGCCGGCGTCGGACAGCGCCTCGGCCATGCGGGCGGCGTTCAGCATGCCCTGCACGCTGGCATTGCGCGCGCCGACCACGGCCAGCGACGGCCGCGCCAGCAGCCCGGCATTGCCCTTGACGTAAAGCATCAGCGGCGCGGCCGCGACATGGCGCAGCGATGCGGGATAGCCTGGATGGTCCAAGGTCAGCAGCAGGTTGCCGGGTTGTTGCTGCCAGGCCAGCGTGGCCTCGACCAGCGCAGCCAGTTCGGCGGGCGGCTGCAGCAGCGCGTCGGCCTGGTCGCGCTTGACCTCCTCCAGCAGCGTGTCGCGCTCGGCGCCAAAGATCGCCTCCGGCGTGGCGAAGCGCTCCAGCAGCCGGTGCGCCGTCAGCAGGCCGACGCCGGCCGTCATCTGCAGGCGCAGCCAGCCGGTCAGCGCGGGCGCGCTGACTGGTTGGAACTCGGCGGTGGGGGTATCCGTGGCTTGCACGGCGCGGGTCACTCCGGCGACTTGGCGACGTCGCCCACTTCCACCGGCGCCGACACCTGCATGATCAAGCCGTAGGAAATATGCTTAAACACGCGGAAGATAAACAAGCTGCCCACTTCCTCATCCGGCAACTTGACCTGCTGTTCGCGCATGCCCAGCCAGCTCTTCTTGGCGGTGCCGTCGCTCACAGTCTTCCCCGCATGGTACAGCTGCAGCACGGAGCCGATGTCGAGTCCGTCAAGCTTTCCGCGATTAATGCTGACTACCTGGTTCTGGCCGGCGTGCGTCACGCCGCCGTAGATCGCCACCACCCGCGAATTGACCTTCAGCTCAGGCGGATGCGGCACATAGTTCTGCATCGGCATCGGCGGAATCGCGCGCAGCTGGTCGCCCTTGCCCATTTCCTCCTTGGCGCTGGCGACGATGAAGGTGTGCACGTCGCTGCCGCTGCCCGGCTTGGCTTCGGTCTGCAGCTTCAGCGTGCCCAGGTAAAACGCCTCGTAGCCGATGACCTGCTTGGTGACCGGATCCTTCAACGGGGTGCCGGGACGGAACACCTGGAACGAGGTGTTGCCCTTCAGGTCGCCGCGCACATAGGCTTTGTCGTCCTTGCCCAGGAACACATGGCTTTCCTGCGTGGCCACCACGCGCGGTGCGCCGGCCAGTTCGTCGTTTTCGATGATCAGCGGCTGCGTCAGGAACGGCTCGATGACGCCGGCCGGAATCGACGTCACCGCGTCCTTGCCCAGGCCCTCGGTGCGCAGTTGCGGCTTGAGCCGCAGGTTGGACGCGCCGCCGGCGCCGTCGATGGTCGCCTCGATCTTGTTGCCCAGCCGCAGGCGGCCGGCGGTGCGGTCGAACCAGATGATCTGGCCCGGATAGATCCAGTGCGGGTTGGCGATCTCGTCGCGGTTCATGCCCCAGACGGTCGGCCAGCACCATGGACGCTCGAGGAATTTACCGGAAATGTCCCACAGCGTATCGCCCTTGACCACCAGGTGCTGGTCCGGCGCGTCGGCGCGGAATTCACATTTCAGTGGTTCCGCCGAGGCCGCCGTCAGACCGGAAAAAAGCGCCGCCAATACTAAGCGGGTGCCGACTGTGCTAAAATTTTTCATTAGTAGATCCGGTAAATGCGCCATACATTGCGCAGGCACACGATAGCAAGAAGGTGAAAAGGCTTGCTAAATTGAATCAAATTCTGCCCATAAAACCCTGAACTAGCAAGAGAAACCGCGCAATGGTACCCGGCGCGGATGTTGCATTTTTGATGGGGAAAACCGCCGCGGCGACCTCCGGTCCACCGCGCGCGTTATCAAGGCAATCACTTAGTTATCAACACAGTTACAGCACATGGCTATCTTAAATATTTTGCGTTACCCCGACCCACGCCTGCACAAGGTCGCCAAACCGGTCACCGTCTTCGACGAGCGGCTGGAAAAGCTGGTCGCCGACATGGCCGAAACCATGTACGAAGCGCCCGGCATCGGCCTGGCCGCGTCGCAGGTCGACGTGCATGAGCAGCTGGTCGTCATCGACATCTCCGAAACCAAGGACGCGCTGGTCGCCTACATCAATCCGGAAATCATCTGGGCCAGCGAAGAGAAGCAGGTCTACGACGAAGGCTGCCTGTCGGTGCCCGGCATCTACGACGGCGTCGAACGCCACGCCCAGGTCAAGGTCCGCGCGCTGGACGTCAAGGGCCAGCCTTTCGAAGTGGAAGCCGACGGCCTGCTGGCGGTCTGCATCCAGCACGAGATGGATCACCTGCTGGGCAAGGTGTTTGTCGAATACCTGTCGCCGCTGAAGCGCAACCGCATCAAGAGCAAGCTGGTCAAGGAAGAGCGCGGCATGGCGCGCGAAGCCCAGTTGCGCGCGCAAGGCCGCCGCTTCTGATTTCCATCATTCAGCATCACCGGGGAACCGCATGAAAGTCATCTTTGCCGGCACGCCGGAATTTGCCGCCGTGGCCCTGCAGTCCCTGCATGAGGCGGGCTTTGAAATTCCGCTGGTGCTGACCCAGCCCGACCGTCCGGCGGGACGCGGCATGCATCTGCAACCGTCCGCCGTCAAGCAATACGCGGTCGCGCACGGCATCGAAGTGCTGCAGCCGCTGTCGCTGCGCACCGACAGCAAGGACCCGGTGCGCGCCGAGCAGGCGCTGGCCGCGCATGCGCGCCTGCTGTCGACGCCGTACGACGTCATGGTGGTGGCCGCCTACGGCCTGATCCTGCCGCGCAGCACGCTCGACATCAAGCCCTGCCTCAACATCCACGGTTCGCTGCTGCCGCGCTGGCGCGGCGCCGCGCCCATCCACCGCGCGATCGAGGCGGGCGACCGCGAGACCGGCATCACCATCATGGAAATGGAAGAAGGCCTGGACACCGGCCCGATGCTGCTGATCGAGCGCATCGCCATCGGCGACCAGGACACCACCGGCATGGTGCACGACAAGCTGGCCGCGCTCGGCGGCAAGATGATCGTCGAGGCGCTCAACAAGATGAGGCACGGCCAGCTGGAAGCCGTGCCGCAGCCGGAGGCCGGCGTCAGCTACGCCGCCAAGATCAGCAAGGAAGAGGCGGCGCTGGACTTCACCCTACCGGCCGTCGAGATCGGTCGCAAGATCCGCGCCTTCAATCCCTTCCCCGGTGCGCACGCGTCGGTCAACGGCGTCAACGTCAAGCTGTGGGGCGCCGAACTGCTGGAAGCCGACAGCAAGGCGCCGGCCGGCCAGGTGTTGGCGGCCGACGCGCAGCACGGCATCGTCGTGTCCTGCGGCAGCGGCTCGCTGCGCCTGACGGAACTGCAAAAGCCGGGCGGCAAGCGCTTGCCGGCGGCCGAGTTCATCAAAGGCTTCCCGCTTGAAGGCTTGACCTTCGCCTGACAACTCAGCCCGCAGCCTTGCGTGCTTCGGCGCGTATCCAGTCGGCGACGATGACGGCGTCCGCGCCGGCGTCGCGCCGCGTCAGCAGCCAGTAGGCATAATCGCTGGCGGCCGGCGGCAAGCCGCTGGCCAGCGCCAGCTTGCCCTGCTCCAGCAAAGGTCGCACCAGTTCCAGCCGTCCCAGCGCGACGCCCTGCCCGGCCAGCGCAGCCTGCACCACCTGATCGTACTGATTGAAACGCAGCATGCCTTGGGGCTTGGCCTTCCCTGCACCGGCGCCGCGCAGCCAGGCAGCCCATTGCAGCCAAGGACGCGATACGTCGTCAAACTCAAGCAACACCTGCCGGCGCAACTGCGCCGGATCTTCAATCGCGGCCACGGCCAACGCGGGATGCGCCACCGGTACCAGCGCTTCGCCGAACAGCCGCAGCGCGCCTTGCGGCGCCTCCTCCGGCCGGCAATACCGCAGCGATAAATCGACCTGCTCGCGTTCCAGATCGACGAAGCGGTTGTTGGCGGCCACCCGCACGTCGATGTCCGGCGCCGCCTGCTGGAACGCGTTCAGGCGCGGCAATATCCACAAGGCCGTCACGCCGATGCTGGCGCTGATGGTGACCGGCTGCCGCGTATCGGCGGGGCGCAGGCTGGCTACCACGTCGCCCAATTGCTCCAGCATCGCATCCGCGCTGCGGAACAGCCGCCGGCCCTCGCCGGTGAACTCGATGGAGCGGTGCCCGCGCACCAGCAGCCGGTAGCCCAGCGACGATTCCAGCGCCTGTATCTGGCGGCTGAGCGCCGACTGCGTCAGGCACATGTCTTGTGCCGCGAGCGTGATACTCATGCGGCGGCCGACTGCGACAAAGCTGCGCAGCAGGTCCAGCGGCGGAAGATCCAAAAGGCGGTTAGGCATGGCATGACTGTATCACGCATGCACAACAGGAATGTGAATGCGGCGAATATACCGTTTGAGCGGCGAGGCGGAATCGGATTCAATGAGGCTTTCAGGGAGACCGACATGACTCATCACACCACCGCCGCGCTGGAGTTCCTGCAGCCGACATCCGAGCGGCCATACACCTATATGTACCCGCCGCCCGACGGCCGGCCGTGGCAGAACGCCGCCTACGAATCCGTGGCGGTGGCGATACGCGACGCGCGCGCGGACGGCGGCCTGTCCATCGACCGCGAAGGCTACGAGCTGCGCGAGGCGCCCACTGCGGTGCGCGACTTCCTCGACAAGGACCAGGTGGTACGCCTCTACTATCCCGAAGTGGCGGAGCTTGCGCTCGCAGTCTCCGGCGCCAGCCTGGCCTTTGTGTTCGACCATCTGGTGCGCAAGCGCACGCCTGGTTCGCCGCAGGCGTTCGGCCGCGTCGAAGGCCAGCGCCCCGGCGCGGCGGGACGGGTGCACTGCGATTTCACGCCGGCGTCGGCGCACCGCAGGCTGCTGCAGGAGTTGGGCGACAAGGCGGCAGGCGTTCGGCGCTACGCCATCGTGAACCTGTGGCGTTCGATCCGCCATCCGGTGTTCGATGCGCCGCTGGCCGTGTGCGACGCGCGCAGCGTGTCGTCCGACGATCTGGTCGCCAGCGATATCTTCTACCCCGAGCGCACCGGAGAAATTTACCAGGCCATGCACAATCCCGCGCAATCATGGGCATACTTCCATGCGATGACGCGCGAGGAGGTGCTGATCTTCAAGCAGTACGATACCGAAATGGCGGGCCATACGCCCCATGCCGCTTTTGAGCACCCGGAAACACCGACGGGTGCGCCGCTACGTGAAAGCATTGAAATCCGCTGTCTGCTGATCTATCAAGGAGATGCAAAATGAAAATTGAATTCTGGTTCGACTTCGCCAGCAACTACAGCTACCTGAGCGTGATGCGCATCCGTAGCCTGGCGCCGGACGGCGTGGCCTGGCGCCCCTTCCTGCTTGGCCCGATCTTCAAGGAAGCGGGCTGGAACAACTCGCCCTTCGTTCTGCAGAAGGACAAAGGCGCCTACGTCTGGCAGGACATGCCGCGCCAGTGCGCCAAGTACGGCTTGCCTTGGCGGCAGCCGACCGAGTTCCCGCGCAACTCGCTGCTGGCGGCGCGCGTGGCCATCCTGTGCGAAGAACAGCCATGGATGCAGGATTTGTGCGAGCGTGTAATGCTCGCCAATTTTTCCGAAGACCGCGACATCGGCAGCGCGGAAGTCATGACGGACATCCTGACCTCGCTGGGCCAGGACGCCGCAGCCATCCTGCAGGAAGCGCAGAGCGACGCCAACAAGGCCCGGCTGCGCACGCGCACCGAGCAGGCCAAGGCGCTGCATATCTTCGGCGCGCCGACCTTCATGGTGGACGGCGCCATGTTCTGGGGGAACGACCGGCTGGACGACGCGGTGGCGATGGCGATGCGCTAGTCCACTAGTCGCGCAGCGAGATCACACGATCGCCGTCGCCCGGCTTGCAGCCTGCGGCGATCGGCGTCCAGCCTCGGTGGATGACGATCTGCCGCTCGTCGTGGCACAGTTCGACGCGCTCGCTGCCTGGGAAGCGCAGGTGCACAAAGGCTTCGACAGTCGAGGGCAGACTGATCTTCAGTTTCATCGCCCAGCGGTCATCATCGGGATGGTCGTCCAGATGCAGCAGCGGCACGAAGTGCGAGACCAGCATCAGGACGCGGGAATCGACGTCGACCGGTTCCGGCGCATAGCGCTCGCCATATAGCCAGCGCTGGGCTCGTTCGCGCAGGTCGTCGCCATCCGCCAGGTCGCCCCAGCCGGCGGCCAGCATTTCCATGACCCACTGGTTGCAGTTCTGGTAGCGGGTGCTGAAGGCATAGGCACTGGCGCTGTACTGCGCGGCCAGCAGATGCAGCACGCGCGGAGTGTCGAGCAAGGCCGGACGCAGCGGCGCGATGGCCTGCGGCGGCAGCCGCACGATGGAGATGTAGCCCAGCGCGGGATCGTCGGTGCCGAGCGCGAAGCCGGCCAGTCCCTGGTCGAATATCCGTGGACGATGCTCGTCGCAGGCATAGTAAAGCTGGCGCGCGGACCAGGCGCCGGCTTCCGAACGCCAGGCCAGCGCGGCGTGCGAGTAGCGGATGCCGAAGCGCGACAGGTCGAGTCCCGAGCGGCTGACCAGCGCCAGCCCATCGTCGACGCCGGCCAGTTCCTCGCGCAGCACGGCGGCAAAGCGCAGCAAGCGGTCTTGTTCGAACGCGGTCAGCGGCTGGCTGCGGTCGCAAAAACGTGAAGCACCGGAGGAACCGCCGGCCTGCGCGGCGCCGGCCGTGCACAGCGCGGCGCAGGCCAGCGTGGCCAGCGCCAGCGCGCGGGCCAGCTTCAAATGCCGAGTGGGCGCGAGGCCAGCTCGCCGTACCACTCATCGGCCAGCACGAGGTAGAACGGCTGATGCGTGTCGCCGCGGCCGAACTCGATGCCGTAGACGCGGTTCTGCGCATACATCGCATCGCCGACGGCAAGTTGCTGCTTGTCGAAGGTGGTCTGCGGCAGGTCCAGCACGACGCGCTGCTGCGGATCGCCGGTCTCCATGGTCACACGGGTACGGCCGGCGCGGTCGGGCGTGGCGGCGATCTGGATGATGCGGTACTCGCCGTCGGCGACGCGGCGGTTGTCGCCTTTCGAGCTGTTGCTCGAACCGTTGAGCGAATCGGAAATACTGCCGCTGGACGCCGATCCAGCGCTGGAGGCCGACGAAACGAAACTGTCGGCGTTGGCATTCAAAGCCAAACCCAGCGCGCCGGCCGCGCAGATCAGGCGGATGGATTGAGAAATCTTCATCGATACTTCCTTAATTTTGCAAATAAGGAAGTATAAGTTAAATCACGGAGCTGGCAGGCGAACGATGGCGCCGGCATGTCAGACGATTTGGACAAACCCGGCACATATCTGCGATTCGCGCGGCAGCACCAGCTTGCTGCTGCGCACCTGCCGGTTCCAGTCGTGGTTGGCGCGCTCCTTGTCGGCGCAGTAGTAGTTGCGGCCGTGATCCAGATGCAGGCTCACCAGCGTATGCCGCGCCCGCACGCCGCGTACGCCGATATGGTTCAGCCGCAAGCCCATGTTCAGGTCGCCGCCGCCGTAGGCCATCTGCTCGTCGAAACCGCCGACGGCCAGCACATCCTTGCGCCAGGCGCAGCTGTTGGAGCCGCTGAAGGCGTCGCGCTGGGTCAGCACGTCCAGCATCCGCGCCAGCAGCCGGTTGCGCGTCAGCCGCGACGCGCCCTTGTGAAAACCGGGTATCGCGCTCAGATAACCATAGCTGAACAGGCTTTGGTCGCGCACCGCCCCCAGCAGGTTGTTGCGCATGTGGTAGGCCTCGGGAATGCTGATGTGGCTGCCGCCGGATAAAAAGATCCCGCGCCGCATCAGCCGCACGTAGTTCTCGACATAGTCGTCGCGCGGAATGCAGTCGCCGTCGGTGAACAGCAACAGGTCGCCGCAGGCCGCCAGGATGGCGCGGTTGAGCGCGCGGTACTTGCCAAAGCCGCGCTGCTCCTGCATCTGGTGCAGCAGCGGTAATTGCCAGCCCTCGGCCTGTACCGCGGCGATGGCGGCGCCGATCGCCGGGTCCACGCCGTCCTGGGCGATGATGATCTGGTCCGGCCTGTGCGTTTGCCTGGCATAGCCGGTGAGCACGCATTCCAGCTCGCGCCCCTTGCAGTGCGCGGAAATAATGACGGTGATTTTCATCGTAGCGCAATCGACATGAAGGAGGCTTCATTCTGTCGACGCGACGTTGCTGGCTAATTGCGCAATGTTGCACTTGGTATCGCTCTGTTTCCCCGGTAAATCCATGCAAAACCAAGTAAGGACAAGTAGCAAACAAGTAACAAAACGGCAGATTGTTGCTGCGACGCAGCGGTTGGCTGAAGCTTATTCCGCGATGCCGTATAATTTTAGACCGCCGACCATCGTTGGCGCCGCTCGCCCACGACCACAGAAAGTATTAGATGAATAACAACGTGTCCCGCCCCGTGATGTCCAAGACCGATGCCCAGCTGCGCGAGATCCTCGCCCGCCGCATCATGATTCTCGACGGCGCGATGGGCACCATCATCCAGCAGTACAAGCTGGATGAAACCGCGTACCGCGGCGGCCCGACGGGCCGGTTCATCGACTTCGCCGCCCCCGCTGGTTCCGGCGCGCGCGAGCTGTTCGTCAAGGGTAACAACGAGCTGCTGACGCTGACCCAGCCGCAAGTGATCCAGGAAATCCACGAGCGCTACCTGGCCGCCGGCGCCGACCTGATCGAAACCAACACCTTCGGCGCCACCACCATCGCGCAGGACGACTATCACATGGCCCACCTGGCCTATGAGATGAACGTGCAAGCGGCCAAGCTGGCGCGCGCCGCCTGCGACAAGTACAGCAGCGCCGACAAGCCGCGCTTCGTCGCCGGCGCCCTCGGCCCGACGCCGAAGACCGCCTCGATCTCGCCCGACGTCAACGACCCGGCCGCGCGCAACATCACCTTCGACCAGCTGGTCGACGCCTACCACCAGCAAACCAAGGGACTGGTCGAAGGCGGCGTCGACGTGCTGCTGGTCGAGACCATCTTCGACACGCTCAACTGCAAGGCCGCGCTGTTCGCGATCGACAAATTCTACGAAGAGAACCCGGGCCTGCCGCGCCTGCCGCTGATGATCTCCGGCACCGTCACCGACGCCTCGGGCCGCATCCTGTCCGGCCAGACCGTTCCAGCCTTCTGGAATTCCGTGCGCCACGCCAAGCCGCTGACCATCGGCCTCAATTGCGCGCTGGGCGCGGCGCTGATGCGTCCCTACGCCGAAGAGCTGTCGCAGATCGCCGACACCTATGTCTGCATCTACCCGAACGCCGGCCTGCCCAACCCGATGAGCGACACAGGCTTCGACGAACTGCCGGCCGACACCTCGGCGCTGCTGCGCGAATTCGCCGACGCCGGCTTCATCAACGTGGCCGGCGGCTGCTGCGGCACCACGCCGGACCACATCAAGGCCATAGCCTCGATGCTGGCCAAGACCGCGCCGCGCACCGTGCCGGTCGTGCCGGTGGCGCAGCGCCTGTCGGGCCTGGAACCGTTCACCATCGACGACAGCTCGCTGTTCGTCAACGTCGGCGAGCGCACCAACGTCACCGGCTCGAAAGCGTTCGCGCGCATGATCCTCAACGAGCAGTACGACGAGGCGCTGAGCGTGGCGCGCCAGCAGGTGGAAAACGGCGCCCAGGTCATCGACATCAACATGGACGAGGCGATGCTCGATTCGCTGGCGGCGATGACCCGCTTCCTCAACCTGATCGCCTCCGAACCGGACATCTCGCGCGTGCCGATCATGATCGACTCGTCCAAATGGTCGGTGATCGAAGCGGGCCTGAAGTGCGTGCAGGGCAAGTCCATCGTCAATTCGATCTCGATGAAGGAAGGCGAGGAGGAATTCATCCGCCAGGCCAAGCTGTGCCGCAGCTACGGCGCCGCCGTCATCGTCATGGCCTTCGATGAAAAAGGCCAGGCCGACACCTTCGAGCGCAAGATCGAAATCTGCGAGCGCGCCTACAAGCTGCTGGTCAACACCGTCGGCTTCCCGCCGGAGGACATCATCTTCGACCCGAACATCTTCGCCATCGCCACCGGCATCGAAGAGCACAACAACTACGCGGTGGACTTCATCAACGCCACCCGCTGGATCAAGGAAAACCTGCCGCACGCGAAAATCTCGGGCGGCGTCTCCAACGTGTCGTTCTCCTTCCGCGGCAACGACCCGGCGCGCGAGGCGATCCACACCGTGTTCCTGTACCACGCGATCAAGGCCGGCATGACCATGGGTATCGTCAACGCCGGCATGGTCGGCGTCTACGACGACTTGCCGGCCGAGCTGCGCGAGCGCGTCGAGGACGTGGTGCTGAACCGCCGCGACGACGCCACCGAACGCATGATCGACATCGCCGGCACCTTGAAGGCCGGCGCCGGCAAGCAGGATGCGCAGAACCTGGAATGGCGCAGCGGCCCGGTCGAGAAGCGCCTGGCGCACGCGCTGGTGCACGGCATCACCCAGTTCATCACCGACGACACCGAAGAGATGCGCCAGCAGGTGCTGGCCGCCAACGGCCGTCCCATCCACGTGATCGAAGGCCCGCTGATGGACGGCATGAACATCGTCGGCGACCTGTTCGGCCAGGGCAAGATGTTCCTGCCGCAGGTGGTCAAGTCGGCGCGCGTGATGAAGCAGGCCGTGGCCCACCTTATTCCGTACATCGAGGAAGAAAAGCTGGCCGAGGAAAAGCGCACCGGCATCGTCGCCAAGCCGAAGGGCAAGATCGTCATCGCCACCGTCAAGGGCGACGTGCACGACATCGGCAAGAACATCGTCTCGGTGGTCCTGCAATGTAATAACTTCGAAGTGGTGAACATGGGCGTGATGGTGCCCTGCTCCGAGATCCTGGCGCGCGCCAAGCTGGAAAACGCCGACATCATCGGCCTGTCCGGCCTGATCACGCCGTCGCTGGAAGAGATGGCCCACGTGGCCAAGGAAATGCAGCGCGACGAGCACTTCCGCATGCTGAAGATCCCGCTGCTGATCGGCGGCGCCACCACCAGCCGCGCCCACACCGCCGTCAAGATCGCCCACAACTACGAAGGCCCGGTGGTCTACGTGCCGGACGCGTCGCGCTCGGTGTCGGTGGCGCAGTCGCTGTTGACGCCGGAGAGCCGCGACCAGTACATCGAAGAGATTTCGCAGGACTACATCCGCATCCGCGAGCAGCACGCCAACAAGAAGGCGCTGCCGATGCTGTCGCTGAAGGACGCGCGCGCCAACAAGATGGTGGTGCCGTTCGACGGCGCCGGCGCGCCGGTCAAGCCGAAGTTCATCGGCCGCCGCGAGTTCAAGAACGTCGACCTGGCGACCATCGCCCGCTACATCGACTGGGGCCCGTTCTTCCAGACCTGGGACCTGGCCGGCCCGTTCCCCGCCATCCTGACCGATGAAGTGGTCGGCGAGGCGGCCACCAAGGTGTTCGAGGAAGGCCAGGCGCTGCTGAAGAAGCTGATCGACGGCCGCTGGCTGAGCGCCAACGGCGTCATCGCCCTGCTGCCGGCCAACACGGTCAACGACGACGACATCGAGATCTATACCGACGACACCCGCGCCACCGTGGACTTCACCTACTACGGCCTGCGCCAGCAGGGCGTCAAGCCGGTGGTGGACGGCGTGCAGCGCCCTAACCAGTGCCTGGCCGATTTCATCGCGCCCAAGGCCTCGGGCGTCAAGGACTACATCGGCATGTTCGCCGTCACCGCCGGCCTGGGCATCGAGAAGTACGAGAAGCGCTTCGAGGACGCGCACGACGACTACTCGTCCATCATGCTCAAGTCGCTGGCCGACCGCCTGGCCGAGGCGTTCGCCGAATACATGCACGAGCGCGTGCGCACCGACCTGTGGGGCTATGCCACCGGCGAGACGCTGAGCAACGACGACATGATCGCGGAGAAGTATGTCGGCATCCGTCCGGCGCCGGGCTACCCCGCCTGCCCCGAGCACACCGTCAAGCGCGACATGTTCAAGACCCTGCAGGCCGGCGAGATCGGCATGGAGCTGACGGAATCGTTTGCCATGTATCCGGGCGCCGCCGTGTCGGGCTTCTACTTCGCGCACCCGGAATCGAAGTACTTCGTGGTCGGCAAGATCGGCGAAGACCAGCTGGCCGACATGGCCGAACGCCGCAAGGTGGACAAGGCTGAACTGGAGCGCTGGCTGGCGCCGAATCTGTCTTAACTAAGTTATCTAGAGCGCGGCCATCACCACGGTGGCCGGCGTGTTCACCTGCGGCGCCGCCGGCGCCAGCAGCGTGGATCCGGGCGGCAGGCTTTGCTTCAACAGCTTCAAGGCCTCCGCCGTCAGCGCCACGAAGGCGTTCTGGTGCTCCATCAGCTGGCGCGTCATCCACTGCCAGCCCTCTTCCGTTTCGCACAGCCACACCATGCCGTCGGGGAAGCCGTCGGGGATCGCCGCCAACGGCGCCTTGACCACGATGCGGCTTTGCGGTCCCCACAAATAATCGGGCGGCGGCTCGCGGTGCCAGCCGTAGCCATTCTTTTCAGCGTAGGTGTGGTTGTGGCGGAAGGTCAGGTCGACCACCTCCCGCTCGCCGACCAGGTCGTCGGCCGATTCGATCCAGCAGTGATAGGCGCCGCCGGCAGGATTGGAAAAGGCATCGTTATCCATCATGCGCATCAGCCGGCCGGCGCCGCAATCGACCGCGGCCAGGCCCGCCACCGGCCGGTAGACCCGGTCCAGCACGATGCTGATCAGATTCGAACCGACGATGGCGTACACGTGGCACAGCGAACAATATTGTTCAGGATAGTGCTGGCGGATGACCTGATTGACGCACTGCGCGATCAGGGACCTGACGGATAACGCCATCGAAAAAGCTCACGAAACGGTTTGTATCCTTATGTAACGGATTGTTTTGCGGAAACTTTAACGGCGGAAGCGCCACAGCGCCAGCGAACCGAACACCGCCGCAAAACCCAGCTGCACGGCGATCGGCTTGAGCGCGCCTTCCAGGCCCAGGCCACGCCAGGTGACGGCGTCGAAGCCGTCGATGGCCCAGCGCGTCGGCACCACCAGCGTGACCTGCTGCACCCATTCCGGGAAGATGAACGACGGAACCCAGGCCCCGCCCAGCATCACCATGATCAGCGTGGCGAACACGGCGATGCCGCGCGCCGCTTCCGGCGTCTTGCCGAAGGCGGCGATCAGCAGGCCGAAGGCCGCCGTCATCAGCGAGAAGCTCAGGGCGATGCCGAGGAAGCCGCCGATGCTGCTGATCTCGACCTTGAAGATCAGCACGGCGCAGGCAAACATCGCGCACATCAGCCCCAACGCGATCATGGCGCCGGAGATGGCGCGTCCGGCCAGCACCGTCGTCATCGAGATCGGCGCCGCCAGCAGGCGGTTCCAGATGCCCATGCGGCGCGCCAGCAAAATGCCGATGCCCATGTCGATGCCCATGAACAGGATGAACTGCACGCCCATGCCGGCGAACGAGTGCGCATAGCCGTTGTACTTGGGACCGCTGCTGAGCGGCTGGTCCTGCGTGGTGTAGGGCATGCTCATGCCGACCGGAGCGGTTTCCGGCGCCGGCTTGCCGCCGGCCTTGGCGGCGGCTTCCTTCTCGGCCTCGGTGGCGGCGCGCTGGTCCTGGAATTTTTTCAGGCTGACGAGGAACTCGCTGATCTGGGCCTTGTCCGGATCGCTGGCGCCGCTGGCCTGCAGTTCGGCCAGCTGCCGTTCCGTGGTCTTGTTGCCCTTCGGGCTCATGACGGCGGCGCTGGTCACCTGCATCACCTGCTGCGTCAGCAAGCCCTTCACCATCGCCAGCATCGTCGATTGCGAAGGATCGTAGTAGACCGGGATTTCCGGCTTGTCGCGGCCGCTGAACAGGGCGTCGCCGGCGCGCTCGCCAAAGCCGTCGGGGATCACCACCGCCACCGCCAGCTTGCCCTCGCGCACCCGGGCCCTGGCCTCGGCGTCGCTCAGCTCGACGATCTTCAGCGAGCTGTCTCCTTTCAGGCCGGCGGCGATTTTCTTGCCGCTGTCGGACTGGTCCAGCTGCACCAGGCCGACCTCGATCTTGCTGGTCTTGGCCTCCGAGCCGCCGCCGAACAGCGAGCCGAAGAAGGCCGCCAGGATCACGGGCATCAGCAGGTGCAGCATCAGCGCGCGCTTGTCGTTGATATACAGGATCAGGTCTTTGCGGACCAGTGCGATCAAAGCAGTCATGGTGTTCCTATCAGTCGCGCAGGCTGCGGCCGGTCAGGTTGAGGAAGATGTTTTCCAGCGAAGTCTTGGCGGTGGCGAAGTGCAGCAGCGGCCCCTGTCCGGCGAGCCAGGCCAGCACCGCCGGCGCGCGCGCGGCGTCGGCCAGGCCGATGTCCAGCGCATGGCCTTCGCACTGCACGCCGGTCACGCCCGGCTGCGCCCTGACGCCGTCCAGCAGCGCGGCCGACGGTTCGGCGGCCAGCTCGGCGCGCAGCGCGGCCTGTGCCGGCAGGCGCTGGTACAGGGCGGCCGGGGTTTCGTCGGCCAGCACCTTGCCGTGGTCGATGATGACGATGTGGTCGGCCAGCCGCTCGACTTCCTCCATGTAGTGGCTGGTGTAGATCAGCGAGCGGCCCTGCGCCTTCAGCGCTTCCAGCGTGTCGAAGATGGCGTTGCGGCTTTGCGGGTCGACGCCGACGGTCGGCTCGTCGAGGATCAGCAGCTGCGGATCGTGCAGCAGCGCGGCGGCGATGTTGAGGCGGCGCTTCATGCCGCCGGAAAAGGTGGCCGGCTTGTCGTTGGCGCGGTCGGCCAGGTTGACCAGCGCCAGCGCCTGCTCGCAGCGCTGCTTCAGCAACGCGCCCTTCAGGCCGTACAGCGCGCCGAACAGCTTGAGGTTTTCCAGCGACGTCAGGTCGTCGTACAGCGCCAGGTCCTGCGGCACGAAACCGATCTTGCGCTTGGCGCCGCTGACGCCCAGCGTAATGGTCTCGCCATCCATCGTGATGCCGCCGCTGTCGGCCTGCAGCAGGCCGCAGATCATGCCCACCGTGGTGGACTTGCCGGCGCCGTTGGGGCCGATCAGGCCGACGGTCTGGCCCTGATGCACCTTGAACGAGACGCCGTCGACCGCCTTGCGCGCGCCATACGATTTGGATACCTGATCCACGCTGAGTAAAACAGAGGCCATAGAGCTGTCCCGTCGAGTGTTATCACAAGGGCACGAGCATAACGTTGCAATAATTAAATGGCAAGCCGCGATGAACTTTTCACCACACCCGCGGCCTAAGAATGAACGCCGCCATCCGGCGGCCTGTCTTTGGGAGGCGCATATGGCAACTAATCCATCCGTCAAACGCTGGCAAGACCAGCTGATCCTGTTGCTGGGGCTGTGGTTCTTCATCACGCCCTGGGTATTCGGCTATCCGATTCCGTCCACGCAAGCCTGGACCGCCTTCATTTCCGGCGCGGTGATGGCGATACTGGCGGCATTCGACCTGTACAAGACCTACTTCTGGGCCGTGGTGCTCAACCTGCTGGTGGGGATCTGGGTGGCGGTATCGCCGTGGGTGCTGAAAATCGCCGACAACCGCGAGCTGATGTGGAACTCGGTGGTGGTCGGCATCGCGGTGGTGGTGCTGGCGCTGTGGGAAATGCGCACCGATCCCGAACTGGTCAAGCACTGGCCAGGCGCCGGCCACGCGACTTGAACGGCGCGTGACCTGCAGTTCGTGGTGCGTTACAAGGCGTAGCGCACCACGTTGTCGCTCCATTCGAAGGCGGCCATTTCCAGCTCCACCAGTTCGTCGGTAGACATGGCGAGATCGCGCAGCGTTGGAATGATGTGGTCGTCCATCTCTTCGATGCGTTCGATGCACTCGGCCAGCTTGAGCAGGTCGCCAAAGAAACCACCGCGGTACAGCAGCGCTTCCGACACTTCCTCGTTGACCGGTATCTGGGCCAGGATCTCCGACATCGGTATGCCGAACAACGTATCCATCAGCGACATGATGCCGACCGTGAAAGCGATATCGGCCACGCCCCGATGGCTGGGCCGCAGCTTGCCGGCCAACAGCTCCAGCAGGCGGCCGCGGGTGGTGGCCAGCATCAGCAGCGGCGTCATGCTGTGGCCGCGCTTGCTCGGTTCGGCGTACAGCATGATCTGCAGCCAGCGCTGCAGCTGGCGGCGGCCCAGTATCGTCACCGCCTGGCTCAGCGAATCGATGCGCTGGCGGGCGCCGACGGCCGGCGTGTTCACCAGCCGCAGCAGGTTCAGCGCCAGCGACACGTCACGCTTGATGGCGCGCTCGATGTCCTGGTTGTCCGCTTCCGAGGTGACCAGGGTCATCAGCTCCATCACCGCCAGCTGCGACGGCGACAGCTTCTTGCCGCTCATGATGACCGGCTTGGCGAAGTAATAGCCCTGGAAGTAATCGAAGCCCAGGTCCAGGCAATTCTTGAATTCCTCGCGCGTCTCGACCTTCTCGGCCACCAGCTTTTTCTTGTCCTGGCGGAAGCGCGGCGCCAGCTTCATCAGCGTCGACAGCGGGATGTTGCGCATGTCCATCTTGACGTAGTCGACCAGCGGCAGCAGCTCGGCGACCTTGCCGGTGTCGCCGGTCACGTCGTCCAGCGCGAAGCTGAAACCATGGCCCACCAGCTCCTGCATGCGGGTCAGGATTTGCGGCGTCGCCTGCATCGTATTGACGATCTCCAGCACCACTTTCTCGCGCGGCAGGAAGGAAAAGATGTCGGTCATCAGCACGCTGGCATCGACATTGACGAAACCCAGCGCGTCGCCGATGGTTTTTTCCATCCCCAGCTGCGAGGCATGGGCGATCACCGCCGCGGTCGCGGTCAGTTCGTTGGTGACGTTGGCCGGGCCGACCGGAGCGTTGCGGAAAAGCAACTCATAACCAAACAGCGCCTGGTTGCGATCCAGGATGGGTTGGCGGCCCAGATAGAATTCGCGCACGCGCAGGCTGCGGGAACCGGCATCTTGTTGGGAGAGATCGATCATTGCTAGTCAGTCCAAGGCATGGGGCTGATATTTCGCCATACTAATATTTTGACAGTATTGCGGCTGGCTGTCTGGATAATTTATATCAATCTGCCGCTTGAGGAATACCGTCGATAAACACTTTCAGTTCACCGGCGGTAAAAGCCGTCCATTGTTCGTTGGTCGTCAGCGGCTGGGTGACGATGATGGCGACCCGGTCGTTGGGCGTCGTCACTTGCGAGAAATCGACGCTGACATCCTCGTCGGACAGCTTGGCGGTATCGAAGGGATACTGGCGCACCAGGTAAAACAGGTGGGTCGAGCAATGGGCGAACAGCTCGCCGCCGGACGACAGCAGCATGTTGAAGGTGCCGTAGGCGGCGATTTCACCGGCCAGCTCGGCCAGCGCGGCGCGCAAGGTGGCCAGCGGCGGGCGCCGCTCGCCGAAGCGGGCGCGCAACTGCTGCAAAATATAGCAGAACGCCTGTTCGCTGTCGGTGGTGCCGACCGGGCGGTAGGCGCCGTTCAGCAGCGGCGCGAACGCTTTCAGGTCGCCGTTGTGGGCGAACACCCAGTACCGCCCCCACAGCTCGCGCACGAAGGGATGGCAATTCTCCAGCGCCACCTGGCCTTGCGTGGCCTTGCGGATGTGGGCGATGACGTTCTTGGACTTGATCGGATAGCGCTTGATCAGCTCGGCGATCGGCGAGGCGATGGCGGCCTGGTGGTCGACGAAATGGCGTACGCCGGCGCCCTCGAAAAAGGCGATGCCCCAGCCGTCGTGGTGGGTGTCGGTCTGGCCGCCGCGCATGGCGAAGCCGGTAAAGCTGAACACAATGTCGGTGGGGACATTGCAATTCATTCCTAGAAGTTGGCACATGGCGTGATTATAACGCCATGTGCCGCCTGCGATCTCAGTGCAGGGCCACCGGATGGCTCATCAACTCATCGTAACTGCCCAGAAATTCATCAATCTCCGCCATCGTCGGCTCGCCGGCGATCAGCTCGTTGACGTCGCGGCGGAAGTTCTGCGCCAGGATGCCGTTGATGAAAATCTCCCGTTTGCCGCCCTTGTCGACGATTTCATAGCCGCCGAAACGCAAGGCATCCAGATTCCGGTCAGCGCCGAATTCGACCACGCTGTACTGTTCGCTGTTGTAGATGAGGTTCATTTTGCTTCCTTTCTCCAGGGGGCGAGACACTCTTCGGTTCCGCCTTCAGCACAGAAATGGGGCCGAAAGCAGACGATTCAAGTCCTACAAGGCCCGATCGGCAGGCTGGGTCTAGGCCGCGATATCGGATTGCAAATCCAGCAACTCGCCGTAGGGCGCCTCGGACAGCCAGGAACGCAGCAGTTCCAGGTGCTCGGCCGTTGCCAGACTGATATACAGCCGCGCGGGAGGTTGGCGCAGCACGCGATTCAATGTTACTCGCAAAACGAGATTGCCGCTGCAATGAAGACAGCCGGGGGCAATACGCAACACTTGCGGAACAGGATCGAGCCGGACGGGACCGTCGGCAGGGTCGAAGGCCAGTGCCGAACCGCCGTCCGACAAGCCCTCCAGGATGATGACGCTGGCCACTCCCGTCGTCAGGAGGGCGGCAATGGCGTTTTCGCGCTCGCCGGCGCGAGAGCCCGTAACCAGCCAGGTCGGCACCGGCGCCCGCTTGGGGGCAGCGCCGGGGACCATGGGTCCGGTCACGGACTCAGGCGCCCTTTTTTGCCAGCTTGCCCGGCTCCACGCCCAATTGCTTGAGCTTGCGGTACAAGTGGGTGCGTTCCAGGCCGGTCTTCTCGGCCACGCGCGTCATGCTGCCGCCTTCGCGGCCCAGGTGGTGCTCGAAGTACATGCGCTCGAAGGCGTCGCGCGCCTCGCGCAGCGGCAGGTCGAACGACAAGTTGAACATGTGGTTGTCGCTGCCGGCGACGGTGGCGCCGCCGCGCACGGTGATCGACGCGGCCGGAGCCTGCGTGAAGCTGACATTGGCCACCTCCTCCGGCTGGGCCACCGCCGGACGCGGCGCCAGCGCCGGCGCGCGCACCGTTTCCTGGGCCCGCGTCAAGCCTTGCTGGACCGCCTTCAGCAGTTTTTGCAGCGCGATCGGCTTTTCCAGGAAATTGAGCGCGCCGATGCGGGTCGCCTCGACCGCCGTATCGATCGTCGCGTGGCCGGACATCATGATCACCGGCATGGTCAGCAAACCGTCGCGCTGCCATTCCTTGAGCAAGGTGACGCCGTCCGTATCCGGCATCCAGATATCGAGCAGCACCAGGTCCGGCGCGCCGCCGGCACGCGCCTCGCGCGCCTGCTGGGCGTTTTCCGCCAGTTGTATTGCGTGTCCCTCGTCGCTCAAGATTTCCGAGAGCAACTCGCGGATACCCATTTCATCGTCCACTACCAGAATGTTTGCCATCTTCCCTTGCCTTCCTCATTTCGCCGTCATATGTGCGGCAATGATTTTTTTAGTCATTGAAACTAGGTATTTTGCGTCGCCGGTGCTAACTTTAACAGCAAAATCAATACCGACGCGCCACTTCTATCGACATGGTTCTGGATATCGATCCGTCCCCCATGTTCATCGATAATTTTTTTCACCATCGCCAGGCCCAGGCCGGTGCCGCGCGCCTTCGACGTGACATACGGTTCGAACGCCCGCGCCAGGATCTTCGGCGCGAATCCGGGGCCGTTGTCGGAGATCGCCAGGCGCACCGCCGTGCGCGTGCTGCCGTCCGCGCCCTGATAATGAATGGCTTCGCTGATCACGTCAATGTGCGGTTGCGGCGCGCCGGCCGGCAGCTCGGCCATCGCGTCCTGAGAATTCTGCAGCAGGTTGTGGATCACCTGGCGCAGCTGGGTGGCGTCGCCCATCACCAGCGGCAGGCCGGGCGCCAGCTGCGGGTGGATGATGTCGTCGCCCTCGCCGCTCAGGTACAGGTGCAGGATTTCCTCGACCAGCGCGTTCAGGTCCAGCGGTTGCAGCACGGCCGGCGGCGTCTTGGCGTAGTCGCGGAAGTCGTCGACCATGCGCTTCATCGCCGCCACCTGGTTGACGATGGTGGCCGTGCCGCGGTTGAGCAGCTCCTCGTCGGCCGGCGCCAGCTTGCCTTCGAGCTTCATCTGCAGGCGTTCGGCCGACAGCTGGATCGGCGTCAGCGGGTTCTTGATCTCGTGCGCCAGCCGCCGCGCGACTTCGCCCCAGGCGATCGAGCGCTGGGCCGAGATGACGTCGGAAATATCGTCGAACACCACCAGGTAGCCGCTGCCGCCACCCTCGACCGGCAGGCGCGAACCGCGCGTCAGCAAGGTCAGGTCGTTGTCGTCCAGGCTGGCGCTGCGGCGCGGCACCTCGATCTGGCGCTGCCAGTGCAGCCGCTGCAGGTTGCGCCCGGCCGCCGATTGCGCGCTCTGCGCGGCAAACGCGGCCACGATGGCGCCGCCGAACTCCTGCAAGCCTTCGATCTCGTCGAGCTTCTGCCCTATCATCGTCACGCCGGCCTGCTGCAGGATGCGCTCGACCGAGTCGTTGCAGCTGATCAGGTGGAATTCGTGGTCCAGCACCATCACGCCGGCCGACATATTGGCCAGCACCGATTCCAGGTGGGCTTTCGCGTTTTGCAGCGCCGCCCGGTTGCGCTCGACGGCGCTGCGCGCGTCCGACAGCTGGCGCGTCATGGTGTTGAACGACTGCGTCAGCGTGCCCAGCTCGTCCGAGGTGGCGACGATGGGCCGCGGCGACAGGTCGCCCTCGGCCACCGCGCGCGTGCCCTCGGCCAGCAGCAGCAGCGGCTGGGCCAGGTCGCTGGCGATCAGGAAGGCGCTGGCGATGGCGCCGAACACGGCCAGCAGCAGGGTCAGGGTCAGGGTGACGATGTACATCTTGCGCAGGCCGACGCGGGCCACGAAGCGCTCCTTGTAGTCGGAATAGGCGCTGCGGATGGTTTCGCCGTCGGCGGCCAGCTGGGCCGGCGCCAGCTGGATCAGCTGCAGGTAGCGCGGCGCCAGGTGGGTGCCGTTGTCCTGCACCCGGTCCGGGATCGCCATCACCACCCGCAGGCGCAGCTGGTTGGCGTTGTCCTGCTGGTTGACCGGTGCATCGATCAGATTGCTGCGCAGCTCGTTGCCGCCCTCGGGCGCGCCGTAGCTGTCGCCGCTCTTGGCCTTGTCCATCATTTCGCGGGTCGGCAGGTCGGCCGACAGGTTGCCGCTGCGGCTGGCGCGGGCGCTGACGACCAGGCCGCCCTCGGCATCGACGATGATGGCGTTCTGCATGCCCGCCTGTTCCTTGACCAGGCCGGCCAGGGTGGCGCGCTCGGTGCCGTAGGGTTGCTCGGCCAGTTGCTGGACGGTCTTTTGGGCGATCACGGTCAGGTCGCCCAACGCCGCGTCCAGGCCGGCGCGGCTCAGGTTGATGCCCGATTCCAGCGCCTGCTCGACCGGCACGTTGAACCAGGATTCGATCGACCGGGAAACAAACATCACCGACACCAGGAAGATCACCAGGCCCGGCAGCACGCCGATGGCGGCAAACAGCAGCACCAGCCGGGCCATCAGCTTGGAGCCGAACTTGCCGCTCTTGTAGCGGGCATACAGGCGGAACAGCGACACCGCCACCAGCAGCAGCAAGGCGCCGGCCACAGCCGCGTTCAGGCCCAGCAGCCAGGCGTAGTAGCGGTCGAAAAAGCCGGAATTGGCCGACGCGGACGCCAGCAGGAACAGCAGGATACTGACAATGGCGCCGCCGACGACGGAAAAATACCGCAGGGCCGTGCTCACTACTCCGCCTTATACGGGAAGTTTTTCTTGTCCGACGCCAGACGCCATTCGCTGCTGTTGAGGGCGTTGACCTTGAGCGGCTTGGACACGTAGTTGGGGTCCAGCCCCATGCTGAGCTTGACGTTATAGGTTTCGCCGACCTTGAGCGCGCCGCGCGGCGCCACCACCCAGCGGTTCGGGTTGCGTATCGTCTCCAGCGCCTCTTCCAGCGACGACCAGTAGTTGAGCTTGACGCCGCCGCTGACGCTGACGCTGTACCTGCGGGTCAGCACGTTGTAGCCCAGTATCAGGGTCTGGCGCTTGACGATGGCCTTCTCGTCGAACCAGTACCAGCGCGGACGGGTGAATTCGATCTCGGTGGTGAAGTACAGCGACACGCCGTAGCCCAGCGCGTCCTCCATGTCCTTGGTCAGCTCGAAGCCGTACTTGGCGTTGAGCCGGTAGCCCTCGTCGCTGGCCTCGACCAGCGCCCGGCGGATCTCGACGCCATCGGCGGCGCTTGCCGCCTGCGGCAGCAGGCATGCCAGTATCAGCAGCAGTTGTCCGATCAGGAGGCGAAAAAATCGTCGTGTCACGTGTGGGCCGGTGCTCAATGGTTGCGTCGGTTGCGTCGTACTCGGGAATATACAGGCAAAACGGTTACGCATTTTTCTGGAACAGCGCGTAGAACAAACCATCGTGATCCTGCCCGGAGCCGCCGGCGGGGAGCAACTGACCGGGCGCATCGAGCCGCACAGCCTGATTACGTACAGCAAAAGCGGCCGCCTGCGCCTCGGATTCCTGCGGCCACACGGAACATGTCACGAATAGCAATTTACCACCCGGGGCAAGCATCTGCCAAAGATTGTCGAGGATTTTGGACGAAAGTGTTGCAAGTTGGAGCGTGTCGCCCTTGCGCCGCAGCCAGCGGATATCCGGGTGGCGGCGCACGATGCCGGAGGCCGTGCACGGCACGTCGGCCAGGATGCGGTCGAACGGTTTGCCGTCCCACCATCCGGCGCTCTGGGCGTCGGCGGCGCGCAGCGTGGCCTGCAGTTGCAGCCGCTCGAGGTTCTCGCCCACGCGCGCCAGGCGCTTGGCGTCGGCGTCCAGCGCGGTGACGCTGGCGTCGGCCAGCTCCAATATATGGCAGGTCTTGCCGCCCGGCGCGGCGCAGGCGTCGAGCACGCGCATGCCGTCCCGGACATCGAGCAGCGGCGCGGCCAGCTGGGCGCCGGCGTCCTGCACCGAGACCGCGCCGTCGGCAAAGCCCGGTATCAAGGTCACGCCGACCGGCTTGGCCAGCCGCACGGCGAACGGGCCGATCTGTTCGGCGGCCATGCCGGCCGCGTCCAGGGTGGCCAGGTATTGTTCCATCGTGGTCTTGCGCACGTTGACGCGCAAGGTCAGCGGCGGCGCGGTGTTGCCGGTCGCCAGCAGGCCCTGCCAGTCCTGCGGCCAGGCGGCCTTGGCCGCGTCGATCCACCATTGCGGGTAGTTCCACTTGGCCAGCGGCTGCAGCAGCGCGGTCTCCAGCAGCGCCTTGCGCTCGCGCAGCAGGCGGCGCAGCACGGCGTTGACCATGCCCTTGGCGCGGGCGGTGTCCGGATGGGCGTCGGCCGCCGTCACGGTCTGGTCCACCACGGTGAATTCCTCGTACGGCGGCACCTCGTCCGGCGCGGTGATCAGCGCCAGCGCGCAGGCCAGCAGCGCCGCCACCAGCGGTTCCGGGGCCTTCGGCGCCATCAGGCCGATCAGGGTTTCGCTCTGGCCCAGCTGGCGCATGCAGCGGTAGGCGATGTCCTGCATCGCGCCGCGCGCCTGCGGCGTGGCGTCGCCCTTGGCCCAGACCTGGGCCAGCGCCTGCGGCAGATTGGTGCCGGTACGGACCTGGGCCACCGCCTGGGCGGCGCCGATCAGGCTATAGGCCAGCGAATCGGGCTTGAGGCCGGTCTGGAAGCTGGTTTGCAGCGACGGTTTCAGGTCGCGCGCATGGCTGGCGCGCAGCTTGGGCGCTGCAGCCTTTGCGGGGGACTTTAAGGAGAGCGTCGGGCGCTGCTTGTTCATATGCTAATTCCAGGTATTGCCGGCGGGCGTGATCGCGCAGTATACAGCAGTGCATATGACAAGGGCATGAAGCGAAGTGTAACGGTACATATATGCCGGCCGGGGCCGGCCCCGGCGTCAGTCCGTCGTCACCAGCTCATGGAGGACGCCGTCACGGAAATAGATGATCTCGCAGCTGGCTTCGCCGAAGCACAGGCCGATCGCCTCGTTGGCGATGGCCTGCGGCGGGCAATCGCCACCGTCGTGGCACACGGGCCGGTAGCTGCCCGGCCGGACCAGGGACAAGCTGGGCGGATTGGCCCGGGCATCGCCGAAGGTCTTGACCACGCCTGCCGCCTTGCCTCCCGCCGCCGAAACCACGGCCAGGCCGTATGCATCCCCGCCGCCGTGCCGCACCAGCACGGCGACATCGGTGCTGCCCGGCTGCCGGAACGCCCCCGACAGCGTCGCCCCGCCCTGCAACGGCGTCCACCCCGGGGGCAGCGGGCCGGAGACGGCGTCGCCGGCATGCGCCTGGGCCGAGGCCAGCAGGGCGGCCGCCAGTACCACGTGCTTGAATCCAGACATGAGGTGCTCCGTTTGGTGGTGGATGTGCGCAAATCATATTTTCAAATCCGCGCCATGGCAACGAATGCGGCGTTACACTTTTGTAATGCGACGGAAGAAAGCCGCCGTTGACTTCAGCCAGCTTTCTTGCTTCACGCGTCCGGCGTGCCCACGCACCATCTTGGCAAACCAGTATAATTACCGCTGTTTGGCCGGCGCCCGCCGCCGGCCATTTTCGCTTTCGGATACATTTTTAGCGCGGCCCGGCCGCCAGACTGCTCATGCTCGCCCAACAAAAACAAGATATCACCGCCCTGTTCCAGGCCGCCCTCGCACCCATCCTGGCCGGTACCGACGTCACTGCCAACGTCGTTCTGGAGCGGCCGCGCGATCCTTCGCATGGCGACGTGGCCTGCAACATCGCCATGCAACTGGCCAAGCAGCTGAAAATGAACCCGCGCGAACTGGCCACCAAGGTGGTCGACGCGCTGCTGGCCAACCCGGCCGGCAAGGGCCTGGTGGAATCGGCCGACATCGCCGGTCCGGGCTTCATCAACCTGCGCGTCACCGCCGCCTCCAAGCAGGCCGTGGTCAAGGCCGTGCTGGCGCAAGGCGCGTCCTACGGCGCCTCGGCGGCCGGCGCCGGCAAGAAGGTCATCATCGAATTCGTCTCGGCCAACCCGACCGGCCCGCTGCACGTGGGCCACGGCCGCCAGGCCGCGCTGGGCGACGCGCTGTCGTCGCTGTTCGGCTCCCAGGGCTACGATGTGACCCGCGAGTTCTACTACAACGACGCCGGCGTGCAGATCCAGACGCTGGCCAACTCTGTGCAGGCGCGCCTGCGCGGCTACAAGCCGGGCGACGCCCAGTGGCCCGAATCGGCCTACAACGGCGACTACATCGCCGACATCGCCGCCGACTTCATGGCGAAGAAAACCGTGTCGGCCTCGGACGGCTCGCCGGCCACCGCCTCGGGCGACGTCGAGGACATCGAATCGATCCGCCACTTCGCCGTGACCTACCTGCGCAACGAGCAGGACATCGACCTGCAGGCCTTCGGCGTCAAGTTCGACAACTACTACCTCGAATCGTCGCTGTACGCCGACGGCAAGGTCGATGCGGCCGTGGACATGCTCAACAAGTCCGGCAAGACCTACGAGGAAGAAGGCGCGCTGTGGCTCAAGACCGAAGACTACGGCGACGACAAGAACCGCGTGATGCGCAAGAAGGACGGCACCTACACCTACTTCGTGCCGGACGTCGCCTACCACATCGTCAAGTTCCAGCGCGGCTACACCCAGGCCATCAACGTCCAGGGTTCGGACCACCACGGCACCATCGCCCGCGTGCGCGCCGGCCTGCAGGCGGTCAACGTCGGCATCCCGCAAGGCTACCCGGACTACGTGCTGCACAAGATGGTCACCGTGATGAAGGGCGGCGAGGAAGTCAAGATCTCCAAGCGCGCCGGCTCCTACGTGACCGTGCGCGACCTGATTGAATGGTCGGGCGGCGGCGACATCGAAAAAGGCCGCGACGCGGTGCGCTTCTTCCTCATCTCGCGCAAGGCCGACACCGAGTTCGTGTTCGACGTCGACGTCGCGCTGAAGACCTCGGACGAGAATCCGGTGTATTACGTGCAGTACGCCCACGCGCGCATCTGTCGCATGCTGGAGCAGTGGACCGGCGCCGAGGCCGACCTGGCCAACGTCGACCTGTCGCCGCTGACCGCGCCGACCGAGGCGACGCTGCTGGCCACGCTGGCCGCCTACCCGGAAACGCTGGCGCGCGCGCAGGCGGAACTGGGCCCGCACCAGATCGCGTTCTACCTGCGCGACCTGGCCGCCAACCTGCACAGCTTCTACTTCGCCGAACGCGTGCTGGTCGACGACGAGGCGCTCAAGGCGGCCCGTATCGCGCTGATGGTCGCCACCCGCCAGGTGCTGCGCAACGGCCTGGCGCTGATCGGCGTCTCCGCGCCCAATAAAATGTAATTGCGAAGGACATCCCGCACAATGAATTTCCGCTCCAGCTTTAACCCGCGTTCGCGTCAGCAAGGCAACACCATCATCGGCATCGTGATCGGCCTGGTCATCGGCCTGACGATCGCCGTCGTCGTGGCTTTGGTGATCAACAAGGGCTCGACGCCGTTCACCGACAAGGGACGCAGCAGCAAGGCGACGGAACCGACTGCGGGACAGGCCGCCGATCCGAACAAGCCGATGTACGGCAACAAGGACGCGGCGCGCGAAGCGGCAAAGGATTTTGCCAAGGACACGCCGAAGGCGCCGGCGGGCGATCCGCTGCAGGCGGTGGTGGACAAGATCCAGGGCACGCCGGCCGCAGCGCCTGCGCCGGCAGAAAAGCCTAAAGCGGCACCGCCTGCGACGGCAGCCGTGCCGGCAGCCGCCAACGTCGCGCCGGTGCCGGCCAAGACAGCTCCGGCCGCCGCTGCGGACAGCGGCGACGACAAATTCATCTACTACCTGCAGGCCGGCGCCTTCCGTGAAATCGCCGATGCCGAAAGCGCCCGCGCCAAGCTGGCCCTGCTGGGCTTCGAGGCCAACGTCTCGGACCGCGCCACCGACACCGGTGTACTGCACCGCGTGCGCCTGGGCCCGTTCAACCAGGTCGAGGCGATGAACAAGGTACGCAGCAAGTTGTCCGAAAACGGCGTCGACGTCGCAGTCGTGCGCAATCAAAAATAAGCCAGGAGTCTCAAGATGCGATTGATGAAATTCGTAATTGGCGCGCTGATGATGAGCGCTGTGGCACTGTCGTCGGCCTCCCCCGCCGATCCGAAAAACGGGGTCGAGTACAAGACGCTGGCGGCGCCGCAGCCGGTCGACACCGGCAAGAAAGTGGAAGTGCTGGAGTTCTTCGACTACGCCTGCCCGCACTGCTTCGCCTTCGATCCGTCGCTGACCGCATGGGTCAAGAAACAGGGCGACGCCATAGTCTTCAAGCGCATGCACATCTCGCGCAGCGGCACCGACCTGCCGCAGGAAAAGATGTTCTTCACGCTGAGCGCCATGGGCCTGCTGAACGACGCCATGCACAGCAAGATCTTCAACGAGATGCACGTCAACCGCAACCGCATGAACCGTGACGAGCTGGTATTCGATTTCATCGCCAAGCAGGGCATCGACAAGCAGAAGTTCATCGACACCTATCGCGGATTCGGCGTGGCCGGCAGCGTGCGCAAGTCGATCTCGATGATGGACGCCTACGGCGTCGACTCGTGGCCGATGATCGCCATCGACGGCAAGTACGTCACCTCGCCGACCATGGCCAACGAAGGCTCCAAGTCCGCCAACACCGAAGCGGAACTGCACGCCGAAGGCCTGCAGGTGATGGACATCCTGGTCGCGAAAGCGAAAGCGGAAAAGAAATAAGCATGCCTGACCACGGCGCCGGCCCGCTGCGGGTCTTCATCACCGGCGCCTCGAGCGGCTTGGGCGCGGCCCTCGCCGCCGAATATGCGGCGCAGGGCGCCACGCTCGGCCTGCTGGCCCGCCGCGGCGAGATGCTGGACCAGCTGATCGCCACCCTTCCCAATTCCGAACGCCACCGCGCCTACGCGGCCGACGTGCGCGACCACGCCGCCATCGCGGCCGCCGCGCAAGCCTTCCTCGCCTACGCGGGCGGCGTCGACGTGGTGATCGCCAACGCCGGCATCTCGGTCGGCACGCTGACCGAGTTCGCCGAGGACATCGCCGTGTTCGAAGCGGTGATCGCGACCAACGTGGTCGCCACCGCCGCCACCTTCGCGCCCTTCATCGCCGCGATGCGGACGCAGCGCGCGCCGGCGCGCCTGGTCGGCATCGGCAGCGTGGCGGGCATACGCGGCCTGCCCGGCGCCGAAGCGTACAGCGCCTCCAAGGCGGCGGTGATCAGCTACTGCGAATCGCTGCGGCTGGAGATGAAACCCTACGGCATCAAGGTGGTGACGCTCTGCCCCGGCTACATCGACACGCCGATGACCAGGGTGAATCCCTACCCGATGCCGTTCCTGATGGCGCCGGAAAAATTCGCTGCCCGGGCCGTGCGCGCCATTGCCGCAGGCAGCAGCTACAAGGTGATCCCGTGGCAGATGGGGGTCGTCGCCAAGGTGTTGAGGGCGCTGCCGAATGCGGTCTACGATTTCGCCTTCGGCAAGGCGCCGCACAAGCCGCGCACATCCGCCGCTGTTGAAACTGCCGCCCCGCCCGGGCCGGCCACGCCGCCATGACCATGACCATGTCCGCCGCCGCCATCAACGCCGCCTGTGCGACGAGCGCGTCGCACGTGGCGATTGAACTCGTCGAAGAAACCGGCTCCACCAACGCCGACCTGCTGGCCCGCGTCGACGGCTTGCGCGGTCCGACCTTGCGCATCGCCGGCAACCAGACCGCTGGCCGCGGCCGCGCCGGCCGCAGCTGGCTGTCCGCGCCGGGCGCCGCGCTGATGTTCTCGCTGGCCTGGCGCTTCAAGGGCCCGCTGCAAAGGATGTCCGGCCTGCCGATGGCGGTCGGCGTGGCGCTGGCGGAAACCATCGCCTCGCTCGGCGTGCCGGTGCAGATCAAATGGCCGAACGACCTGCTGCGCGATGGTAAAAAACTGGCCGGGATCCTGGTCGAAACCCAGCCGTCCCGCCACGACAGCGGCATCTGGGCGGTGATCGGCGTCGGCATCAACCTGGTCATGCCGGACGAACTGGAAGCCGCCATCGGCCGCGAGGTCGCCGCCGCGCCGTGGCTGGCCAAGATGGACCGCAACCAGCTGATGGCCGCCCTGCTCAGCCGCCTGGCCGCCGTGCTGGACGAATTCGACGACACCGGCTTCGCGCCCTTTGCCGAGCGCTGGAACCGGCTGCACGCATGGCAAGGCCGGGAAGTCGTCATCCTCGACAACGGCAAGGTGCTGCAACAGGGCCGCGCCGCCGGCGTCGACGCCATCGGCCGCCTGATGCTCGATACGGAACAGGGCCGCGCCGAGGTGCTGTCCGGCGATGTATCGCTACGCTTATCTTCTACTATCGGACTATCATGATTTTACTGATCGACGCCGGCAATACCCGCGTCAAATGGGCGCTGGCCGAACCGGGCACGGAGCTGGGCGCATGGGTCGCCCACGGCGCCGTCATGCACGCCGACCTGCTGCACCTTGAACTGCACCTGAGCGAAGCGGTCGGCGATCGCGGCGTGGACCGCATCATCATCGCCAACGTGGCCGGCGGCGCGCTGCGCGTGCAGCTGGAATACGTGCTGCAGCGGACCTTCCCCGCCATGCTGCTGCCCGAATACGCGATCGACTGGTTTGCCTCGCTGCCGTCGCTGGCCGGCGTGACCAACGGCTACCGCAATCCAGGACAGCTGGGCTGCGACCGTTTCGCCGCCGCCATCGCCGGCCACGCGCTGGCGCCGGGGCACGATATCGTCGTCGCCAACTGCGGCACCGCCACCACCATCGATGCCGTCACCGGCGACGGCATGTTCCTCGGCGGGATGATCCTGCCGGGCCTGGGCCTGATGGCCAGTTCGCTGGCGCGCAACACCGCGCAGTTGCCGCAAATCGCGCAAGACGGTAAGCTGGCCGACGGATTCGCCGACAATACCGACGACGCCATCCTGAGCGGCTGCCTGGCCGCGCAGAGCGGCGCCATCGAGCACGCGTTCGCGCTGCACGGGGCCAGCGAGTGCATCATCTCCGGTGGCGCCGCGCCGTATATTGCGCCGATGCTGAAAGTGCCGTACCGTGTGGTCGAGAATATCGTGTTGATCGGATTGCATGCTGCCGCCGGCAGCGCCGGGTAAGACACCGAAGGAAGCTTGTGCTGAAATTTATTTTCTGGTCGCTGGTTGCCATCAATGCCGCGCTGTTCGCGTACGGCAGGGGCTATCTCGGCCATTTCAGCGGCAACGAGCGCGAGCCGCAACGCCTGCTCAACCAGCTCAACGCCGGCAAGCTGGCCATCGTCTCGGCGGAAAAGGCCAACAACGCATCCGCCGCGACCGCCGCAGCGGCCAGCGCCGCCGCCAGCGCTGCCGCCAAGGACGCGCCGGAAGCGCAGGCCTGCCTGGAGATCGGCAGCTTCCTGATCGCCGACGCGCGCCGTTTTGAAACCCAGCTGGCGCCGCTGAACCTGGGCGACCGCCAGTCGCGCCACAACCTGCCGGGCACGGAAGTATCGAGCTATATCGTGCATATGCCGCCGCAGGGCAGCAAGGAAGGCGCCGACAAGAAGGCCGCCGAACTGCGCGCGCTGGGCGTCACCAATTACTTCATCATGTCCGACAATTCGCCGCTGCGCTGGGCGATCTCGCTGGGCGTGTTCAAGTCGGAAAGCGCCGCGCAGAACCAGCTGGCGGCGTTGATGAAACAGGGCGTGCGCACCGCGCGCATCACGCCGCGCATGAGCGGCAGCAAGCTGCTGGCCTTCCAGTTCCGCGACGTCGACGGCGCGCTGAAGGCCAAACTGGAACAGATCCGCGGCGGCTTCCCGAACGCCGAAGCACACGCCTGCAAATAAACCCTAGCGCTGGACCACGATCGGTTTCAGGCTCAGTGATGTCGGCAGGCCTTGCGCCGCCTGCAGCGCTTCCTGGCGCGTGCTGAACGGCCCGGTGAACAGGCGGTGCACCGGACCGCTCTGCACTACCTCCAATCCATTCAAGCCGCTGCCGGCCAGCTTGTTGCGTATCGCATCGGCGTTCTCGGCGCGCGAATAGGCGCCCAGTTGCAGGTAGAAGCCGCCCTTGGCGCTGCCGCCGCTGCTGGCGGCCAGCACATTTTCGTCCACAGGCGCGCGGTCGGCCAGCATCAATGCTTCGATTGCCGGCGCGGCGGCCGGCCGCCCGCTCGTCGTTGCGGTTGCCGGCACGGCCTTCGGCGTCAACACCAGCGGCTGGGTCAGCGACATCGACGGCGTCAGCATCAGCGGCGAGCCCGAGCCGTTGTTACCCAAGCCGCCGCCGGATGCCTGCCGCGACGGCGATTGCGACTGCAGGCGCGGCGACACCGTGCCCGATACGCCGGCGCGCGTGGCAAGCATGCGGTCCACCTCATCCGGCAGGATGCGTTCGATCTGCAGTTCGTGGCTGCCCTTGCCCAGCAAGCCCAGTTTCAACGCCGCCGTGTACGACACGTCGATCGCGCGGTTGGCGTGGAACGGGCCGCGATCGTTGATGCGCACGACGACCACGGCGCCGCTCACCAGGTTGGTCAGGCGCGCATAGGATGGAATCGGCAGCGTCGGATGTGCGGCCGTCATCTTGTACATGTCGTAGATTTCTCCGGACGAGGTGCGCTGGCCATGGAATTTCTTACCGTACCAGCTGCCCACGCCGATCTGCGTGAACGGCTGGTTGTCGGTGATCGGCGTGTAGGTCTTGCCGAAGACGACGTACGGACGATTGGAGCGCGGCAGCAACGGATCGTTGCGCACGTCGGCGTCCGGCACGTCGGCCAGGTTAGGCGGCGGCGCGTCGCCCGGACCATCGTCCTGGTAATAGCCGCCGCGCCCCGAGTTGGCGGGCGGCAGCTCGGGCAGGCCGGAGGAAGGCTTGGTGGTGGACGGCGACTTGATCACCGGCCCGCCGGTGCGCGGCGTCTTGGAAACCGGTTCGTTGACGGTCGGCGCGGTGCCGCAGCCGGCCAGCGCCAGCATCGCCAGCGCGGCGAAGCAAAACAGGATACGGCTTCGGTTTATACGCATGATGTTACGCACGATGTTATGCATAATGTCGTCCTCATGGTTTTTTCCGCACTGGCGCGGCCGGAGCGGCCGGCACCGGTGCGGCGGGAGTCGCGGGCGCCGGCGTAGGCGTAGGCGTAGGCGCAGCAGGCTGCGTCGGCGCCTGCCGCTCGAACTCGGCGGCCGCCGCCTGCTCTTCCAGCGTCTGCCCTTCGACCGGCAGCACCGTCTCCGCGTCTTCCTTGGGCACCTTGGTGGTGTCCTTCTCCGCCGGGCGCTTGCCCAGCAGGTAGTAGTCCAGCGCCTTGCGCGCGATCGGCGCCGCTTCCGCGCCGCCCTTGCCGGCGTTTTCCACCACCAGCGCGATCGCGATCCGCGGCTTGTCGGCCGGCGCGAACGCCGTGAACAGGGCATTGTCGCGCAGGCGCTCGGCCAGCTTCGCGGCGTTGTACTTCTCGCCGGATTTGATGGTGATCACTTGCGCGGTGCCGGTCTTGCCGCCCACGGTGTAGCCCGCGCCGCTGAAGGCGCGGAATCCGGTGCCGCCGGCCTCGGTGGTCACGCCGACCATTGCGTTCTTGATAAAATCGATATTCTCCTGCTTCAGCGGAATGCGATAGCTTTCCCTCGGCACGGTCAGCTGTCGCGCGCGCGTGGCGCTGTCTTCGACGATCTTGACCAGGTGCGGTTTCATCACCACGCCGTCGTTGGCCAGGTTGGCCACCGCGTGGGCGATCTGCAGCGGCGTGTAGGCGTTGTAGCCCGAGCCGTTGCTGACCGAAATGGTATCACCACCCACCCACTTTCCTGCCGCACCCTTGAAACGCTTGCGCTTCCAGTCCTGCGACGGCAGCACGCCGGTCTTCTCGTTTTCCAGGTCGATGCCGGTCTGCTGGCCGAAACCGAAAGGCTTCATGAAATCGTGGATGGCGTCGATGCCCATGTCGTGGCCCAGCGCGTAGTAATAGGTATTGCAGGACACGATGATGGACTTGCGCATGTCGACCGAACCATGGCCGCCGACCACGTCGTCGTTGAACTTATGGCCGCCGAGGTAGTAGTAGCCGGGATCGGAGGTGACGTCGCCGGGCCGGCGCTTGCCCAGTTCCAGCGCGGCCAGCGCCATGAAGGGCTTGAAGGTGGAACCCGGCGCATAGGTGCCGGACAGCGGACGGTTGACCATCGGCCGGTCCAGCGAGGTATTGAGCTCGTTCCAGCTTTGCGCGTCGATGCCGTCGACGAACAGGTTGGGATCGTAGCCGGGACGCGAAACATAGGCCAGGATATCGCCGGTGGAAGGCTCGATCGCCACCAGCGCGCCGCGCCGCTCGCCGAACGCCTCCTCGACCACCTTCTGCAGTTCGATGTCGATCGACAGGATCAGGTTACTGCCCGCCACCGCCGGCGTGCGCGACAGCGTGCGGATCGCCGCGCCGCCCGCCGTTTTCTCCACTTCCTCGTAGCCGGTTACGCCGTGCAGCTGCTTCTCGTAGCTTTTCTCCAGCCCTTCCTTGCCGATATGATCGGTGCCCCGGTAGTTGGCCGCATCGTCGGTATCCTCGATGGCCTTGGCCTCGGAGCGGCTGACGCGGCCGATGAAGCCGATCACGTGCGACGCGGTTTCGCCCAGCGGATACTGGCGGAACAGGCGCGCCTGCACCTCGACACCAGGGAAGCGGAAGCGCTGCGCAGAGAAGCGCGCCACCTCCTCGTCGGTCAGGCGGGTGCGCAGCGGCACGCTCTCGAAGCCCTTGGAATCTTCCAGCAGCTTCTTGAAGCGCTTGCGGTCCTTGATCTCTACCGTCACCAGCTCGGACAGGGCGTCGATGGTCTCGTCCAGCGTGTTGGTCAGCTTGGCCGGGGTGATCTCAAGCGTGAAGGCAGAGTAATTGCGCGCCAGGACCACGCCGTTGCGGTCCAAAATCAGGCCTCGGTTCGGCACCACAGGCACGATGGCGATGCGGTTCTCCTCCGCCTTGACGGCGAAGTCGCTGTGCTTGATCACCTGCAGCCAGATGAAGCGCGCCAGCAGCAGGCCGAAACAGACAAACACCAACGCCCCCAGCACGTTGACGCGGGTGCGGAATTCGCTCAGTTCGCGTTCGGTATCCTTAATCTCCATCATGCCGTCGCGCCCCATGCCGGCACGGCGGCGCCACTGCGGATGCCGCGGCTGTGGCGTTGTATGCTCATCAGGATGCCGCCGCCCAGGCCCAGCGTCATCAGCGCGGTGCCGCCGTAGCTCATGAACGGCAGCGGCACGCCGACCACCGGCACGATGCCGCTGACCATGCCCATGTTGACGAAGGCGTAGGTGAAGTAAATCATCGTGATGGCGCCGGCCAGCAGGCGGGTGAAGAAGGTCGGCGCGTTCACCGCGATCTTCAGGCCGCGCGCGATCAGCAGCAGGTACAACACCAGCAGCACCAGGTTGCCGGTCAGGCCGAATTCCTCCGAGAAGACGGCGAAGATGAAGTCGGTGGTGCGCTCGGGGATGAACTCCAAATGCGCCTGCGTGCCATGGGTCCAGCCCTTGCCGCCGACGCCGCCCGAGCCGATGGCGATCATCGACTGGATGATGTGGAAGCCCTTGCCCAGCGGGTCGTGATAGGGATCGATCAGCGTCAGCACGCGGTCGCGCTGGTAGTCATGCATCACGGCCCACAGCAGCGGCAGTCCGGCGCAGACTGCGGCGCCCAGCGCCGCCATCGCCTTCCACGACAGGCCGCCGAGGAAGATCACGCAGGCGCCGGCGGCCACCACCAGCATCGCCGTGCCGAGGTCCGGCTGGCGCGCGATCAGCCCGACGGGGATCGCCAGCAGCAGCGCGGCGACGGCATACGACTGCCAGCGCAGTTGCCCCTGCTGGCCCTGGAAGTACCACGCCAGCATCAGCGGCATGGCGATCTTCATGAATTCGGAAGGCTGGATCTGGAACCCCACGTTCAGCCAGCGCCGCGAACCGCCCTTGACGACGCCGAACAGCGCCACCCCGAGCAGCAGGATCACGCCCAGCGTGTAGGCCGGCACGGCGAGCCGCATCATCGCCTGCGGCGACATGTTCGCCACCGCCCACATCACCAGGAAGGCCATGCAGATATTGCGCAGCTGGTCCGTCACCTTGCCCGGAATGGCGATGCCGGCCGAGTACAGCGTGACCAGCCCGACCGACAGCAGCATCAGCATGATGACGGCCAACTGGGCGTCGAACACCATCACATGGGGCCGCGCGCGCTGCCACAGCGAGCGGCCGTCCTGGATGCGCATCAGGTCTGCACCAGCTTGCGGTGGCGCTGAATGCTCATCAGGATGCCGGCGCCCAGGCCCAGCGTCAGCAGCGCGGTGCCGCCGTAGCTCATGAACGGCAACGGCACGCCAACCACCGGCAGGATGCCGCTGACCATGCCCATGTTGACGAAGGCGTAGGTGAAGTAAATCATCGTGATGGCGCCCGCCAGCAGGCGGGTGAAGAAGGTCGGCGCGTTGCCGGCGATGACCAGGCCGCGGCCGATCAGCAGCAGGTACAGCACCATCAGCACCAGGTTGCCGGTCAGGCCGAATTCTTCAGAGAACACGGCGAAGATGAAGTCGGTGGTGCGCTCGGGGATGAACTCCAGGTGCGCCTGCGTGCCGTGGGTCCAGCCCTTGCCGGTGATGCCGCCCGAGCCGACCGCGATGGTCGACTGGATGATGTGGAAGCCTTTGCCCAGCGGGTCCGAGGTGGGGTCGATCAGCGTCATCACGCGTTCGCGCTGGTAATCGTGCATCACCGACCAGATCACCGGCAGGCTGGCGGCGCCGGCGACGAACAGCACCATCAGCGCCTTCCAGGCCAGGCCGGCCAGGAAGATCACGCAGAAGCCGGCGGCCACCACCAGCAGCGCGGTGCCGAGGTCGGGCTGCTTGACGATCAGGCCGACGGGAATCGCCAGCAGCACGGCGGCGATCACATAGTGCTGCCAGCGCAGCTGGCCGGCGCGCTGCTGGAAGAACCACGCCAGCATCAGCGGCATGGCGATCTTCATGAATTCGGACGGCTGGATATCGACGCCGACGTGCAGCCAGCGCCGCGCACCGAGTTTGATGGTGCCGAACAGCGCCACGCCCACCAGCAGCGCCACCGCCACCACATAGGCCGGCACCGCGATCCGCATCATCATCTGCGGCGTGACGTTGGCCACGACCCACATCACGACGAAGGCCAGCACGATATTGCGCAGCTGGTCCTCCACCTTGCCGGGTATGCCGATACCGGCCGAGTACAAGGTGACCAGGCCGACCGACAACAGCGCCATGATGATCAGCGCGAGCGGTATGTCGAAGACGGCAAAGTACGGTCGAAGGCGGCGCCACAGGGAACGCCTTTCGTTGATGCGCATGCTGATCCTTTATTCCTTGTTGCCCGGCGTTTCGGCGCCCGGCTTCTTGTCGTCGGGGACGCCCTGCTCGGCCTGGATGTCCTGCACCGAACGCAGTTCCGCGTCCTCTTTCGGCACGCGCGTGGTTTCTTTTTCGTTCGGGCGCTTGCCCAGCAGGTAGTAGTCGAGCGCCTTGCGCACGATGGGCGCGGCCACGCCGGCGCCGAAGCCGCCGTTTTCCACCACCACCGCGATCGCGATGCGCGGCTTGTCGGCCGGCGCGAAGGCGGTGTAGAGCGCGTTGTCGCGCAGGCGTTCGGCGATCAGGTTGGCGTTGTACTTCTCGTTCTTCTTGATCGCCACCAGCTGCGCGGTGCCGGTCTTGCCGCCCGAGGTGTAGCCGGCGCCGGCGAACGCGCGCGCCGCCGTGCCGCCGGTGGTCACGCCGACCATGGCGTTCTTGATGACGTCGATGTTTTCCTGCTTGAGCGCGATGCGATAGCTTTCCTTGGGCACCGTCAGCTTGCGCGCGCGGGAGACGCTGTCCTCGATGATCTTGACCAGGTGCGGCTTCATCACGATGCCGTTGTTGGCCAGGTTCGACACCGCGTGCGCCATCTGCAGCGGCGTGTAGTTGTTGTAGCCGTTGCCGATGGCGATGGAGATGGTGTCGCCGCCGACCCACTTCTGCGCGGCGGGATTTTTCTTGAAGCGGTTGCGCTTCCATTCCTTCGACGGCAGCACGCCCTGCTTCTCGTGTTCCAGGTCGATGCCGGTGATCTGGCCGAAGCCGAACGGCTTCATGAAGTCGCTGATGGCGTCGATGCCCAGCTCGTTGCCGAGGATGTAGTAGTAGGTGTCGCAGGATTCGACGATGGACTTGTACATGTCCACCGTGCCGTGGCCGCCCGGCTTATCGTCGCGGAACTTGTGGCCGCCCAGCGTGAACGAACCCGGATCGAAAATCGTCTGGCCCGGCGTGCGCTTGCCCGACTCCAGCGCTGCCAGCGCCATGAAGGGCTTGAAGGTGGAGCCGGGCGGATAGGTGCCGGACAACGGCCGGTTCACCATCGGCTTGTCCAGCGAGGTATTGAGCTCGTTCCAGCTTTGCGCGTCGATGCCGTCGACGAACAGGTTGGGGTCGTAGCCGGGGCGCGAGACGTAGGCCAGGATGTCGCCCGTCTCCGGCTCGATCGCCACCAGTGCGCCGCGCCATTCGCCGAAGGCTTCCTCGATGACCTTCTGCAGCTCGATGTCGATCGACAGTATCAGGTTGTTGCCCGGCGTGGCGGCGGTGCGCGACAGCGTGCGGATGGCGCGCCCGCCGGCCGACTTCTCCACTTCCTCGTAGCCGGTGATGCCGTGCAGTTGCTTCTCGTAGCTCTTTTCCAGGCCTTCCTTGCCGATATGATCGGTGCCGTTGTAGTTGGCGGCGTCCTCGGTGTCGGCGATGGCCTTGGCCTCGCTCTGGTTGATGCGGCCGATGAAGCCGATCACATGCGATGCGATCTCGCCCAGTGGGTACTGGCGGAACAGGCGCGCCTGCACCTCCACGCCGGGAAAGCGGAAGCGTTGCGCGGAAAAGCGCGCCACTTCCTCGTCGGTCAGGCGGGTGCGCAGCGGCACGCTCTCGAAGCCCTTGGATTCCTCCAGCAGCTTCTTGAAGCGCTTGCGGTCCTTGAGCTCGACGGTGATCAGCTTGGACAGCTCGTCGATGGTTTCGTCCAGCGTGGCGCTCAGTTTGGACGGCGTGATCTCCAGCGTGAAGGCCGAGTAGTTGCGCGCCAGGACCACGCCGTTGCGGTCCAGGATCAGGCCCCGGTTCGGCTCGATCGGCACGATGGCGATGCGGTTTTCCTCGGCCTGGGCGACGTAATCGCTATGCTTGTAGACCTGCAGCCAGATGAAGCGCGCCAGCAGCGCGCCGAAACACGCGAACACCACCACGCCCAGCACCGTCAGGCGCAGGCGGAACTGCTGCAGTTCGCGCTGGTTGTCCTTGAGCTCAGTCATACCCCTGCCCCGGCGTCAGATCGGCCGCGTGTGGTCGCGGTCGACCGCGCGCCGCTGCGGGGCAAGCAGCAGCCAGGTGGCCAGCGGCCACAGGGCCACGGCGATGGCGCTTTCGATGAAGTAGAACCAGCCAGGGAATTTGCCGGAGACGAAGAAGCGCACCAGCAGCTGCACCGACTGCGCCATCACCAGCAGCGGGAACACGTGCATCGCCTGCGTCAGCAGCGGGAACCACAGCACGCGACGGTGCAGCATGATCGCGAAGTAGGACAGCAGCGTGTAGGCCAGCGCGTTCTCGCCCAGCAGCGTGGAATCGTGGACGTCCATCAGCAGGCCGAGGAAGAAGGCGGTGCCGATGCCTACCTTGCGCGGCTGGTGCACCCCCCAGAACACCAGCACCAGCGCCACGAAATCCGGCACGCCGATGAAGTTCCCCCAGGGGAGCAGGTTCAGTAAGAATGCGCAGAACAGGCTGAACGCGATGAACAGCGGACTGACCGGCAGCAGGATATAGTGCGGACGATTCATCGTGCCGGCTCCTTCGGTTTGGCGGCTGCGGGCGCGGGCTGGACGTTGGTCGCGGCCGGCGCGGCGGCAGGTGTCGTTGTTGGCGCTGCCGCGGGCGCCGTTGCAGGTGCGGTCGCGTCGGCGGCCGGCGCCGGCTTGGGCGCGGGCGGCGGCATCACCGGCATCAGGCCGGGCGCCGCGTTGTTCGCGGGCGCGGCGGCGGGAGCCGGTGCCGGATCGACGCCCTCTTTCGGCGCCTCCTTGATCGGCGCCATCTTGTTGTTATGCTTCTTGAGCGCGCGCTGCTCCTCCTCGGGCGGACGCGGAGGCATGTCCGGCGCCGACATCAGTATCAGCAGCTGCGTGTTGTTCGAGATGCCGCCCAGCGGCTGGCAGACCACGCCGCCGAACGAGCCGGCCGCGCTGTTCTCCACCTGCGTCACGCGCGCCACCGCCAGGCCGGCCGGATAGACGCCGTCCAGGCCCGAGGTGACGACGATGTCGCCGACCTGGATGTCCGCGTTGGGCGCCGTGAAGCGCAGCTCCAGCGCGCCGGACTTGCCGCGGCCGAAGGCCACGCTGCGCAAGCCGTTGCGCAGCAGCTGCACCGGCACCGCCTGCTCCTTGTCGGTCAGCAGCGTCACTTCGGAGGTGAACGGGAATACCCGCGTGACCTGTCCGACTACGCCCTGGTTGTCGATCACCGGCAGGCCGAGCGAGACGCCCTGCTGGGTGCCGCGGTCGAGGATGATCTTGCGGCTGTTGGCGTCGCGCGCGTCGTACAGGATTTCAGCCAGCATCGACTTGACGGGCAAATGCTCGCGCGCGTCCATCAGCTTGCGCAGCTGGCCGTTTTCCGCGGCCTGGAGCTGCGCCTGCTGCAGCACCAGCGCGCCGGCGATCTGCTGGCGTTTGAGCTCGCGCACCTGCTTTTCCAGCGAGGACAGCGTGGAGAAATAATCGCCGACGCCGTAGATGGCGTCGCGCGGCAGCAAGGCTGCCATTTGCAGCGGATACAGCACGGTACCCGCGACCTGGCGCACGGTATTCAAGGTGCGCATGCGTGAATCGACCAGCAGCAGTGCAATCGATATGCACGCGAACACCGTCATCTTGACCCGGGCGGAGGCGCCTTGCTTGAAAAGTGGCGGAGGACTGTATTCCATGACTTCCAATAATCCGGCGCTCGCGCGCCAACGAGTGTCAGCTCAGCACTAAGCATCGGGGCCGCTGATTCGCGGCCCCGTCTTTGTCAGATCATTCGTAGGAGAAGATCGAGCCCAGTTGGTCCATCCGCTCCAGCGCCATGCCGGAGCCGCGCACCACGCATGTGAGCGGATCTTCCGCCACCAGCACCGGCAAGCCGGTTTCCTCCATCAGCAGACGATCCAGGTCGCGCAACAGCGCGCCGCCGCCCGTCAGCATCATGCCTTTTTCCGCAATGTCGGCGCCCAGTTCCGGCGGCGTCTGTTCCAGCGCGTTCTTCACGGCCGAAACGATGTTGTTGAGCGGGTCGGTCAGCGCTTCGAGGATCTCGTTGGACGAAATCGTGAACGAGCGCGGGATGCCTTCGGACAGGTTGCGGCCCTTGACTTCCATTTCCTTCACTTCCGAACCCGGGAAGGCCGAACCGATGGCCTTCTTGATCGCCTCGGCGGTCTGCTCGCCGATCAGCATGCCGTAGTTGCGGCGGATGTAGTTGACGATCGCCTCGTCGAACTTGTCGCCGCCGACGCGCACCGAACCCTTGTAGACCATGCCGCCCAGCGAGATGATGCCCACCTCGGTGGTGCCGCCGCCGATGTCGACCACCATCGAGCCGGTGGCATCGGAGACCGGCAGGCCGGCGCCGATCGCCGCCGCCATCGGCTCTTCGATCAGGTAGACCTGCGAGGCGCCGGCGCCGAGCGCCGATTCGCGGATCGCGCGGCGCTCGACCTGGGTCGAGCCGCACGGCACGCAGATGATGATGCGCGGCGAAGGACGGAAGAATTTGGAGTCGTGCACCATGCGGATGAACTGCTTGAGCATCTGCTCGGTGACGGTGAAGTCGGCGATCACGCCGTCTTTCATCGGGCGGATCGCCTCGATGTTGCCTGGGACCTTGCCCAGCATCTGTTTCGCTTCTTTACCGACTGCCTGGATCGTCTTCTTGCCGTTAGGGCCGCCTTCCTGGCGGATCGCGACAACCGAAGGTTCGTCAAGAACAATGCCCTGGCCGCGTACGTAAATCAGAGTGTTGGCCGTGCCCAAGTCGATGGCCAGATCGGTGGAAATATACCTGCGTAAAAAACCAAACATGTGTGTCCTGTGGCGCTACTGGTGTGCGCGTAAGCCGTTAGAAAGAAATCCTGTCGTGACGCGGCGGCAGCAATGATTCAGCGCCGTCAACGCATCAACCCGCCATTCTACCTTATAATTTGAATGCGATTTGCCGAAAATCCAGCCAAAAGTGTATCGGTTGAGGTCGCAAGTTAGCCGGAAATCATCAACTTTTGCCAGCGAATAGGCAGAATATCCAGTTTTTTATCATTACAACAACTAAACCTAGCGCGGCCCGTCCGCGCCATCCGCCATGTCCCTGACCCTATCCGACGTAACCCGCATCGCCAAACTGGCCCAACTTGAGATGAGCGAGCAGCAAAGCGCCACGGCGCTGGACCAGCTGAATGGCATTTTTGCGCTGGCCGAACAGATGCAGGCGGTCGACACCGACGGCGTCGCCCCGCTGAGCCATCCGCTGGCGGCGCACATGAACAACATCGCGCTGCGCCTGCGCGAAGACGCGGCCACCGAAGCGAACCGCCGCGAAGACTACCAGGCCGTCGCGCCCAAGACCCAGGACGGCTTGTACCTGGTGCCGAAAGTGATCGAATAAATCGTCATTCCCGCGAAAGCGGGAATCCATGCTGCGCCGATCTGGCCAGCGTTCTATGGGTCCCCGCCTGCGCGGGGACGACGCAACGAATCTGAATTGAAACGCCATGCACACCAAAACCATTAAAGAGCTGTCCGCGCTACTGCAAAGCAAAGCCATCACCGCCACCGAGCTGGCGACGCACTTCCTCGACCGTATCGAAAAGAGCGACCTGAACGCCTTCCTGCACGTGGACCGCGCGCTGACCCTGGCGCAGGCCGCCGAGGCGGACGCCCGCATCGCCGCCGGCACCGCCACGCCGCTGACCGGCGTGCCGATCGCCCACAAGGACATCTTCGTCACCCGCGACTGGCGCTCGACCGCCGGCTCGAAAATGCTGGCCAACTACGTCAGCCCGTTCGACGCCACCGTGGTGGAGAAATTCCGCGCGGCCGGCATGGTCACCTTGGGCAAACTCAATTGCGACGAATTCGCGATGGGCTCGGCCAATGAAAACTCGGCCTTCGGCCCGGTCAGGAATCCATGGGATAAAAGCGCCGTGCCCGGCGGCTCGTCGGGCGGTTCCGCCGCCGCCATCGCCGCGCGCCTGTCGCCGGCCGTCACCGGCACCGACACCGGCGGCTCGATCCGCCAGCCGGCCGCGTTCTGCGGCATCACCGGCATCAAGCCGACCTACGGCCGCGTGTCGCGCTTCGGCATGATCGCCTTCGCCTCGTCGCTGGACCAGGGCGGCCCGATGGCGCAAACCGCCGAAGACTGCGCGCTGCTGCTGAACGCGATGGCCGGCTTCGACGAGCGCGATTCGACTTCGCTGACGCCTGAAATGGGCGGCATCGACGAAGACTACACGCGCGAACTGGGCCAGCCGCTGACGGGCCTGCGCATCGGCGTGCCGAAGGAATACTTCGGCGAAGGCCTGTCCGCCGATGTCGAGCAAGCCGTGCGCGCCGCGCTGGCCAAGTACGTCGAGATGGGCGCGACCTTGGTGGATATTTCGCTGCCGAACACCGCGCTGTCGATCCCGGCCTACTACATGATCGCGCCGGCCGAAGCCTCGTCCAACCTGTCGCGCTTCGACGGCGTGCGCTACGGCCACCGCGCCGCGGAATACAAGGACCTGTCGGACATGTATCGCAAGACCCGCGCCGAAGGCTTCGGCGCCGAGGTCAAGCGCCGCATCATGGTCGGCACCTATGTGCTGTGCCACGGCTACTACGACGCCTACTACCTGAAGGCGCAAAAGATCCGCCGCCTGATCGCGCAGGATTTCGAAGCGGTGCTGAACGGCCCGAACGCCGTCTGCGACGTCATCATGGGACCGGTCGCGCCGACCGTGGCCTGGGACCTGGGCGACAAGTCCGACGACCCGGTCGCCGCCTACCTGGCCGACATCTACACGCTGTCGACCAGCCTGGCCGGCCTGCCCGGCATGTCGATCCCGGTCGGCTTCGGCAACAAGAATCGTCCGGTGGGCCTGCAGATCATCGGCAAGCACTTTGGTGAAGCCAAGCTGCTCAACGTCGCCCACCAGTACCAGCTGGCGACCGACTGGCACACCCGCGCTCCGGCCGGCATCTAACCCACAGAACAAATAGCGAGAATCATATGGAATGGGAAGTCGTCATCGGTCTTGAGAACCACGTGCAGCTCACGACCGAATCTAAAATTTTCAGCGGATCGCCGATCAAGTTCGGCGCCGAACCGAACACCCAGGCCAGCCCCGTGGACCTGGCGCTGCCCGGCGTGCTGCCGGTGATGAACAAGCAGGCGGTGGACCGCGCGATCCGCTTCGGCCTGGCCGTGGGCGCGAAGATCGCGCCGGCGTCCATCTTCGCCCGCAAGAACTACTTCTATCCGGACCTGCCCAAGGGCTACCAGATCAGCCAGTTCGAAGACCCGGTGGTCATCGGCGGCTCGCTGACGTTCGGCTTCGAGAAGGATGGCGAATTCGTCACCAGGACCGTCAACCTGACGCGCGCCCACCTGGAAGAAGACGCCGGCAAATCGCTGCATGAAGACTACGCCGGCATGAGCGGCATCGACTTGAACCGCGCCGGCACGCCGTTGCTGGAGATCGTCTCCGAGCCGGAAATCCGCAGCGCCGCCGAAGCGGTGGCCTACGCCAAGGCGCTGCACTCGCTGGTGATGTGGCTGGGCGTCTGCGACGGCAACATGCAGGAAGGCTCGTTCCGCTGCGACGTCAACGTCTCCGTGCGGCCGAAGGGCCAGAAGGAATTCGGCACCCGCTGCGAGATCAAGAACCTGAACTCGTTCCGCTTCATCGAGGAAGCCGTGCACGTCGAAGTGCGCCGCCAGATCGAACTGATCGAAGACGGCGGCAAGGTGGTGCAGGCGACCCGCCTGTACGATCCGGACCGCAAGGAAACGCGCGAAATGCGCAGCAAGGAAGACGCGCAGGACTACCGCTACTTCCCCGACCCGGACCTGCCGCCGCTGGTCATTTCCGACGAGTGGATCGCGAAGGTCAAAGCCTCGATGCCGGAACTGCCGGCCGCGATGCGCGCACGCTTCGTCAGCGAATACGCGCTGCCGGAATATGACTCGCTGGTGCTGACCGCGTCGAAGGCGATGGCGACCTACTTCGTCGCCGTGGTGGAAAAGGCCGGCAAGGAAAACGCCAAGGCCGCCGCCAACTGGCTGATGGGCGACGTCTCGTCGACCTTGAACCGCGAAGGCGTCGATCTGGATCAGTCGCCGGTATCGGCGGCCCAGTTGGCGGCGCTGCTGAAGCGCATCGCCGACGGCACGATTTCCAACAAGGCGGCGAAAGAAGTCTTCGCCGGCATGTGGGAAGCCAAGTCGAGCGACGAGAACCTGGTGGACACCATCATCGAAGCCAAGGGCCTGAAGCAGATCTCCGACACCGGCGCGCTGGAAGCGATCGTCAACGACGTCATCGCCGCCAACGAGAAATCGGTGGAGCAGTACCGCGCGGGCAAGGAGGCGGCGCTCAACTCGCTGATCGGCCAGGCGATGAAGGCCTCGCGCGGCAAGGCCAACCCGGCGCAGCTGACCGAGCTGCTGAAGGCCAAGCTGGCCGGCTAAGAAAAAAAGGACGCTACGGCGTCCTTTTTTTTCGACGAACCAAACATCTCCCTGACGCCAATGAACCGATATCTCTATGCAACAGCTTCTTGATGTATTGGCCCCTGAATACGGTTCCAGATAGGGGTATGGGCATCACCGAAAACGACGCTCTTGATGCCGCCAGAAAGCGGGATATCGATATCGAATGCGCCGCTCAGGCCGGGCCGGGTCAGCGCCATCAGCACCTTTACCTGCATTACGCTTTTGGCTCTATGCAGATACACCCGTTCGACCACCATGGCGCTATGAAATAGCAGTCCCTTGATGCTGCAGAATGCGCTCCCGTCCTTTTCAATTTGCCCCAGCAAGTACGGCCGGAGTGCTGGCAGGTCCTATCCGATGAGTCAGCCATTCTCCCGTTGCGCAATACCATGCGTCCGCAGCAAAGGCTGAACACGGACGATGAAATGACCAAGCCTGCCGCCCCAGCCTCTTGTACTGGGCGATCTTTTCAAACAAGCGGATTTCCTGTTCGCTCGAGAGATAAGCGACTCTGCATGCAATGGCATCACGCCCAAGCTCCAGATTCTCGAACAGGCCGTTGCCACTGCCGGTGGGAGCATTTCCCCAAGTCCCATATGTGACAGGCATGCCGTCAACTGGACAATACTCTATCCAGCTATGTCCAAGAAATTGGTCAGCGCCTGTATTCGAAAAAATTTTCAGTATCCCAGCCATACTAACAATTTACGTGGCCTGGTCTGCCGGACTTTAAGCGCCATCAATGGGAGTTTTGAGGCCGTGACAAAGCGCGTGTTTTTGTCGCCGGCAAAACTGCTATGCTGCTGGTCCGGCCACCACATGAGACAACACCGCAATGACCGACACGAGAATACGCCTGGCAGTTCCCGAGGATGCAGCCGCCATCGCCGCGATGGCGGTGGCGCTGACGGAGGAAATATCCGGGCGCCTGGGCGTGAAGACCTTTAACCTGGAACCGCAGAAGACCGCCAGCTTGTGCCATATGCTGCTGCGCGAGGAAAAATACCTCGCGCTGGTGGCCATCGCGGAAGACCAGGCGATCGGCTTTGTCGGCATCTCCGAAGGCCGCGCCCTGTACGCCGAGGGCGCGCTGGCGACGATGCAGGAGTTCTATGTCGCCCCGCCGTTCCGTGCCAACGGCGTCGGCACCCTGCTGCTCAGCGCGGCCGCCGAGCTGGCGCGCAAGCGCCGCTGGAACCGGCTGGAAGTCTGCACGCCGCCGCTGCCGGAGTTCGACCGCAGCTTGACTTTCTACGAACGCCACGGCTTCGAGATCACTGGCGGCCGCAAACTCAAACGCCTGTTCACATCCACCGAGTAGATCATGCGGATTCTTGCCTGCATTCTGCCCCTCTTCATGCTTGGCGCCTGCGGTGAGGAGGCACTGCTGCAAAAATTCTCATCGCCGGAGATACAGGCAACAGCAATCGCCTACCTCGACCAGTTGCGCGCGCATGACTTCACCTCCATCGAAAAAGCCGCAGACCCGTCCATCAGCAACGCGGAACTCCATGGCGAACTGGAAAAGATGGCGGCGCTGCTGCCGGCCAAGATGCCGACATCTGTCAAACTGGTGGGGTCGCAGACAATGCGCGCAGATGGCGCAACGACGGTCAACTCAACCTTTGAATACAACTTCGATGGCACATGGATGATCGCCAGCGTCGCAGTTCGCGAGAAGAACGGGGTCAGCACGATCGCGGGAATGAGTGTGTATCCGCTGCGGCAATCGCTGGAATCGTTGAACCGATTTACGCTGTCAGGCAAGAGCGCGATTCAATACACGGTTCTCGCGGCATCGCTCATCGCGGTGCTCGTAACGTTGTACGCGCTGGTGGCCTGTATCCGCACCAGACTCTCGGGCCGGAAATGGCCATGGATCCTGTTCATCCTGGCGGGATTTGGAAAAATCGCGGTCAATTGGACCACCGGCGCCTGGGAGATGGCGCCGCTCACCGTTCAGCTTTTCAGCGCGTCGGCGGCGGCGCAAATCTACGGTCCCTGGATAGTGTCTGCCTCGATTCCCGTCGGCGCCATTTGCTTCCTGCTGCGTCGGGAAAAACTGCGCGTCCCGGCTGGCTGAGTACTTGCAGGCGCCTTGCCATCAGCTCGCTGGAAGGCATCGTGGCGGACCTCAACGACGCAGTCCAATCGCCGTAGTAGTACTCTCTACTCCAGCAGCGCCGCGATGGCCAGCGGTGTGCTGCTGGTGACGACCTGCCCGCCATCCGGCTGCATGCTGAATCGGTAGGCGAAGATACGGAAGCCGATCACGACGTCGCCGCTGAACGCCGGCCCCTCTTTGGCCGCCAGCGCCACCACCGCCCCATCTGCGCCCTGGTATCGAACCGTCGCCGCATCGTTCCTCGGATACGAAAACTGCACCCCGGCGCAGCTCTTGCCTGCCGCCTCGCCCGAGTAGCGCAGATACGCCAGCAGCTGGTCGCAGGCAGCGTGTAAATCCGCCACGGCATAGACGCCGTCCGGCCGCGTCACGATCGACACCCAAGCGCCGGACTTTAATTGGCCCGCCTTGCGGTTCAGCGTCAGCTCCGCGTTGTCGTCATAGGCGGCCTTGGAGAACGGGAACACGGCACGGCCCAAGGCATCCAGCGTCAAGGCCGTTTGCGTGCTCCTGCCCTTGAGCGTCAGCCGCAATCCCTCCATGGGCACGCTCTTGTCGCGCGGACGAATGCGGAAGTGGTTCTGCAGGAACTGCTTGGGCTTGCCGTACTTCTCAAACCAGATCATCTGCCGGTACGCCGTGCGGTAGTCGATCCAGTCCGACTCCTCCTGCGCGCAGGCGAGCGATGGCAGCAAGGCAAGGCTGAGCAGGAGGAGCCTGAGCATATGGCGCTTAAAACCGGTACGCCAGTCCGCTGGACCAGGTGATGAAGTTGCGGCGCTCGACGATGGGACTTCCGGCAGGCGTCGTGCCCAGGCGCGTGCCCGTCACGGAGCTGTTGATCAGCCACTTGCTGCTCAACTCCCAGTTCCAGTTGACGCCCGCGCTCATCGCCATCACTCCTCCGGAGGGCCGATAATCGCGCACGCCGCCGCTGGCGGTGCTCACTTCATACAGTTCGCGCGCCACCGGGTCGCTGGCCAACGACACTCCGGCCGACAGCGACACCGTATGATGTGGCGCCAGCGACGACCAGCTCTTCTGCATGCCAAGCTGCCCCTTGAAGCCGTGCGCACTGGTGTCGTAGACCGCACTGGAAAGGATGCGCGCGTTATCGCCCAGGTAGTAGTTATAAAAGCCGCCCACGTCCGGCGATCCCTTGACCGGATGCGTGCCGCGCAGGCGGCGGCTTTCGCCCGGATCGCGCGAATTACTGTCGACCAGCAGAGGACCATATTCGACGCCGGCGGTTTCCGACAGATGCAAGCCCGCCACGCCGGTGGCCGACACGAAGACGCCATTGCTCCACTGGACCTGCAGCAGCGGCCGCAGCGACACCGGCCGGTCCTCGCCTGCAGCCACCGCGGTCCGCGTGGCGACGCCTATCCCCACATACATGTCCCGGCTCCCGTCGGGCATCATCAGCCCGGCGGTGTTCTCGGCCAGCGCCGGTCCGCATGCGGCCAGCAGGAAAAATAACGGGGATAGCTTGTTCATGTATTCCTTAAAAGCCGAAGCGCAGGCCCAGCGCGAATCGATCCATCGTCGAGGTCAAGCCTTCGTGTTTCAGTTTGTCCGTATGTTCCAGTTCCAGCTGCACCGCAACGTCCTTGCCCACCAGGTAGGACGCCCCCACGCTCAGGTACGCGCCGGTCTTGCGGGTCGTGGTGCCGGCCGGCGCATCCTTGCCGCTGATGTCCAGCGCCATGCGCCCCTGCGCCACGCCGACCTTGGCGAACAGCGACCAGTCCTTGTTCAGCTGCCAGGTTCCCCTGGCAGCCAGGTAGGCGGCGCTGTTGCGGGCCTTCAGCTGGTAGCCGGGAGCGAGATCGAAGCTGGTCGAACCGATGCTGCCGCGATAGCCGCCCTCCAGCGCCCAATTCTGCGACAACACATAACCTGCAAACAGCCCGGCCGGCGTGGCCTTGCTGCCGGCGTCGCGTTCCGTGGTGGCGCCGTTGTCGGTGAACTTGATATGGCCGTTCGCCGACGGACTCAGATTGGCGCCGATGTAAAAGTCTTCGGCCTGCGCCAGCGGGGTTGCGAAGAGAATGGCGATAGCAGTACACAAAAATTTGTTCATGTTCAGATTCCGGGTTGAAGTAGGAGCCTCCAATGTAAAGAGCCCCGCCTTCGAAATCCGCCTCGATCTGTCGCTGAATTGTCCTCAATTTGTAGGCGTCATTTGTATAAAAAGTGTACGAATCTGTACCGGATTGTCGAAATTACCACTTCCACGCCGCAGTCCACTACAATACCGCTCAAATTGGAGGCCCGATGCAGCGTGTGATGCTGGTGGAAGACGATGCGCGGCTCGCCGCGCTGGTCAAGGAATACCTGGACGAATTCGACTACGAGGTCGACGTGGTGACGCGCGGCGACCTCGCGCTGGAGCGCTCCCGCGCCACCCGGCCGGACATGGTGATCCTCGACCTGACGCTGCCCGGCGTCGACGGCCTGGTGGTGTGCCGCCAGCTGCGCCAGCTCAGCGCCGTGCCCATCCTGATCCTGACGGCGCGCGAAGACAGCTTCGACGAAGTCTCCGGCCTCGAACAGGGCGCGGACGACTACGTCAACAAACCGATCCAGCCACGCGTGCTGCTGGCCCGCCTGCGCGCGCTGCAACGGCGCGGCGCGGCTGCGGCAGGCAGCGACATCGTCATCGGCCAGTTGCGCATCTCGCGCGAGAACCGCGCCGTCTTCTGGCGCGGGCAGGAGGTGGCGATGAACAGCACGGAATTCAAACTGTTCCTGATCCTGGCCGACGCCTCGGGCAAGGTCATGTCGCGCAACGACATCCTGGTGCGGATGCGCGGCATCGAATTCGACGGCCTCGATCGCAGCATCGACAACTGCATCTCGCGCCTGCGCCGCAAATTCAACGACGGTGGCCCGGAGCGCATCAAGACCGTATGGGGCGAAGGCTACCTGTTCAGTCCTTCGGCCTGGGAATGAACCGGCTTTTCCGGCATTTCGCGGTACTGGTGCTGCTGGCCATCACGCTGGCCAGCGGCGTCATCTACTTCACCTTCAGCCGCTTGTTCGGCGATCCGCTGGAGCAGATCGCACGCCGCCAGTCCGCCGGCCAGATATTCCTGCTTGAGCAGTACATCGACAAGGCGCCCGCCGACGAATGGCTGCCGCGCCTGAACAAGGTACGTGAAGTGTCCGAGGCCACGCTGGAGCTGCAACCCTTGCAGGCCACGCTGTCCGCGCTGCCTGCCGACAAACGCGCCCCGCTGCTGCAGGGCGCGGTGGTGATGGACGTCGGCGGCAAGGCGTTCTACCGCCGGGTCGACACCAACGGCGCGCGCTACATCGGCAGCGACGGCGATGTGATCCACGCGCAGAATCTGCCCATCGATATCGGCCAGGCGCTGGGCATGGAGGCGATACGCTTCGGCGTGATCGCGCTGTTCCTGCTGGTGCCGATAGGATGGTGGACGCGCGCGCATGGACGCGGCCTGGCGGCGCTGTCGCGCGTGGCCGATGATTTCGGCCAAGGCAACCTGGCGGCGCGGGCGCAGGTCAGGCCGGCATCGAGCATCGCACCGCTGGCGGGCCGCATCAACGAAATGGCCGAGCGCATAGGCTTGCTGCTGGAGGCGCGCAAGCATCTGCTGCATTCGGTATCGCACGAGCTACGCACGCCGATAGCGCGACTGGAGTTCGGCATGGAGCTGCTGCGCGACCGGCACGCGATCGACAACCCGGATATGCGGCGCCGCATCGACGCGATGGGCGCGGATATCGACGAGCTCAAGTCGCTGGTCAACGAGCTGCTCGACCTGACGCAGCTCGATCATGCGCAGGCGATGCCACGCCAGCCGTTCGCGCTGGCGCCGCTGCTGCAAGCCTGCATGCCGGCGCCGGAATCCGCTGCGCAATTCAGCGCCAGCATCGCCGGCGACCTGGGCGAACTGCATGGCGACGCCCGGCTGCTGGCGCGCGCCATCAACAACCTGCTTGGCAACGCCGCCAAGTACGCCGTTTGCAGTATCGTCCTATCCGCCGTCCGCGATGAAGACCGTATCCACATCATCATCGAAGACGACGGCCCCGGCGTCCCTGCCGCTGAGCGCGAGCGCGTGTTCGAGCCCTTCTACCGCCTGGCCCGCGAACAGGATCATGCCGCCGCCGGCCATGGCCTGGGCCTGGCGATCGCCGCCAGGGCCATCGCGCTGCACGGCGGCTCCATCGCCATTGACGACTCGCCACTGGGCGGCGCCCGCTTCACCATCACAATCTAGACATAGATGTCTAGATTGCACAACGCCTTACAGCAGGCCTGCAAATTAAAGTATACATTTTTGTCTAGACAGACTAATCTACAAATACTTTAGCAAGCCGACAAGAGAACGCCATGACCATTCCGAAACCGACCGCCGCCGAACTCGATCTGCTGCAAGCCCTGTGGCCGCTCGGCTCGGCCACCGCCAAGCAGGTGCACGAAGCCATGCTGGAAGAGAAGCCGGACCTGGCCTACGGCACCGTGCTGCGGCTGATGCAGATCATGCACACCAAGGGCATCCTGATCCGCGACGAGAGCCAGCGCTCGCACATCTATGCGCCGGCGCAGGCGCAGGACGCGCTGCAGACCAACCTGCTGAAGGACCTGATGCAGAAGGCCTTCGCCGGATCGGCCAAGGCGCTGGTGCTGGCGGCGCTGCGCTCGGGCATCTCCAAAAAGGAGCGCGAGGAGATCGAGAAGATACTCAAGGAAGAAAAGAAATGAGCGCCTTCATCTTCGCCCTCGGGCTGACGCTGGTGCACTTCCTGTGGCAAGGCTTGCTGCTGGGCTGCGCCACCGCCGTCGCGCTGACGCTGCTGCGTAACAGCCGCGCCGAATACCGCTACCTGGCCGCCTGCTCGGCGCTGCTGGCCTGCCTGTGCTGGCCGGCCATCGAACTGTATCGTCGCCTGAACGGCGACGCCGCCGGCGGCATCATCGACATCAACGTGATCCATCTCGCCGCGCAAACCATCGTCGGCGACGGCACGCCGTTCGACCTGCGCGACTCGGTGCGCGACATCGTCAGCCTGTGGGCGCTGTGCGCCGCCGTGCTGGCGCTGCGCATGATCCTCGGCCTGCTGTGGATAAACCGCGCCGCGGAGCAATGCGACTGCCGGCACCGCGACCAGCAACTGCGCTGGGAAGCCAGCCTGCGGCGCCTGGCCTCGCGCTTCGGCGTGACACGCGCCGTACGGCTGCGCATCGTCGACAGCATCGCCAGCCCGATCACCGCCGGCTGGTGGCGCCCGGTGGTGCTGCTGCCGGCGGCTCTGGTGGCCGGCATGCCGCCCGATTTGCTGGAGGCGCTGCTGGCGCACGAAATGGCGCACATCCAGCGCCACGATTACCTGGTCAACCTGCTGCAGAACGTGATCGAAACGCTGCTGTTCTACCACCCGACCGTCTGGTGGATCTCGAACCGCATCCGCATCGAACGCGAACTGATTGCAGACGATTTCGCAGCAAGGCAGCTCGGCGAACCGCGGCGTCTGGCGCTTGCACTCTCAGAACTGGAGCGACTCCAGTTCTCCACTCACCACCTGGCCCAAGCGGCCAATGGAGGAAATTTGATGGACCGTATTCAACGACTGTGCCGCCCTGCCCCGCAGGCCCTGAACTGGAAGGCCGCGATTCCGATGCTGGGATTGGCGCTGGCCTGCATGTCGATCTACGCCGAGGCCACGGCCGCCGACAAGGCCTCGGCGAAGAGGGTGCAAGCCATGGCCGACTTCGACCACTGCGCCAAGCCGGTGTGGCCTGAAGGCGCGATCGCCAGGCAGGAAAGCGGTGCCGTGACGCTGGGCTTCCTGGTCGGTGCCGACGGCACGCTGAAAGACTCGAAGGTCAAAAAATCCAGCGGCCACGCCGATCTGGACGAGGCGGCGCGCAGCGGCATCTTCAAATGCAAGTTCAAGCCGGCCACTCAGGCCGGCAAGCCGGTCCAGTCATGGATGCAGATGCAGTACGTCTGGGTGCTGGAGTAAGCAGGAAAGGCGCCCGGCCGGCGGCGCATGTCAGGCCGGGCGCAACGCCATCCAGTCCAGGATGTCGGCAAAGATCTGCTCGCGATTGAGCTCGTTGAAATTCTCGTGATAGTTTTGCGGATGCCGCTGATACGTCAGCAGCGCCGCCGGCACCGACTTCAACATCGCCTGCGCCGCGTCGGCGTCGGCCAGCTTGTCGTCGCCGGCAACCACGGCGAACAGCCGATGCTTCCAGGCCGGCATGCGCGCCGCCAGTCCCTGCTGAGCCGCCGTCAGCGCGTTGCCGAAGCGGACCGTGATTTCGGTGGCGCGGATGCCGTCGCGTTCATCGTCATGATGGCGGGCGGTGATGGCGCTGTCGTGGGTCAGCATATCGGTCAGCGGCGCCAGCGGCACCTTCATGCGCGGCGCCAGAGCGCCCAGCACGCCGGCCAGCGCCAGCAGCACCGGCGACACCTTGATCGCGTTGACGTAGTACGGCGACGACAGGATGAAGCCCTTGATGGCGGCGTCGCCGGCAAAGTGCCCCAGGCCCAGGTGGGTGGCGATCAGCGCGCCCATCGAATGGCCCATGACATAGATCGGCACGCCGGGATACTGCTGCTTGACCCAAGCCAGGAAGGCCACGCTGTCGTCGAGGAAGACGTGGAAGCCGGGGACGTCGACCCGGCGCGCGTCCTGGTGGCCGCACAAGTCGTAGGCCACGGTGGCGATGCCGCGGCGGCGGAAATACAGCGCCGGCGTGACGTAGTCGCCCGCATGCGCCATGCCGCCGTGGATCGCCAGGATCACCGCGCGCGGGGCTGCGCCCTGCGGTTCCCAGATGTGGACGCGGCGCTCGGCCTGTGGGCCGGCGCGGAAGCTGGCCAGACGGTCTTCGGAAAAGCGCATCAGGCGGTGATGCTGAGCGTGATGCCCATGCCGGTCAGCAGCGTCAGGTCGGCCAGCGTGAAGTCCAGACTGGGCGTGGCCTCGCCGCGCTCGGTGGTGAACGAGATGCGCAGCTCGGCGGCCACGTCGGAACGCTCGAAATGGATGCCGCGCGCCTGGCATTCGGCCAGGTAGTGACGGATCTGCTTGAGCAGCGCATCCGGATCCATGTCGGTGCCGACGGCCACGTAAAAGCCGGAATCGATGCGCACGCGCCCGTCCGGCTTCACGTCGCCCTTTTTCCAATCGCTGTCCGGCTCGGTCGGCAGACCGTCGCGTATATCGTCCAGTCCCTCGTCGTCGCCGTGCACCTTCAGTGTTGCGATGTTCATGGATTAGCCTTTTTTGTCTCCGGGTACCTCAAAGAAGGTTACACCATAGAAATATCAAAGTCTAGCAATATAGCTTTTTATGCAATGCCGTAGCGGGTGCGGTACGCGGCCACCGCATCCTTGTACTGCAGCAGCTGCGGATCGGCGCCGGCGCCGTTAAGGTAGCTGAACAGGTCGTCCAGGTTGCCGATCGAAATCACCGGAATGTTGTAGGTCTTGGCCACTTCCTGCACCGCCGAACTGGGCGACAGCGCGCCGTCCTTGCCGGAGCGTTCCATGCGGTCCAGCGCGATCAGCACGGCGCACGGTTCGGCGCCCGCGGCGCGTATCATGTCCACCGATTCACGCACCGAGGTGCCGGCCGAGATCACGTCGTCGATGATGACGACCTTGCCCTGCAGCTTGGCGCCGACGATGGTGCCGCCTTCGCCGTGGTCCTTGGCTTCCTTGCGGTTGAAGGCGAACGAGGTGTTGCGGCCCTTGCCGGCCAGCGCCACTGCCGTGGCCGACGCCAGCGTGATGCCCTTGTAAGCCGGGCCGAACAGCATGTCGAACTCGACGCCGGAATCGAGCAGCGTTTGCGCGTAGAACTGCGCCAGCTGCGCCAGCGTGGCGCCGTCATGGAACAGGCCGGCGTTGAAGAAGTACGGCGACTGGCGGCCGGCCTTGGTGGTGAACTCGCCGAAGCGCAAGACACCGGTCTGGACCGAAAACGCGATAAATTCCTGGCGCAGGTTATTCACTGAATTAGTCATGTTGGCTCATTTCTTTAAAGTGCCGGTATTTTAACGCTACACTAACGCATTCCAAAATTTACGCCGCTCCCTTATGCCAAAAATCATCTCCGCCAACCTGAACGGCATCCGCTCCGCCTCGACCAAGGGCTTTTTCAAATGGATGGCCACGCAGGACGCCGATTTCGTCTGCGTCCAGGAATTGAAGGCGCAAGCGCCGGACATGACGCCGGAATTCCTCAACCCGGGCGGCTACCACGGCCACTTCCACTATGCCGAGAAAAAAGGCTATTCCGGCACCGGCGTCTACAGCAAGATCGAACCGGACCGCGTGGTCATCGGCTTCGGCGCGCCGGAATTCGACGCCGAGGGCCGCTATGTGCGTTGCGATTTCGGCAACCTGACGGTGATCTCGGTGTACTGCCCGTCCGGCTCCTCCGGCCCGGAGCGCCAGGAAGCCAAGTTCCGCTTCATGGACCTGTTCCTGCCGCACCTGCAGCAGCTGCACGCCGAGGGCCGCGAAGTGGTCATCTGCGGCGACTGGAACATCGCCCACAAGGAAATCGACCTGAAGAACTGGAAGGGCAACAAGAAGAATTCCGGCTTCCTGCCCGAGGAACGCGAGTGGATGACCCGCGTCTTCGACGAAGTCGGCTTTGTCGACGTGCACCGCGGCCTCGACCCGCGCGAGGAGCAGTACACCTGGTGGAGCAACCGCGGCCAGGCCTATGCCAAGAACGTGGGCTGGCGCATCGATTACCACGTCGCCACCCCGGGCATCGCCGCCAAGGCCACCAGCGTGGCCATCTACAAGGATGAAAAATTCTCCGATCACGCGCCGCTGACCATCATCTACGGCTGATTTGTTGTAGGCAAACAAAAAAACTGCGGCGATAGGAATTTCCTAAAGGTAAATAGGCATGTTTCCTTGTTATCATACAGGTTGCGCCTATTTACCAAAGAAATGCCATGCCCTCTTCCCCTACGCCGACCCTGCTTTCCGTCACCGCCACCGGTAACAACACGATCACCTTGCATTTCAGCGAGGCGATGGCGGCCGGCGAAGGCAATCTCATCATCAGCGGCGGCCACAGCCAGACGTACATGACCAAGGATGGGCTGGCCACCCGCATCGTCGGCGCCCACGATACGCGGCCGGTGTCGGCCAGCGACAGCCAGGTCAACTACAGCGGCACCGACGTGGTCATCACCTTGACCACGCCACTGGAAGCCGGCCTGACCTACAGCGTCACGATGGGGAATAACGTGCTGCGCACGGTAGCCAGCGACATCGGCTTCCACAGCATCAGTTCCACCAGCCAGTTCTTCTTCACCACCACCGCCACGGCGCACAGCGCGCCGAGCGCGACGGTGGATGCGGCGATGCATTTCACCGACAGCGGCGCCAGCAGCACCGATTTCGTCACCAGCTGGGACGCGCAGGTCGTCACCGGCACCTATACCGGCACGCTGGGCACCAACGATTTCGTCCAGGTTTCGCTGGACAACGGCGCCAGCTGGCACAAGGCCAGCGCCAGCGGCAACGCCTGGAGCTACAGCGGCAGCATCGACACCGCCAACCTCGGCAGCGGCCAGGATTCGACCTTCACCAGCAAGATCCTGGCGCGCGTCGGCAATACCTACACGCTCAACAGCGGCACCGTCAGCCAGACATATACCTACGACCACCAGGTGCCGAGCGCGCCGTCGAGCAGCTTTGCGCTGTCGAACGACAGCGGCACCAGCAGCAGCGACTACATTACCAACGTCGCCAGCCAGACCATTTCCGGCACCATTGCCGGCCTGTCGGGCAGCGGACTGGCCGTTCAGATTTCGATGAGCAACGGCGATACCTGGGACAACGCCACCGTCAGCGGCAATAACTGGAACGCCGCCGTGACGCTGAACCAGATCGGCAAGGTGCTGGTGCGCGTGGTCGACCTGGCCGGCAACGCGTCGTCGTCAGTCTCGAAGGTATACGACTACGACACCGGCGTGTCGCTGAGCGGCCACGCGCTGACGCTGCTCAGCGACTTCGACACCGGCACCCTCCATAACGACCACATCACCAGATCCTTCTCCTATGTCACGCTGGCGGTCGACGGCATGACCGGCCTGAACATCGGCGACCGGATCGAGCTGATCGACACCAGCCACGGCTCGGCCGTGGTCGGTCATTACACGATACAGAGCACCGACCTGGATGGTTATGGGGTGCTGGGGACCACCACCGGCAAAATGCACCACCCCGGCAGCGACATCTCATTCCAGAACATCACGCTGGAGAGCCTGGCCGACGGCGCTTACGTGCTGGCCGCGCGCGTAACGGATGTGGCTGGCAACGTCAGCACGGCGCTCAGCGACACGCTGAGCTTGACCATCGACAACACCGCGCCAACGCTGACCAGCAGCACGCCAGCCGAAAGCGCCGGGTCGGTGACGGTAGTAGCCCACAATACCCTGAGCTTTACGTTTAACGAAGACATCTACGTCGCCGACGGCACGGTCGTCACCATTACCGACGACGACGATCCGAACAGCTTCCAACAGGTGACGCTGTCGAACAGCGACATCAGCGGCAATACGCTGAGCTTCACGCTGAACGATGCGCTCACCGCCGGCACCCACTACACGGTGCAGGGTGCGACGATCACCGACGCCGCCGGCAACGCCGGCATCACCGGCGACACGGTGATGCTGCACTTCACCACGGCCGGCAGCTACCCGGCGCCGGCGACGCCGGCGCTCTCCATCGCCGATACCGCGCCCGCATCGGACACCAATTCGTCCTCCACGTTCCATACCGACCATATCACCAAGGCCGTCACGGTGCAGGTCGCGGAGCTGAACGAAACGGGCACATGGTATTACCGGCTGCACCCGACGGACGCATGGACGGAGGGCTCCGGCAGCAGCTTCGTGCTCGATGAAGGCACTTATGCCGCCAACCAGATCGAGGTCAAGCAGACGGTTCATGGCGTCGACAGCGCCGTCACCAGCAACAGCGATCCTGTTACCGTGGATACCCATGCCGCCGGCGCCGACGTGACCGGCTCCACCTCCTTCTCCTCCGGAGATAACACGATCGGCGGCAACCTCACCCACAGCACCGACTTGCCCAACGAAATTGTGGAGGTGACCCTGGACCACGGCGCGACCTGGCTGCAAGCGACGACCAGCGCCGGCTCGACAGGCAACGCCTCGTGGACACTGAGCGGCATCTCGGCCCAGTTGACAGACAACTTCGGTGTGCGCGTGTCCGACCAGGCCGGCAACATTACCGAATTTGCGGACCGGGCGGGCACCTATGTGACCTACTATCTGAGCGATGGCGCGGTCATCACCTACAACCATGCCGGCGATGATCACGTCACCGTGGTAGGCAATGGCTCCAACAGCACCATTACGCTCGGCAATCATTCACTGGTTTACACCGGGAACTATGGCAATGTGACCATGGGCGACGATGCGTTCGTCTCGGGCCTGGACAACCTTACCGTCACCACCGGCAACGGCAACAACACCGTGTATGCCCACGCATCAGCCAACATCACCACCGGCAGCGGTTCGGACATGATAGGCCTCACCGCAGCCGACAACGCCACGGTGCATGCCGGTGCCGGAGACGATACGTTGTTTTTGCTGGCCAACGCCAGCTTGAACCTGGATAGCTTAACCGGCATTACCGGCGTCGAAAACATCAGCTTCGTCGGCACCGGTCCCAACGATCTGACCATCGCCAGCACCGCCGGCGTGCAGCACTTCGTGACTGGCAGTACGCTGACCATCACCAATAACAACAACGCCACCGGTACAACCGTGCATTTGAATGATCTGGTGTGGGCTGATGCTGGAACTCAATCGGGATACCACGCCTACCATGACCTCGGCAATACAATGGTGATCCTGGTCGCCACCACCATCGCGGTGGACTTGAACCACACCCTCTGACCGCTTACAGGCTGCGGCGGCTGCTGAATTCGCGGCGCTCGCCGCTGAGGGGGTCGGTGAAGGCGATGCGGCGCGCCAGCAGCTTCAACGGCTGCGACACGTCGTCCTGCTTGCACGGCAACGCCACCGGATAGAATGCATCGTTGACGATGGGGATGCCCAGCGACGCCAGGTGCAGCCGCAGCTGGTGCTTGCGGCCGGTGTGCGGCTGCAGCCGGTACAAGGTGCAGTCGGCGCGGTGCTCGATGACGTCGATCAGGGTTTCGGAATTGGGCTCGCCCGGCACTTCCTTCATGATGAAGAACTTGTCGCCGTCGACCATGCGGCTGCGGTAGGTGAACGGAAAGTCGCGGCCGTGCAGGCGCGGCGCCAGCGCTTCGTACTCCTTCTCGATCACGCGTTTCTGGAACATCGACTGATAGGCGCCGCGGCTGTCCTGGCGGCGTGAAAAGATCACCACGCCGGCCGTCTCGCGGTCCAGCCGGTGGATGGGCGTCAGCTCTTCCTCGCCCAGCTTTTTCTTCAGCCGCACCAGCAGCGTCTCGTGCAGGAAGCGGCCGGTAGGTATCATCGGCAGGAAGTGCGGCTTGTCGACCACCACCAGATGCTCGTCCATGAACAGCACCTCCTCCTCGAACGGGATCGGCGTCTCCGCATCGAGCTCGCGGTAGTAGAAGATGCGCATGCCGCGCTTGTAGGCGCTGTGCGGCGCCAGCGGGTTGCCGTCGCCATCCACCACGTCGCTGCGGGCCATGCGCTCGCGCCACGACGCTTCCGTCACGTCGGGATAGTAGGCGACCAGGAAGGTCAGCAGGTCCGGCCACTGCCCTTCCGGCAGCCACAGGTAGCTGGGCGCGACACCGTCGCGCATGGGCAGCGGCGCCTTGGCCATTATGAGCGCGGCAGCGCCAGCGAGTGGTACGGCGGCAGATTGTTCGGATCCAGTCCCTTGACGCGGGCAAACACCGGCAGCACCAGATGCATGTTCGCGTTCATGTCGTCGATGCGCTTGCTGCCGCTGGGGTGGGTCGACAGGAAGGGCAGCGGCTGGCTCTTGTTCACCGCGCTCATCTTCTGCCACAGCGCCACGCCGGCGCGCGGATCGAAGCCGGCCCGCGCCGCCAGGTCCAGGCCGACCAGGTCGGCCTCGCTTTCGTCGCTGCGCGAATAGCTCAGCGCGGCGGTCTTGGCGGCGCCGCCGGCCACTGCGTCGCCCAGGCGCGGATCGACGCCGAAATAGGCCGAGCCCAGCGCGCCGACAATGCGCGCGCCGATCGACGTGAGGGCGTTCTTGCCGGCCTGCTCGCGCGCGTGCTCGCGCAAGGCGTGGGCGATCTCGTGGCCCATGACCATCGCCACTTCGTCGTCGGTCAGATTGAGCTTGGTCAGGATGCCGTTGAAAAAGGCGATGCGGCCGCCCGGCATGCAGAAGGCGTTCACCGTCGGCGAGTTGAGCAGGTTGACTTCCCACTTCCAGTTGGCCGCGTCCGGATTCCAGCGCGCGGTGAACGGGATCAGCCGCTTGGCGATGGCGCGCAGGCGTATCAGTTGCGGATTGCGCTCGGTGGCGACGGCGTCCTTCTGGTGCGCCTGGGCCAGCATCTGGTCGTACTGCAGCTTGGACTGCTGGTCGAACTGGCGGGCGTCGCCGCCGATGCCGCGCAGGCGCGACATGCTGGTGACCGGGATGCCGTCGTTCTGCGCATGGACAGACAACCCGGGCACCGCGCCGGCCAGGCACGCCAGCGCCAGCAAGGCGCTCTTCAATTTAAGCTTTTTCATTTCCACTGTTCCATGGTGCGATTTTCGGCAGCATCATCATCGCAGGAAAAGCGAGGATGAAGCACACGATAAAGAACCAGAACCACCCGGTTTCGGCCACAATATAACCCACCGAGGAGTTGATGAATGTGCGCGGGACCGCCGCCAGGCTGGAAAACAATGCATATTGCGTGGCCGTGTAGCGCGGGTCGGTGGCGCGCGACATGAAGGCCACCAGCGCCGCCGCGCCCAGCCCCAGGCTGGCAAAGGCTTCGAAGCCGAACACGGCGCTCAGCAGCAGCGGATCCGGCCCGGTACTGGCCAGCCACGCGAAACCGAGGATGGCGATCGCCTGCAGCACGCCGAACACCCACAGCGCGCGGTTGATGCCCAGCTTGATCATCCAGATGCCGCCCACGGCGCCCCCCGCCAGCGCTGCCCACCAGCCGGTGGCGTTGGCGGCCAGGCCGATCTGCTTGGTGGTGAAGCCGATATCGAGGAAGAACTTGGTCGACAGCGCTGTGGCCATGCTGTCGCCGATTTTGTAGAGCAGCACGAAGCCGATGATCAGCAAGGCCTGGTTCCAGCCATCGCGCAGCACGAACTCGCGGAACGGCAGCACCACGGCCTCCTGCAGGTTCTTGGGCGGCGCGCCATACACGGCGGGTTCCTTCGACAGCAAGGTGCAGATGAAACCCGGCAGCATGAAGGCGGCGACGATCCAGAACACCGCCTGCCACGGCATGCTGTCCGCCAGTACCAGCCCCAGCGCGCTGGGGATCAGGCTGGCGGCCTTGTAGGCGTTGACGACGATGGCTGCGCCCAGGCCCTGCTCGTTCTCGACCAGGATCTCGCGGCGGTAGGCGTCGATCACCACGTCCTGGCTGGCCGACAGGAATGCGATCAGGAACACGAAGCCGGCGATCAGGCTCAGTTCGAGTTTCGGGTCCAGCATGCCGAGGCCGCCGATGACGAGGAACAGCGCCAGCTGCGTCAGCGCCATCCAGCCGCGCCGCCGGCCCAGCGGGCCGATGCTGTAGCGGTCCATGAACGGCGCCCACAGGAACTTGAAGGTGTAGGGGAAGGTCACCAGCGCGAACAGGCCCAGCGCCTTGACGTCCAGTCCGGACTTGGCCAGCCATGCCTGCATCAGGTAGATCAGCGTGTACAGCGGCAGCCCGGAGCTGAAGCCCAGGAACAGGATCGATATCGTGCGGCCGTTGACATAGGTGCGCCAGCCGCGCGCCGTGGCCTCCACGCCGGCCATCAGTGGTCCGCCTTTTTGCGCAGGCGGAACACGGCCAGGTCGCCGCGCAGGTTGGGCAGGAACGATACGCGGTGGCCTTCGGCCAGCGCCACGCATTCGATCACGTCCAGCCCGCATTCGACGGCCAGGTCGCGGAAGTCGGTGATGGTGGCGCAGCGCACGTTGGGCGTGTCGTACCATTCGTACGGCAGCGATTCCGACACCGGCATGCGGCCCTTCAGCAGGGCCACGCGGTGCGGCCAGTAGGCGAAGTTGGGGAAGGAGACGATGGCTTCCTTGCCGACGCGGACGATGTCGCGCAGCAGCGGCTCGACGTGCTTCATCATCTGCAGCGACGACAGGCACAGCACCGTGTCGAAGCTGTCGTCGCCGAAGATGGCCAGGCCTTTTTCCATGTCCTGCTGGATCACGCGCACGCCGCGCCTGGTGGAGTCCAGCACCTTGTCGTCGGCGATTTCGATGCCGTAGCCGCTGCACCGCTTGTCGCTCTGCAGGTAGTCCATCATCACGCCGTCGCCGCAGCCGACGTCCAGCACATGCGCATTCTCCGGCACCCAGTGGGCGATGAAGGCCAGGTCCGGCCGGGCGGTGCTTAATTCATTGAAGTTCATGCGACATCCTTTATTTCATTCCACACCTGGCCGTAGTAGGCGCGCACCATGTTCATGTAGCGCTCATCCTCCAGCAGGAAAGCGTCGTGGCCGTGCGGCGCGTCGATCTCGGCATAGGTCACCTGGCGGCGGTTGCTGATCAGCGCCTGCACGATCTCCTGGCTGCGCTCCGGCGAAAAACGCCAGTCCGTCGTGAAGGAGGCCAGGAAGAACTTGGCCCTGGTGCCGGCCAGCGTCTTGGCCAGGTCGCCGCCGTGCTTGCGCGCCGGGTCGAAATAGTCGAGCGCCTTGGTGATCAGCAAGTAGGTGTTGGCGTCGAAGTATTCGCTGAACTTGTCGCCCTGGTAGCGCAGGTAGGATTCGATCTCGAAGTCCACGCCGAAGCCGAACTTGTAGTCGCCCGCCTCGGCCGCATCGCGCAATTTACGGCCGAATTTCTCGGCCATGTCGTCGTCGGACAGATAGGTGATGTGGCCGACCATGCGCGCCACGCGCAAGCCGTTTTTCGGCACCACGCCGTGTTCGTAGAAGTCGCCGCCGTGGTAATCCGGATCCGACAGGATGGCCTGGCGCGCGACGTCGTTGAAGGCGATGTTCTGCGCCGACAGCTTGGGCGTCGAGGCGATCACCACGCAGTGGCGCAGGCGGTCGGGGTACATGATGGACCAGGCCAGCGCCTGCATGCCGCCCAGCGAACCGCCCATGACGGCGGCGAACTGGCTGATGCCCAGTTGATCGGCCAAGCGCGCCTGCGCCGCCACCCAGTCTTCCACAGTGACGACCGGGAAGGCCGCGCCGTAAGGCTTGCCGGTGGCCGGATTGACGTGCATCGGGCCGGTCGAGCCGAAGCACGAGCCGAGGTTGTTGACGCCGATGACGAAGAACTTGTCGGTGTCCAGCGGCTTGCCGGGACCGACCATATTGTCCCACCAGCCCAGGCTTTTCGGCTTGCCCTCATATTCGCCGGCCACGTGGTGCGAGGCGTTGAGCGCGTGGCACACCAGCACCGCGTTCGATTTGTCGGCGTTGAGCGTGCCGTAGGTCTCGTACATCAACATGTAGTTGTGCAGCGAAGCGCCGCTCTGCAGCGGCAGCGGCTGCGCAAAATGCATGGTCTGCGGGGTAACGTATCCTAAGGATGACATGTGGTTTATTGGTTTTTTAGGTCGGCCCCACGGGCCATCTATCAAGGCGGAGCCGCGAGGATGGGCTCCGCCGGCTTACATCAATTGCAATTGTTCGACCGCGTCTGCAATCACATTGGGTTCCATCGAGCGCATGATCTTGCGGGTTTGCGGCATGATGCGCGCAAGGTCGCTGTTCAGGATTTCCTGCTTGACCGACAGCAGCTGCGCCGGGTGCATCGAAAATTCGCGCAACCCCATGCCGAGCAGCAGGCGGGTGAGCTTGACATCGCCCGCCATTTCGCCGCACACAGCCACGTCGATGCCGGCTTTATGCCCGGCCGCAATCGTCATCGAGATCAATTGCAGCACAGCCGGATGCAGCGGATTGTAAAGGTGTGCGACCTCATAATCAACCCGGTCGATCGCCAGCGTGTACTGGATCAGATCGTTGGTGCCGATGGACAGGAAGTCCATCCGCTTGACGAACATCGGCAGCGCCAGCGCGGCGGCCGGAATCTCGATCATGGCGCCGACGTCGACGTTCTCGTCGAACTTGACGTTCTGCTCGCGCAGCTCGGTCTTGGCCTGGGCGATCATCGCCAGCGACTGGTCGATCTCGAAGGCGTGCGCCAGCATCGGGATCAGGATGCGCACCTTGCCGAACGCCGACGCGCGCAGGATGGCGCGCAGCTGCGTCAGGAAGATCTGCGGCTCGGCCAGGCAGTAGCGGATCGCCCGCAGGCCCAGCGCCGGATTGAGCGCCGTGTGCTCGCTCTGGTCGAGCGGCTTGTCGGCGCCGATGTCGAGCGTGCGTATCGTCACCGGACGGCCCTTCATCGCCACCACCGCGCGCTTGTATTGCTCGAACTGCTCGTCCTCGGACGGGATCTTGCTGTTGCGGCCCATGAACAGGAACTCGGAGCGGAACAGGCCGACGCCGTTGGCGCCCGCCTCCATCGCGGCCGGGCAATCGTCCGGCAGTTCGATGTTGGCCAGCAGCGTGATCTCGGTGCCGTCCTTGGTGATGGCCGGCGTCTTCTTCAGCTTCTGCAGCTTCTTGCGCGCGCGGGCGGCGGCGCCCTGGCGTTCGCGGTACTGCTCCAGCACCAGCGCGCTCGGATTGGCGATGACCACGCCGGCGTCGCCGTCGATGATCAGCCAGTCGTCCTGCTCGATCAGGGTCGAGGCGCCGGACATGCCGACGGCCGCCGGGATATCCAGGCTGCGCGCGACGATGGCCGTGTGCGAGTTCTGCCCGCCGACGTCGGTGACGAAACCGATGAAGGAGCGGTCGCGGAACTGCAGCATGTCGGCCGGCGAGATGTCGTGGGCGACGATGATCATCTGCGCCTGGAATTCGTCCTCGCCGCCGGCGGCCGGCAGGATCTGCTCGGTGCCCATCAACACCTTCAGCACGCGCTCGGCGACCTGCTGGATGTCGGCCTTGCGCTCGCGCAGGTAGGGGTCCTCGATCTCGTCGAATTGCGCGGACAGCTCGTCGATCTGCGTCAGCAGCGCCCATTCGGCGTTGTAGTGGCGGGTGCGGATGATGTCGAGCGGCGCCTCCGAGATCATCGGGTCCGACAGGATCAGCGCGTGGACGTCGATGAAGGCGCCCAGTTCGGTCGGCGCGTCCTTCGGCAACTCGTTCCACAGCGTCTGCAGTTCCTTGTGCACCTGGGCCAGCGCCTGCTGCAGGCGCGCGACTTCGCCCTCGACCTGCTCTTCGGCCACCAGGTAGTGCTTGACGTCCAGCGCCGCCGGCGCCAGCTTGTGCGCGCGACCGATGGCGATCCCCCGCGAAACGGGAATGCCATGCAAGGTGAAGGAGGCCATAGGCGGACCTGTCGGGGTACGGGGGCGGCTGCGTTCCGCGGGCATTACTCGCCTTCGCCGAACTTGTCGTTGACCAGCGCCGTCAGCGCGGCGATGCAATCGCCTTCATCGGCGCCGTCCGCTTCCAGCGTGACCTTGGCGCCCTTGCCGGCGGCCAGCATCATCACGCCCATGATGGACTTGGCGTTGATGCGGCGCGCGTTGCGGGTCAGCCAGACGTCGCTCTGAAATTTTGCTGCCAGTTGGGTGAATTTTGCGGAGGCACGCGCATGCAAACCAAGCTTGTTGATAATCTCAAGTTCTTGTTGAATCATTTTTCTTTTGTCTCAATCAGAAATGCGCACTGCAAGAAATAATTCCAAAGTCAGGATTGCCCGACCCGGATTCGGTTATCGACGCGCACCGCCCCACTTTGCGCGCCGGCCAGGGCCATCTCCACCACCACGTCCAGCGTGTCGCGGCGGTAGGTGATGGCACGCAGCAGCATCGGCAAACTGATGCCGGCGATCACCTCCACCCGCCCGGCATCCGCCAGACGGTCACAGCAATTGGCGGGCGTACCGCCTTTGACGTCGGTAATCACCAACACGCCATCGCCGGCGTCGAGACGTTTGATCGCCGCCGCCGCCAGCGCCTGGACTTCGCCGAGGTCCTGGTCGGCGACCACGTCGATCGCCTCCAGCCGCTCGGTCGGACCACGGAACACATGGGCGCAGGCGGCAATGAAGGCCTGTCCCAGTGGTGCGTGCGTCATAAGCAGTATGCCAACCATATTCTTAAACCGCCAGTGAGCGCGGACGTTTTTTCACGGCGTCCGGCGCTATTGTTAATTTTTTAGTCGTGCGCCACAGCCGCTTCGACCGCGTCGATGAACATCGCGGCCACCGGGAAGCCCGTTTGCTGGGTGATTTCCTGGAAACAGGTTGGGCTGGTGACGTTCACTTCCGTTAGGAAATCACCAATAACATCTAATCCTACCAGCAACAAGCCACGGGCCGCCAGTACCGGGCCCAGGGCATTGGCAATTTCATAGTCGCGCTCGGTCAGCGGTTGTGCCACGCCGATGCCGCCGGCCGCCAGGTTGCCGCGCACCTCGCCGTTTTGCGGGATGCGCGCCAGCGAGAACGGCACCGGCTTGCCGCCGATGACCAGGATGCGCTTGTCGCCCTTGGCAATCTCCGGGATAAACCGCTGCACCATGATGGTGCGGGCGCCATTGTCGGTCAGCGTTTCAATGATGGCGCCCAGGTTCATGCCGTCGATCGTCACGCGGAAGATGCCGGTGCCGCCCATGCCGTCGAGCGGCTTGAGGATGACGTCGCCGTGATGCTGCTGGAAGGCGCGGATGCGCGCCTCGTCGGAGGTCACCAAGGTCGGCGAGGTGAATTGGCTGAACTGGCCGATGGTCAGCTTTTCATTGTGGTCGCGGATCGCGGACGGTTTGTTGAACACTTTCGCGCCCTGCTTCTCGGCCATCTCCAGCAGGTAGGTGCCGTAGATGTACTCCATGTCGAACGGCGGATCCTTGCGCTGGATGATGGCGTCGAACTCGCCCAGGTTGGTTTCGTGCGCCGGCGCGGCGCGGTACCAGTCGTGGGAATCGCCGGTCAGCGTGATCTGGGCGGCATTGGCGGTGACCACGCCGTTTTCCAGCGCCATGTCCTTTTGCTCGAAGGCATACACGGTGTGGCCGCGCTTGGCCGCCTCCACCATCATGGCGTAGGTCGAATCCTTGTAGGTCTTGAAACTGGCCAAGGGGTCGGCGAGGAAAGCTATTTTCATGGGCGCATCCATTCTGGGTAATGCCTGATTTTAGCCGAGTTTCGCCTGCGGCACCGGCGGGCGGACCAGTCGGCCTGCCCGGCGCGGAGGCTTAGTAGACTTCCGGATTCGGATCGGTGCGTTCCATTTCCAGCGACGCCGCCAGCAGCGCCAGCCGCGCCACCACGCCGTACACATAGAAACGGTTGGGCGCCGCCGTGCCCGGCTTGGCCTTCAGGTCCGGCACCGCGTGCTGCTGGGCGAACGCCAGCGGCACGTACTGCGAACCGGGCGCGTTCAGGTTCTGGTCGATGCCCTTTTCCGCGTGCACGCGGTAGAAGCCGCCGACCACGTAGCGGTCTATCATGTAGACCACCGGCTCGGCCACCGCGTCCTTGATGCTCTCGAACGTGGGCACGCCCTCCTGGATGATGAAGTCGGTCACTTCCCTGCCATCCTTGATGACGATCATCTTGTCGCGCTGGGCCTGGCTCAAGTCCTTGATTTCGCTGGAATCCTTGATGGTCAGGATGCTGGTGCCGTAGGTCCCGGCGTCCGGCTTGACGATAACGAACGGCTTCTGGTCCTTGATGCCGTATTCCTTGTACTTTTTCTTGATCTTCGACAGCAGCGCGTCGACGTTGGCGGCCAGGCAGTCGTAGCCCTCGCCGGTGCGGAAGTTGACGGCGTCGCACTTGGCGTGGAACGGGTTGAGCATCCACGGATCGACGCCGATCAGCTTGCCGAACTTCTTGACCACCTCGTCGTAGGCGTTCATGTGGTTGCTCTTGCGGCGGATCGCCCAGCCGGCATGCAGCGGCGGCAGCAGGCTCTGCTCATGGATGTTCTGCAGAATGTCGGGGATGCCGGCCGACAGGTCGTTGTTCAGCAGGATTGTGCACGGATCGAAATCCTTCAGCCCCACGCGGCGGCCGTTGGCCGACCGCACCAGCGGCTCGACCACCAGCATGTTGCCATCAGGCAAAGCCAGCGGCGTCGGCTGGGTGACCTCCGGCGACAGCGAACCGAGGCGCACGTGCAGCCCGGTCTGGCGGAAGATCTGCATCAGCCGCGCGACGTTTTGCAGGTAGGACGGATGGCGCTCGTGGATTTCAGGGATCAGCAGCAGGTTGCGCGCGTCCGGGCAATACTTGTCGATGGCAGCCATGGCCGCCTGTACCGACAATGGCAGCATTTCCGTCGCCAGGTGGTTGAAACCGCCCGGGAACAGGTTGGTGTCGACCGGCGCCAGCTTGTAGCCGGCGTTGCGCATATCGACCGAGCAATAGAATGGCGGCGTGTGCTCCTGCCACTCCAGCCTGAACCAGCGCTCGATGGCCGGCGTGGCGGCCAGGATTTTCTCTTCAAGATCGAGCAGCGGTCCGGTCAGGGCCGTGACGAGATGGGGAACCATGTTTACTTCCTTAGCTATTACCGTGCAGATAGCCCAAATCGGGGCGAAAACCGTATTTTAAAGGCAGGAAATGAAAAAAGCGCCTCTTTTGGAGGCGCTTTTCGTTGACCCGCCGAAACGGGTCGATGCAACATTATTAATTAAGCACAGGATTAAGCGTGATACGCGGACTCGCCATGGCTGGTGATGTCCAGGCCTTCGCGCTCTTCTTCTTCCGGAACGCGCAGGCCGATGACGATGTCAACCAGCTTGTAGGCGATCAGCGACACGATGCCCGACCACAGGATCGTGGTGCCGATCGCGGTGGCTTGCGTGGTCACCTGGCTGGCGATCGAGTAAGGATCGGCCGACATTTTGTTGGTGACGTAGTCGAAGATGCCTTGACCGCCCAGCGATGGCGAAGCGAACACGCCGGTCAGCAACGCACCCAGGATACCGCCCACGCCGTGCACGCCGAACACGTCCAGCGAGTCGTCGGCGCCCAGCAGGCGTTTCAGGCCGTTCACACCCCACAGGCAGATCACGCCAGCCAGCAGGCCGATGATCAGCGCGCCCATCGGACCGACGAAACCGCAAGCCGGGGTAATCGCGACCAGGCCGGCAACGGCGCCCGAAGCGGCACCCAGCATCGATGGCTTGCCTTTGAAGATCCACTCGCCCAGCAGCCAGGACATGGTGGCGGCGGCGGTGGCCAGCAGCGTGTTGACGAAGGCCAGGGCAGCGATGTCGCCAGCTTCCAGCGCCGAACCGGCGTTGAAACCGAACCAGCCGACCCACAGCAGCGAAGCGCCGATCATGGTCATGGTCAGCGAGTGCGGAGCCATCGATTCACGGCCGTAGCCGACGCGTTTGCCCATCATGTAGGCGCCAACCAGGCCGGCGACTGCGGCGTTGATGTGAACCACGGTACCGCCGGCGAAGTCCAGCGCACCTTTTTGGAACAGGAAGCCGGCTTTCGCGCCTTCGGTGGCGGCGGTGGCGGCATCCTTGATCGCGTCAGGACCAGTCCAGAACCAGACCATGTGGGCGACTGGCAGGTAAGCGAAGGTGAACCACAGTACGACGAAGGCCAGTACGGCGGTGAACTTGGCGCGTTCGGCGAAGGAACCGACGATCAGGCCGCAGGTGATGGCGGCGAACGTGGCCTGGAACACGACGTAGACGAATTCAGGAATCACGACGCCTTTGCTGAAGGTGGCGGCGGTCGAGAACGTGGCCTTGGCCGGATCCCAGATGCCGTTCAGGAAGGCACGGTCGAATTTACCGATGAAGGCATTGCCTTCGGTGAACGCCAGCGAGTAGCCGTAGACGCACCACAGCACGATGATCAGCGCGAAGATGGTGAACACTTGCAGCAGGATCGACAGCATGTTCTTGGAACGGACCAGGCCGCCGTAGAACAGCGCCAGGCCGGGAATCGACATCATGATGACGAGGATGGTCGACACCATCATCCACGAGGTGTCGCCCTTGTTCGGGACAGGTGCGGGTGCGGCGGCGGCTTCGGCCGGAGCGGCCGGCGCGGCGGCGGCCGGCGCCGGAGCGGCGGCAGCTGGCGCGGCGGCAGGTGCCGAAGCCTCAGGCGCCGACGCGGCAGCGGCGGCTGGTGCGGACGCGGCCGGTGCCGACGCTGCCGGCTTGGCATCCTCGGCATGGACCGGAGCAGCCAGCGCAAACAGGATGGAAACCCCAGCTAGCAACGTTGTTATAGTTTTCTTCATCAATCTTCCCCTTAAAGAGCTTCGTTGCCGGTTTCACCGGTACGAATGCGGATCACTTGTTCCAGGTTGTACACGAAGATCTTGCCGTCACCGATTTTGCCGGTGCGGGCAGCGCCTTCGATCGCTTCGATAGCCTGTTCGACGATGGAATCGTCCACCGCCGCTTCGATCTTGGTCTTCGGCAGGAAGTCCACCACATACTCCGCACCGCGATACAGCTCGGTGTGGCCTTTTTGGCGACCGAAGCCTTTTACCTCGGTGACCGTAATGCCTTGCACGTTGATCGCCGACAGGGCCTCGCGGACCTCGTCGAGCTTGAACGGCTTGATAATGGCGGTAATCATTTTCATGCTGGCCTCGCTTAGAAGGTTTTGGAAATGGACAGGACAGCACCCGTTTTTGCCAGGTTCTTCCCATCCGGTCCGACGTAGGCTTTCGTGTCGGCATAGACCGCCGCCAATGCCACCGTCACTACGCCGAAATCTTTGGTCACGCCCAGCTTGTAGTCGGTATAGCTGGAGGCGCCGTTGTGTTTTACGTTCTGGTGACCCGCGTGCACGTTCAGGATGTAGCCGTCGGTCAACTCGAAGTTGCCGGAAGCGTCGACGTAGCCGCTGTTCTTGCTGTCGGCAAAGCCGAACAGGTTGGTCGTCGATTGCGAGTATTTGAGCGAGACCGGACCATAGGAGATCTGGCCGTACAATTCGAAGGTATTGGCGCTAGGGTGCAGGCCGTTCGATGGGTAGTAGTAGTACAGGCCACCGACGTCGTACGAGACGTCCTTGACGATCTCGCCGCGCTTGCCGGCGTACAGATCCCATTCGACATCGCCATCACCGCCTGCGTCCTTGGTCCACTTGATGGTGGACAACCAGGTACCGGCATACAGGCCGGTCGGATTATTGGTATAGTCCGCGCCGCCCTGCAGAGCAGGTTTCAGACGGGTTTGCGATACGCCGCGATAGCGGTAGTCGCTGACAATGGCCGCGTTAAAGCTGACTTCATTGTCGGGTTTCGCTTCCGGCGCGGGTGTCGCGTCTTCGGCGTGCGCCATGCCGGCGCTCAGGGATGCGAATGCTAACGTCAACGCTGCAAGGGTTACGTTCAGGGTAAAGTTCTTAGTCAAGCTTTTCATTGTATTTTTCCTTGTGTAGTGTGAACTTAGTTAGCAGTTGCGGTTTAAAATCCTTGTAAAGCGAAGCGGTGAACAGCATCATTAGCTTCTTTAGCAGAATGCGTGCCAGCTAATGTTGCCGAGGTGATAGCGGCTGCATCAGCAACTACAACGGGGCGTTTCCGACAAAAGTGGGAGTTGGGCGGCCTGCGGCGGCAAAAATCACGAATTTCGCACCACTTTAACGCCGACATGCACCGCAATGGTGCGACGCATGGGCGACTAGATCAAGGAATATTATGGATATGAACACTTTTTTTAACGACTTGCAGACCAAGATCAGTCAAGCCATCGAAAACTCACCAGCAAAGGACATCGAGAAAAACGTGAAGTCCATGATGACGCAGGGTTTTTCCAAGCTGGACCTGGTCACGCGCGAGGAATTCGACGTCCAGACGCAAGTGCTGGCCAAGACCCGCGCCAAGCTGGAAGCGCTGGAAACCCGTTTGGCCGAGCTGGAAGCCAAGGCGGCAGGTCAATAAAATAGCGGAATAAGTAAGCGAAATGCGGCCGGCGCCCGCCCGTTTGGGCTAGCGCAAGGCGGGACGGCGGGCTTGGGCTACGCTGGCGGCTGGTTATCACTGGTCGGTCTGCCATCCCATGAGCCTAGCCGTACTCAAGAGCCGCGCCCTGGCGGGCATGGAGGCGCAGGAAGTCAGCGTCGAAGTGCACCTGGCCAACGGGCTGCCAGCCTTCACCATCGTCGGGCTCGCCGACACCGAGGTCAAGGAAGCCAAGGACCGCGTCCGCGCCGCCATCCAGAACGGCGGCTTTGAATTTCCCGCACAACGCATCACCGTCAACCTGGCCCCGGCCGATTTGCCGAAGGAATCGGGGCGCTTCGATTTGCCGATCGCGCTGGGCATCCTGGCCGCGTCCAGGCAGATTCCGTCCGCCCGCCTGCACCAATATGAATTCGCCGGAGAGCTGTCGCTGTCGGGCGAGCTGCGGCCGATACGCGGCGCGCTGGCGATGTCGCTGGCAACCCGGCGCAACGGCGGCCGGCTGGCCTTCATCCTGCCGATGGCCAACGCCGACGAAGCCGCGCTGGTGGCAGATGCCGCCATCTACCCGGCGCAATCGCTGCTGCAAGTGTGCGGCCACTTCGGCGCCAAGTCCGCCGACGCCATGCTGTCGCGGCATGAACCGGTGCAACTGGTGACGCAGCCGGACTATCCGGACTTTGCCGACGTCAAGGGCCAGCTGATGGTCAAGCGGGCGCTGGAGGTGGCGGCGGCCGGCAATCACAGCATCTTGCTGGTCGGGCCGCCGGGCGCCGGCAAGACCATGCTGGCCGCCCGCTTCGTCGGCCTGCTGCCGGCCATGACCGACGAGGAAGCGCTGGAGGCGGCCGCCGTGCAATCGCTGACGGGCAGCTTCCGCATCGAGCACTGGAAGCGCCGGCCGTTCAGGTCGCCTCATCACACCAGTTCCGGCGTCGCCCTGGTTGGCGGCGGCAGCGTGCCGCGCCCCGGCGAGATTTCGCTGGCGCACCGCGGCGTGCTGTTCCTCGACGAACTGCCGGAATTTGATCGTCGGGTGCTGGACGTGCTGCGCCAGCCGATGGAATCCGGCCGCATCACGATTTCGCGCGCCGCCCGGCAGGCCGAGTTCCCCGCGCACTTCCAGCTGATCGCCGCCATGAATCCCTGCCCTTGCGGCTATTCGGGCCACATCAGCGGCGTCTGCAACTGCTCGCCGGACCTGATCCGGCGCTATCAAAGCCGCGTGTCCGGCCCGCTGCTGGACCGCATCGACATGCAGATGGAAGTGGCCGCCGTCAATCCGGAGGTGCTCAGCGCCGACGCCGATGGCGAACCGACCACCGTCATCGCCGCGCGCGTGCAGGCAGCCGCCGATATCCAACTCGAACGCCAAGGCAAGCGCAACCAGTACCTGACCACGCGCGAGATCGATCATTTCTGCAAGCCCGACAAGGCCGGCAAGGCACACCTGAAACAGGCGATGGAACACTTCCAATGGTCGGGCCGCGCCTACCACCGCATCCTGCGCGTGGCGCGCACGATCGCCGACCTCAAGCAGGCCGAACGCATCTCCCAACCGCATGTCGCCGAAGCGATCCAGTACCGCCGGGCGCTGCGCGACCGCTGAAGTATCCCCGTGCTGGCTGCCCGTGCTTAATTCTGCCGATGAGGCCGCTTATCGTCACCTCTTCGTTAGCCTTGCTGATATATTGCTCGCTGCTCATTTAATCAGCCGGGAATTCAATGACACGCCTGCCCCTCTACCTCGCCGCCAGCGCCCTGCTGGCCGGCTGCGCCACCAGCCAGGTGCCGCTGACCGATTTCACCGCCAACTCCGGCAGCCCGCGCGCGCCCGAGCAACTGGCGGTCACCTTCGACAAGGCCGACCTGGCGCTGCGCGTCGATCCCGCCACCCAAAGCATCAGCGGCGACGCCGCGCTGACCTTCACCGCCACCGCGCCGCTGACCCGCATCGCCGTCGAACTGGACCGCAACCTGCCGGTCGATTTCGCCAGCGTGGATGGCGTCGCGCTGGCACCGTCGGCGATCAGCAATCCGGACGGCCGCCTGTACCTGACCCTGCCCACGCCGCTGGCGGCCGGCGCCGTCACCACAGTGCGCATCCGCTATCACGGCATCCCGCATGTGGCCAGCCACGCGCCGTGGGACGGCGCCTTCATGTGGAGCAAGACCGAAGACGGCCAGCCATGGATCACCACCACCGTCGAAGGCGAGGGCTGCGACCTGTTCTGGCCCTGCATCGACCATCCGCAAGGCAAGCCCAAGCTGATCGACCTGCACATCAGCGTGCCGACGCCGCTGGTGGTGGCCGGCAACGGCGTCGCGCTCGGCATGGATGAAAAAGACGGCTGGCGCACCTACAACTGGCGCGCGAAAAATCCCAGCACCTACGGCGTCGCGCTGAACATCGGTCCGTACGAAATGCTGTCCGGCGAGTACGACAGCCGCTACGGCAACAAGATTCCGCTGCGCATGTGGTACCTGAAAGGCCACGATAAAAAAGCCCAGGGCCTGTTCGCCGAGTTCGCGCCGATGCTGACCTTCTTTGAAAGCCGCATCGGTCCCTACCCGTTCGGCGACGAAAAGATGGGCGTGGTCGAGACCCCGCACCTGGGCATGGAACACCAGACCATCAACGCCTACGGCAACGGCTACGTCAAATCGCCCTACGGCTACGACTGGCTGCTGCATCACGAGCTGTCGCACGAGTGGTTCGGCAACCAGATGACCAACGCCGACTGGGACGACATGTGGCTGCACGAAGGCTTCGGCAGCTACATGCAGCCGCTGTACCTGGAATACCTGCGCGGCGAGATGGACTTCCAGGCAGAGCTGTTCAACCAGCGCAAGTCCCTGCGCAACAAGGTGCCCGTGGTCAGCGGCAAATCGATGCGCATCGAGGACGTCTACGAGGACGAGCGCGGCGGTCCGGGCAACGACATCTATACTAAAGGTTCGCTGATCCTGCACACGCTGCGCAACCTGATCGGCGACGACGCCTTCTTCCGCGCCACGCGCCGCATGGTGTACGGCACCGACACGCCGGCGCCGGGCAACTTCCAGCCGCGCTACAGCAGCACCAGGGAATTCATCGCCATCGCCAACGAGGTCAGCGGCCGCGACCTGGGCTGGTTTTTCGACGCCTACCTGTACCACGCGGCCTTGCCGGAACTGGTGGAGGAACGCAGCGGCAACCAGCTCAAGCTGAGCTGGAAACTGAAGGATGGCGGCGCCTTCCCGATGCCGCTCGAAGTGCGCGTCAACAACCGCATCGAGAAGCTGGCGATGACCGACGGCAAAGGCGAACTGACGCTGCCGCCGCAGGCACTGGTCACCATCGACCCGAATTCGCGCGTGCTGCGCCAGCTGGCCCATATCGACGAATGGAAACTGCAGGAAGAAGCCCGCAAGAAAAAAGAAAAGGCCGGGAAATGAAGAAAATATCCCTATCGCTGATGCTGGCGGCCGCGCTGTGCGCCTGCAGCCCGCAATACGACTGGCGCGACTACCGCAGCGACGACGCGCCCTACGCGGTGCTGTTCCCCGGCAAGCCGGCCAGCCAGACCCGCGCCATCCAGCTGGACGGCATGGACGTCAGCATGACGATGACGGCCGCCGAAGTGAACGGCGTCGTGTTCGCGGTCGGCAGCGCGCAGCTGGCGGATGCGGCCAAGGGACCGGCCGCCATCGAGGCCATGAAAACCGCGCTGGTCAACAATATCGGCGCCACCGTCACCAACAACAAGTCCTCTGTTAACGGCAAGCAATCCACGCTCGAAGTTGAGGCAAAGGGCAGCCAGAATGGTGAAGCGATGCGCCTGATTGGACGTTTTATTGCAAAGGACAAAAGGATTTACCAGGTCATCGTCATGGGCCGCGATAAAAACATCGTGCAGGACGAGGTGGAAACTTACCTGAGTTCATTCAAATTGAACTGAAACGGTGGCGCTGGCTTAAAAGATGCTTAATCTGACGTGCGCTAGCGCTCATACAGATGAGCGGCTCTATTGTAAAGTTGTACCCATGGCCTAATGTCTAAGCTAACGGCCTGCCGCTCAGGCAAGAAGCGGTGCACCGTGGTATCGTTCAACTACAAGACTAAGAAAGCACTCTATGTTAATTGCGTTCAAATCCCCATCCAGTCCGGAAGTCCTGATGTACCAGGAACATGCGCAACGCATCCTGGACCTGCTCCACAAAAATCCGACGCGCGGTGTGATCACGGCGGCGGAAGCGGCCCAGGCTTTGTCGGTGCTCGAACACGAGGTTGCCGAGAGCAAGCTGCATCCGGAAAATGACGTCGAACACGACGCGCATGCCCACGAAAAGGAAGAAGGCGAAACGGTGGAGCACGCCGTATTGCAACGCGTCGGCTTTGCCGCCCGTGCCTATCCGCTGCTGGAGATGTTGCGCGCCGCGAAACAGGAAAACGAAAGCATCATCTGGGGCGTTTGACCCCGCCTTCCCGTCAATCTCCCGCCAGCGACGCCTTGAGCGGGAGATCTATCGTAAAGCGCGTGCCCACGCCCACCGCGCTGTCCACGCGAATGCTGCCATCGAGCAGCGAGGTCACGATGTTGTACGTGATGCTCAGCCCCAGTCCGTTGCCCCCCTGTCCCAGCTTGGTCGTGAAGAAGGGATCGAAAATGCGCGCCTGGTGTTCGATCTCGATGCCCTTGCCGTCGTCCTGGAACACAATCCGCACCTGATCCGTGCCCAGCCGCACCGCCCACATCTTGATCGTGCCGCCGCTGCGGCCGTCAAACGCATGCAGCAGTGCATTGTTGATCAGGTTGATGATGACCTGGCCGTACGGTCCCGGGAAACTGTCCATCTGTATATCGTCCGGCATCTCCAGCTCGACCTGATGCCCGGCCTTGCGGATCTGGTTCTTCATCGTCGTGACGATTTCCTGGCTGGCCTGGTGCAGGTCGAAATGGCGCCGCTTGGCGCTGGCCTGGTCCACCGCCACCTGCTTGAAACTGTTGACCAGCTCGGCCGCGTTGCGCAGGCTGCGCATCAGCAGCGTCGACGCCTCGCGCGCCGCGTCGATGAAAGCCTGCAGATCCGAGCGCCGCAGCTGGTTGCTGCTGTTGCGGCTGTCGATCTCTATCGTCTTGTCCTCCAGCGTGCTGGCGATCACCAGGCTGTTGCCGATCGGCGTGTTCAACTCGTGCGCCACGCCGGCCACCAGCGAACCGAGCGCGGCCAGCTTCTCGCGCTCCACCAGTTGCTGCTGGGCGTCCCGCAGCTGCCGGTACGAATCGGCGTTGGCAAACGCCACCGCCACGTACGAGGCCAGCGTGGTCAGCATGTCCAGGTCGATGCGCTGATAGGCGTGTGCGCGATAGCTGTGCACGGTGATCACGCCGCGCACCTGGCCGGTGACCGAGATCGGCACATAGATCAGCGAGCGCGGCTCGGTCGGCAGCGAGCCGTCCTCCAGCGTGCCCATGTCGTCGGCGCCGGACACCAGGTCCAGGCTCTCGATGTAGCGCGCATACTCTTGCTCCAGATCGTTGATGAACACTTCCTGCGCATTGGTGATGCACCACACGGCCAGCTGGTTGGGTTCGCGCATGCTGCGCGTGTATGGCGTATAGCGCTTGCCCTGCTCCATCGCGAACGGATATTCGATCAGCTCCTGCTCGGGCCGGTAAATGCCGATGCCGAACACGCTGGCGTCCATCAGCGCATGCACCTGCTGGTACAGCATCGACATGATGGCTTCGCTGTCGAGGTTGGCGGTGATGCGCCGGCCGATGTCGGACAGCAGCGAGATATTGCGGTGCGCCAGCTCCACGCTTTCCTTCTGCCGCTCGACCTCCTGCTTCTGCCGTTCTATCGATTCCTTTTGCTGCACCAGCTCCCGCGTGCGGCTGCCGACCTCCGCTTCCAGCACATGCTTTTGCCGCACCAGCATGTTGATGCGGAAGCGTATCAGCAGATAGGCGCCGCCCATCGCCAGGCTCAGCCCGAGCATGCGGAACCACCAGGATTTCCAGAACGGCGGCGCGATGATGACCTCCATCGCCACCGCATCGGAACTCCAGACGCCATCCTTGTTGGCGGCGCGCACGCGGAACACATAGCGGCCCGGGTCGAGATTGGTGTAGGTGGCGAAACGCTTGCCGGCGTCGGCCGTTACCCATTGCGGATCGAAGCCTTCGAGCTGATAGGCAAAACGGTTGCGCTGCGGGTCGGCGTAATGCAGGCCGGCGAATTCAAACGAAAACACCGCGTCGAGATAACTCAGGTGCAGCGACTTGGCCTCGTAAATCGGCCCCTTGGCCAGCACGTCGGTACGCAGCGCATCGCTGAGGATGGACTGGTTGAAGATGGAAAAATCGGTGATCGATACCGGCGGCGCGTGCGGGTTGTCGTGGATGTGCGACGGCTGGAACGCGGTCACGCCGGCCAGTCCGCCGAAGTACAGCGTGCCGTCCGCCGCCTTGTAGCCGGAGCCGATGAAATAGGAACCGTCGATCAGGCCGTCGCGCGAGGTGTATTCCTTGAACACGCCGGTATCCGGATTGAACATGGACAAGCCCGCCGTGCTGCTGATCCACAAACGTCCCTGTCGGTCGGGGAGGATGGCGCCGACCGGATCGGGCGCGCGGCCGTTGCGGCTGGGATAAAAGCGGAAGCGCAATTCGCCGTCGGCGCCGCGTTCGCCCATGCACAAGCCGGCCGCCGTGCCTATCCACAGGCGGCCCTTGTCGTCTTCGTACAGGTAGTGCACGCGCTTGTGGCTCAGGCTGTCCGCCCGGCGCGGATCGTGGCGGTAATGGCGGAACTTGCCGGTGGTGGCGTCGAAGCGGTCCAGGCCGTTCTCGGTGCCCAGCCACAGCACACCGGCGTGGTCTTCCAGCAAGGCGTAGATACGGCCGTCCAGGCTGTCGGCATTGTTCGTCTCGTGGCGCCAGGTGGTGATCGCGCCGGAGTGTTGATCGATGTGGTGCAGGCCGGCGCGCGACGCCACCCATATCTCGCCGGTATGATCGACCAGCACGCGCTGAACCGACAGCGACGCCGGATCGGCATCGAGCGCGGTCCGCGTGAACTTGCCGCTGGACGGATCGCGCCATCCCAGTCCGGTGGTGCTGCCGACCCACAGCCGGCCCTGCCGGTCTGTGTCGAGCGCCAATATCTGGTCGCCGGGCAGGCTGGCCGGATCGCCCTCGTCATGATGCCAGGTCTTGCTTTCAGCTTTGTCCAGATCCAGCAGCGTCAGGCCGTCGCCGGTGCCCAGCCACAGCTTGTTGCCGCCGGCGCCGCCGATGATGCGCACCTTGTTATTGCTGATGCTGGGCAGCACACCTGGATATTCGGTGTAGCGTTCGAAGCCGCCGCTGGCCAGGTCCACCCAGTCGACGCCGCTGTACCAGTTGCCGACCCATAAGGTGCCGGTGCGATCCTGGTACAGGGCGCTGATCTGGTTGTCGCCAATGCCGTGGCGGTCCTGGCTGTTGCGGCGGTAGTGGTAAAAATGCCTGGAGACGGGATCGCGCCGCTTCAAGCCGTCGGCAAAGGTGCCGGCCCAGAGCACGCCGTCGCTGTCATGCAGCAGCACGACGACGCGCTGGCCTGACAAGTCTTCATCCGGTGCCAGCGCGATGCGCTCCGCCTCGGCGCCGTTCAGGCGCCATGCCTGCAAACCGCTCTGGGTGCCGGCCCACAACACGCCGTCCGCGCCTATCGACAGCGACAGGATGCTGTTGGAAAGTACCGCGCCGGCCTGCGGCGACAGATGCCTGAATTTCGAACTGCCGGCCGCCAGCACTTCCAGGCCGCTGGCGGTACCGATCCACAGATTGCCGGGTTTGTCGCGCACCAGCGCAGTCACGCGATCGTCGCCGATGCTGTCGGCGTCGGCCTCCGCATGTCGCAACGTTTGCACTTGCCCGGTGGGGATGTCGAAGCGCTGCAGGCCCTCGCTGGTCACCAGCCACAAGCCCTGCTTGCCGTCGCCGACTATGCCGGTCACCGTCAGGCCTCCGTTCTTGTTGATCTGGTGCACGAAGGATTGGGTGGCGGGATCGTAGCGGTCCAGGCCGCCTTTACTGCCGACCCACAGCGTGCCGCCGGCGTCCTCGTACAGCGCGTGCACGTAATTGTCGAGCAGGCTGCGGGGATTGGACGGATCGTTCTTGAACACCGTCATCCGGTAACCGTCGTAACGGTTCAATCCGGCCTGGGTGGCCAGCCACATGTAGCCGTGGCGGTCCTGCAGAACAAAGGTGACGGATTCCTGCGTCAGTCCCTGTTCGACGCCGAGATGCTCAAATCGCAGGCTGAGCGGCGCGGCCCGTACAACGGAAAAAAGCCCCAACAGGAGCAGGAAAAAGAGGCGAACGGAGCGTGTTGCAATACCTGGCATAAGGTTGCTTCCGGGATATCGCCCCATTCTCGCACAACCTCAAAAATCCGAACGAAAAAAAACCCCAACAGCATTCAATCTGTTGGGGTTTTTTCATAATAACTAGCCTGACGATAACCTACTTTCACACTGGTTGCAGCACTATCATCGGCGCAGAGTTGTTTCACGGTCCTGT
>NZ_JBGLYQ010000033.1:0-87879 GCF_047304105.1 Duganella sp. Dugasp56
GAGACTGCGGGGGAGGCGGCGGGTTTAGAGTGCATCGAGACTGGCTTCCAATTGTTGATAGCGCCACTGGCTGGCATACCAGCCGTCCTGCTCCAGCAGCTGTTCGTGGCTGCCGGTTTCGCTGATGCGGCCGTCGCGCAGCACGACGATCAGGTCGGCGCTGACGACGGAACTGAGGCGGTGGCTGGCGATGACGGCGCTGCGGCCCTTGCGCGCCTGGCGCAGTTCTTCCAGGTGCTGCAGGATGCGCGTTTCGGTGCCGGTGTCGACGGCGGACAGCGCGTCGTCGAGCAGCAGCAGGTCGTTGTCGGCCAACAGCGCGCGGGCGATGGCGACGCGCTGGCGCTGGCCGCCCGACAGCGTGATGCCCTTCTCGCCGACCTGCGTTTCGTACCCCTGCGGGAACTGCAGGATGTCGTCGTGGATGGCGGCCAGGTTGGCGGCATGCTCCACCTGCGCGCGGCTGGCGCCGGGGCGGGCCAGCGCGATGTTGTCGGCGATCGAGGCCGAGAACAGGAACGACTCCTGCGGCACCCAGCTGATGGCGGCGCGCAGCGCGTGCAGCTTGTATTCGTCCAGAGCATGGCCGCTCCATTGCACGCTGCCCGATTGCGGCGTCAGCTGGCGCAGCAGCACGCGCAGCAGGGTCGACTTGCCGCAGCCGGTGGGGCCGACCAGGCCGAGCGTCTGGCCCGGCTTCAGTTCGAGGTCGATCTCTTTCAGCGCCGGAATGCTTTGTTCGGCATAGGCGTAGCTGACGCCGCGCAGCGACAGCGGGCCCGGCGCGACGCTGGCCAGCGTGCCGTGATCGTCGATGGCCAGCGGCGCGTCGAGCATCGGCTGCAGGCGCTGCCAGGCCGCGCGTCCGCGCTCGATCAGCGACAGCACCCAGCCGGCGGCGAACATCGGCCAGATCAGCTGCCCGAGATACATGGTGAAGCTGGTCAGCGCGCCGATGGTCAGCTGCTGTTGCCAGATCAGGTAGCCGCCCAAGCCCAGCGTCAGGCCGCCGGCGGCGGTCAGGGTCAGGCCGACCGCCGGTTCGTAGGCGGCCTCCCACACCTGCGCGCGCAGGCTGGCGTTGGACGCGTGCTGCGCCAGCTCGCCGAACTGTTTGGCGCTGCGCTGCTCGAGGCCCAGCGCGCGCAGGGTGCGCACCCCGGACAGGGTTTCCTGCACGTGGTCGTTGAGCGCGCTGAAGCGCTTCAGCGAATCGGTGGAGGCGGTGTGGATATGGCCGGAGATGTACCAGAACGCCCACCCCATCAGCGGGAACGGCAGCAGCGCGATGCAGGCCAGGCGCCAGTCTACGCCAAGCAGCATCACGCCCAGCACCATCACCAGCGTCAGCGCGCCGTCGAAGCCGGCCAGCATCGCTTCGCCGGCGGCCATTTCAATCGCGTCGATATCGTTGGTGGCCAGCGCCATCAGGTCGCCGGTGCGCTGGCGCTGGTAGAAGGCCGGGCCTTGCAAGGTCAGGCGGGTGTACAGGCGGGTGCGCAGCGACACGCCCAGCTGGTAGGCGGCGCCGTACAGGATCTGGCGCCAGCCGACGCGCAGGAAGTAGATGCAGGCGCCGATCAGCAGCAGCGAACCGATTTCCATCAGCAGCGCGTTGCCGCCCAGCGTGTGGGCGGCCAGGCCGTCGATCATGGCGCCGACCTTGCGCGGCACCCAGACGGTGAGCGTGGCGACGCCCGCCAGCATGGCGCCGGACAGGATATAGGCGCGGCTGTGCTGGCGGACGAAGCCGCCGATCAACGCGGATAATTTTGACATGTTGCCTCAGAAGCGTGGGGCCGGCGGACAAGCACCGGCGCTTAGCCCGCTAGGATACAACATGGCTGCCGGATCCGCCCGGCACGCTGCGGGACTTTTATTTCTTGGCTTTGGCGCCGCTCAGCATGTCGAGCTGCTTGCCGGCCGGTTTGGCGGCCTGCTTGGCTTTCGGCGCCTCGACGGATTTCAGCGCGGGCTTGCCTTCAGCCGCCACCGGCTTAGGCGGCGCCGCCGGGAACGATGGCTTGGCGGCGACCTTGACGTCGATCACGTCGCTGGCTTCGGGCACCGGCGCGGCGGCCGGTTTCGGCTTGGCGACCTTGGCGGGAGTTTTCGGCGCGGCCGGCACGGCCACCGCTTCGTTGGCCGGCGCGGCGGCGGTTGCGGCGACCACCGGCGGCTTGGCGACTGTGGCAGGCGGCGCCACCGCTGCCGAGACGGCGGCCGCCAGCGCCGGCGGCGTTGCCTTGGCGGCGGCGGTCACCGGCGCGGTGGTCAGCTCGGTCACTTGCTTGATGGTGCTTTGCGCGGTCTGGATCAGTTCACTCTGGACGTCGGTGGCGATGGCGTACAGCTGGCGGCCGTAGGCCAGCAGGCTGTCGAAACTGGCCGGCTCGGCGGTGCTGAGGCTGAAGAATTCCTTGGGATCCTTGGCTTCCAGCAGTTTCTTCGCGGCGGCGGACGACTTTTCCACCGAAGCCTTGGTGGTGCTGATGTTCAGGGCGATGACCTTTTCCGCGCTTTCCACGGCGGTGCTGGCAAACGTGCTGAAGATGTTGAACTGGGCTTCCAACTGGGATTTCGTAGCTGCGGAAAACTGTTCGGTGATCGAAGACATGGTTTCTCCTGGGGCGATAGAATGATCAGTGCGTATTGGCGTATGGATATGGCAGCGCGGTATGGCAGTGCCCGGAAGGCGCATTATGATGCAATGCAATAATCCCATTCTAGCGACGAAAGTGGGGCTTGGAAAGTTATTTTTTCTGCTATGACGCAAAGCTTGCAACAAGTAAAAATGCCGCATAGACACTATCTGTCTATAATTTGATTTATAACAACACGCACGGCCGGAAATGCAGACAATTAGTGCATCGCAACAACTTACTGGAGAACGCTGAATGGATGTCGTCATACGCAATGCCAACCTGGCCGACGGACAACAAGGCGTCGACATCGCCATCGAGCACGGCCGCATCGCCGCCATCGGCAAGGCGCTGCCGCTGCGGGCCGCGCGCGAGATCGACGCCGGCGGCGATCTGGTCAGCGCGCCCTTCGTCGACGCCCATTTCCACATGGACGCCACGCTGAGCTACGGCCTGCCGCGCGTCAACGCTTCCGGCACCTTGCTCGAAGGCATAGCGCTGTGGGGCGAGCTGAAGCCTGACCTGACCCAGCAGGCGCTGGTCGAACGGGCGTTGCAATATTGCGACTGGGCCGTGGCGCGCGGGCTGCTGGCGATCCGCACCCACGTCGACGTCTGCGACGACCGCCTGCTGGCGGTCGAGGCGCTGCTGGAAGTGAAGCGGCTGGTGGCGCCCTACCTGGACCTGCAGCTGGTGGCCTTTCCGCAGGACGGCGTGCTGCGCAGTCCGACCGCGCTGGCCAACCTGAAGCGCGCCATCGCGATGGGCGTCGACGTGGTCGGCGGCATACCGCACTTCGAGCGCACCATGGCCGACGGCGCGGAATCGGTGCGCATCCTGTGCGAATTCGCCGCCGAACAAGGCTTGATGGTGGACATGCATTGCGACGAGTCGGACGATCCGCTGTCGCGCCATATCGAAACGCTGGCCTATCACAGCAACCGCCTCGGCCTGCACGGCCGCGTGGCCGGCTCGCACCTGACGTCGATGCATTCGATGGACAACTATTACGTCAGCAAGCTGCTGCCGCTGATACGCGAGGCGGGCGTGGCGGCGATCGCCAATCCGCTGATCAACATCACCCTGCAGGGCCGCCACGATAGCTACCCGAAGCGGCGCGGCATGACGCGGGTGCCGGAGCTGCTGGCGGCCGGCGTCGAGGTGGCGTTCGGCCACGACTGCGTGATGGACCCGTGGTACAGCCTGGGGTCGGGCGACATGCTGGAAGTGGCGCACATGGGCCTGCACGTGGCGCAGATGACGGGGCAGGACGCGATGCGCGCCTGCTTCAACGCCGTCACGGCGGCGCCGGCGCGTATCCTCGGGCTGCAAGGCTATGGCGTGGCGGTCGGCTGCCATGCCGACCTGGTGCTGCTGGACGCGGCCGATCCGGTCGAGGCGATCCGCCTGCGCGCGGCGCGGCGGCTGGTGATGCGGCGCGGACAGGTGATCGCCGAATCGCCGCGCGCGCAGGCGCAGTTGAGCTTGCCTGGCCGGCCGCCGGTGGTCGGTTTCCGGCTCGGCCGCTGAGACGGACGCGGCCGTCCGCACGGCTGCGCAAGCTGGACTTGCCGCTGGAAATACATGACAATCGAACACTGTTTAACCGGCTTGGAGCTACCGTGAAAGAAATCGCCATCCGGCCCGCGGCGGAAGCCGACTTCGCCGCCATGTGGGGCATCTTCCAGGAACTGATCGCCAGCGGCGACACGTTTTATTTTGCCGCCGACACCAGCCGCGAAGATTGCCACGCCTACTGGTTCGGCCCCGGCGTGCAAACCTTTGTGGCGATCCACAACGGCGAGCGGCTGGTCGGCATGTACCGCCTGATCGCCAACCAGCGCGACCGCGGCGCCCATGTGGCCAACGCCTCGTTCATGGTCAGCCCGGCGGCGCAGGGCGTCGGCGTGGGCAAGCTGCTGGGCCGCGACTGCCTGGACCGCGCGCGCCGCCAGGGCTACCTGGCGATGCAGTTCAACTATGTGGTCAGCTCCAACACGCCGGCCGTGCTGTTGTGGAAAAAGCTCGGCTTCTCGATCGTCGGCACCCTGCCGCGCGCTTACCATCACCGGCTGCTGGGCTACGTCGACGTCTACGTCATGTACCAGTTGCTGGAAGACCCCTCTCATTGGCCCGACGCATGAAAATACTGGACACCGAACGCCTCACGCTGCGCACCATCGGAGCCGATGACGCAGCCTTTTATTACGAACTGGTCAACGATCCAACCTGGCTCGAGCATATCGGCGACAAGGGCATCCGCAGCGTCGAAGGCGCGCGCGCGGCCATCCTCGAAGGCCCCTGCGCGATGCAGGAGCGGCTGGGCCATTCGCTGTACGTCATGGAGCGCAAGAGCGACGGCAAGCCGCTGGGCTTGTGCGGCCTGATCAAGCGCGACAGCCTGCCCGGCGTCGACATCGGCTACGCGATCCGTCCGGCCTGGTTCGGCCAGGGCTATACCTACGAGGCCGCCGCCGCCGTGGTGCGCTACGCGCGCGAACAGCTGGGCATGAAGCGCTTGCTGGGCATCACCAATCCGGCCAACACCAATTCCATCAATCTGCTGGAAAAGCTGGGCATGAGCTTTGTCGAGTTGCAGATGCTGCCGCCGGATGGCCGTCCTACCAATATTTACTGCATCGAGTTCCCGCCCGGTTGAGCTGATATGTTGCAGGGGTGAGAATTCGATAGAATTTTCATGCCACGGCCTTGGATTTTCCGGCCGCTGGGCGCATGATGAATCTGAAGAAACTGAAGTTGCCTATTGCCGAAAGGGTCAATATGAAACTCTCCAATCTGAAGATCGGTGTGCGTTTGGGACTGCTGGGCGCGTTCTTCTTCGTTGCGCTGGCCGTCGTGGCCACCGGCGGCTGGCGCGCGCTGGAGAGCAGCAACGTGCGCAGCGCCGAGGCCATGCAGCGCTCGGTGACCCTGAGCCAGGCCATCGACGTGGCGCGCAGCGCCCAGGTCGAATTCAAGATCCAGGTGCAGGAGTGGAAAAATACCCTGTTGCGTGGCAACGATCCTGCGCAGTTCGACAAATACAGCAAGGCCTTCGTCAAGGGCGGCGAAACCACCCGCGCCGAACTGCAAAGACTGCAGGCACTGCTGGCCAAACTCAATCTGCGCACGCCACTGGTCGACGAGGCGATCGCCACCCAGAACCAGCTGGTGACGCGCTACATGGCGGCGCTGGAAAAATACGATCACGCCAACCCGGAAAGCGCCCACGTGGTCGACGCGCTGGTCAAGGGCATGGACCGCGAACCGACCAAGAAGATCGACGACATCGTCGCCTTCATCGGCAAGGAGTCGCAGCGGCTGATGCAGGAAATGGACGCCGAAAACCAGGCCGCGCATGCGCGCGCGATGCTGGCGATGGGCATCACGCTGCTGGTCACGCTGGTGGTCGGCTGTGTCACGGTGGTGTGGCTGATCAAGAGCATCACGGTGCCGCTGGACGAGGCCGTCAGCATGGCGCAGACGGTGGCCGGCGGCGATCTGCGCAGCGAGGTGCATGTGACCAGCACCGACGAGATCGGCGCGCTGCTGGGCGCGCTCAAGCTGATGCAAAATAACCTGTGCAGCATCGTCGGCAAGGTGCGCACCGGTACCGAGAGCATCCACGGCGCGGCGGTGGAAATCGCCGCCGGCAATCTCGACCTGTCGGGCCGCACCGAGGAGCAGGCCAGCTCGCTGGAGGAGACGGCTGCCGCCATGGTGCAGCTGACCACCACCGTGCAGCAGAATAACGTCAACGCCGCCGAGGCCTGCAAGCTGGCCGATACGGCGTCCACCGTGGCCGCGCGCGGCGGCGACGCGGTCGAGCAGATGGTGCGCACGATGGGCTCGATCAACGAGTCGTCGAAGAAGATCGTCGACATCATCGGCGTCATCGACGGCATCGCGTTCCAGACCAATATCCTGGCGCTGAACGTGGCGGTGGAGGCGGCCCGCGCGGGCGAACAGGGCCGTGGCTTCGCCGTGGTGGCGTCCGAGGTGCGCAACCTGGCCCAGCGTTCGGCGGCGGCGGCCAAGGAAATCAAGGCGCTGATCGGCGATTCGGTCGAGCGCGTGGAGGCAGGCAGCCGGCTGGTCGGCCAGGCCGGCGAAACCATGGGCGAGGTGGTGGCCAGCGTGCAGCGCGTGACGGCCATCATCGGCGAGATTTCCATCGCCAGCGGCGAGCAGCGCGACGGCATCGAGCAGATCAGCCTCGCCATCAACCAGATGGACAGCGTGACCCAGCAGAATGCCGCGCTGGTGGAGGAGGCCGCCGCCGCCGCGGACGCGCTGGAGCAGCAGGCGGCCAGCCTGACGGAGGCGGTCAGCGTGTTCAAGCTGCAGGAACAGAGCGCCGCGCCGGCCACGCATGGGCCGTCACGCCGGATGCTGGCGGTTGCCTGACATGCCTGAGGCGGCTCGCACGATTTGATGCGTCTCAATTGTGCGTTGGAAGCACCGGCGAGGTCCGCCGGTATCCACTATGATGCCCTCTTCCCCGGTGCACCGGATGGAGAGGGACAGCATGAACAGCCTATGGCCGGCGCTGGCCGGCATCGCACCTTGTTTGCTGGCGTTGTGGTATGGCGAAGCACGTGCCCGCGTCCTGCGCGCGCGCTGCACCCAATTGCAGGGCGCGCTGGAATCCCACCGCGACGCCGAAATGCGCCTGGACTACATCGCCCACCACGACAGCCTCACCGGCCTGCCCAACCGCCTGCAGTGCCAGCTGCGGCTTGAGCACGGCATCGCCTACGCGCGCCGCCACGGCAGCCTGCTGGCGGTGCTGTTTATCGACATTGACCATTTCAAGGCCATCAACGACAACCTCGGCCACGACGCCGGCGACCAGGTGCTGGTGCAGTTTTCCCAGCGCCTGCGCAGTTGCGTGCGCGAGGTCGACACGGTGGCCAGGCAGAGTGGCGACGAGTTCATCGTGCTGCTGACCGAACTGCACAGCGCGCTCGATGCGCAGCAGGTGGCCGACAAGATCATCGCCGCCATCGCCGCGCCGTTCCTGGTCCACGGCGAAACGCTGGCGGTGGCGGCCAGCATCGGCATCGCCGTCTATCCGGACGACGCCGCCGACACCGACGCGCTGCTGGAAAAAGCCGACCTGGCGATGTATGCGGCCAAGCAGCGCGGCAAGGGCGGCGGCCTGCGCTTCGTGCCCAGCATGCAGGCCAAGGCGTATTCGCGGCTGGTGCTGGAAACCTCGCTGCGACATGCGCTGGAGCACAACGAGTTCGTGCTGACCTACCAGCCCAAGCTGAACCTGAACGAGCAGAAGATCACCGGCGTGAAGGCGCTGATACGCTGGCGCCATCCGGAGCTGGGGCTGGTGATGCCGCCGGATTTCCTGCCGGTGCTGGAGGAGAGCGCGCTGATCCTGCCGGTCGGCGTGTGGGTGATGGCGACGGCGGCGGCGCAGGCGCGGCGCTGGATGGAACTGGGCCGTCCGCTGACGGTGTCGGTGCACCTGTCGCCGCGCCAGTTCTACCAGAAGGATATCGCGCACGACTTCGGCGAGATACTGCGGCAGGCCGGCGTGCCGGGCCGCTACATCGAACTGGAAATCACCGAGGACATGTTGATCGACAAGGGGCAGAACTGCGACGCCATCCTGCGCCAGTTCAAGCAGCTGGGCGTGGGCATCTCGATCAGCGACTTCGGCACCGGCTATGCGTCGCTGAACTACCTGCGGCGCTTCCCGGTGGACCTGGTCAAGATCAACAAGTCCTTCATCGACGACCTGCGGCGCAGCGCGCGGCAGCCGACCGACCGCCTTGCCGACGGCCGGACGGCGGACGAGGGGGCGATGGTGCGCGCCATCATCGCGATGGCGCATACGTTGAACATGCGGGTGGTCGCCGGCGGCGTCGAGACCGGCGACCAGCTGAGCCAGCTGGAGGCGATGGGCTGCGACGAGGCCTTCGGCTTCTGCCTCAGCGGGGCGGTGTCGCCGGACGAGCTGGAGGCGCTGCTGCTGAGCCGCCAGCGCCGCCTGGAAGCGCTTACTTCGTCGTGACCGCCGGCGGCGCGAAGAACCACGTCAGCGGCCGCTGTACGCGCGCCGCCCACGAGCGCTCGTTGTGGATGGCGCCTTCGGCCGGGTAGAACATCAGGTCTTCATTCAGGCGGTAGCCTTTGGCCAGCATGGCGTCGCGCATTTTCAGCGTGTCGGCCAGGCCGTCGTCGTCGCTGCCGGCGTCGATGTAGAACTTGACGTTCGACGGCGCCGGCACCCTGGCCGTCATGTCGCCCTTGTTCCACCAGAACGAACTCGATACGCCGCCGGCCATGGAAAACACGTCCGGCCGGCGCTGGGCGATGTAGACCGAGGCGATGCCGCCCAGCGAGGAACCCATGATGGCGGTGTGCTCGCGGCCGGGCAGCGTGCGCAGGTTGGCGTCGGCCCAGGGCTTGACGGTATCGACGATGAAGGCCATGTAGGCATCGAGCTTGCCGCCGCCGTATCGCGGGTCGCAGCAGGGCGTGTATTCCGGCAGGCGGTCGGCGGTGTTGTCGATGCCGACGACGATGGCCGGGACGATGGCGCCGCCGGCGATCAGCCGGTCCATCGTCTGCGCGATCTCCCAGGCGGCGCCGTAGGCGGCATCCTTCGGATCGAACAGGTTCTGGCCGTCGTGCATGTATAGCACCGGATAGCGCTGCTGCGGATGAGCGTCGTAGCCGGGCGGCAGGTAGATGCGCAGCTTGCGGCTGTTGCCCAGCTGCGGCGAGGCCACCTGCTCGACGATGCGGATCGTGCCCGCCTGCGGCACGGCGGCCCAGGCCGGAACGGCGGTGACGGCGGCCATCACCGGCTTGGCTGCGGCGCGCGGCAGAGGCATGACGCGGATGCCGTGCAGTTCGAAACGATTCGACGGTCCCTTGACGCCGCCGGCATCCGCATAGCTGGTGTTGGACTTCAGGTAGCTCATGTTGTAGAAGTCGGACAGCTCCAGGCTGTAGCTGCCGGCCGTCAGCCCGGCCTTGAGCGGCGTCGACCATGACGGTCCCGCATCGGCGGGCGAGTGCGGCAGCTGCACCACGCCTTGCGCCGCGACCTTGCCGCCGCCATCCCTGACCGTCAGCCATTTCACGCCGCCGCTGATGCCCAGGTTGATCTGGTGCGCGGTGTTGCGGTACTTGAGCTGCAGCGCGTAGCTGCCGTCGCGGTCGACTTTGATTGCCGGCAGCGCGGCGACATCGGCGGCGGCGATTTCCACGCCGGTGTTCAGGCATACGGGCGCGCTGTGGTGGCTGCGGTTGCCGGAGCCGGTGTACATCGCCTCGACCGCGTAGCACAGGTTGTCGTTCTCGCCTTTGCCGAGCAGCGGCGCGCGGCGGTCGGCCCAGGTCCTGGCGGTAACGCGCTGGGTCGCCAGCTTGCCGTTGCGGTAGATGTTGACCACCGCTCCCTTGTCGACGCCGTCTATCGTCAGCGTCGGGAAATCATAGGTGCCGCGTTCCAGTTTGATGATGCGCGGCTCGGCGGGAGAGTAGACCGCGGGATCGTTCGCCAGCGGTTGCGCGCTCACGCGGTGGATCGCCTGCTGGCCAGCCACCAGTTTGCCGAGCGCGATCTCGATGACGTTGTCGTCGGCGAGCGCCGACCACGGCATCGTGGCCGAATTCACCGGCTTGCCGTTCAGACGCACCGACTCGATGGCGTAGTAACCGTCGCCGCGTACGGCCGGCGGCAGCGACAGGCGCAGCTGCATGCGCTTGCCGCGCAGGTTCAGGCGGTTCATCGTCACCGTATCGCTGCCGGCAAAGGTCTCGCGGCGCAGCTTCGCCGTCACGAACGGTTGCAGCGCGATGCCGTCGTCGGTGGTCTGCACGCCGAACACGCCGCCGACCACCATGCCGAGATAGGCGCCGACAGACCACAGCTGGCGGCGCGAATCGACCACCGGGCCGCTCAGGTCGCCCTGCGCGCGCTTGTCGCTCAACATCGGCAGGCCGGACAGCCACTCCAGGTTCTCCATGTTCGACAGGTTCAATGCCGCGCCGCGCATCAGCGTGTCGTAGGCCGCGTCGGCCACCGCCGTGTTGCCCGCCTTGGCGGCCGCCTTCAGGCCGAACGCCGTCACGAAAGGCCAGATCGCGCGGTTGTGGTAAATCGCCACGCCCGGCTGCTGCGGATAGATCACCGGCGCGCCCATCGGTCCGTGCGGATAGTGCGCCAGGATGCTCTGCGCCTGCTTGTCGTCGGCGATGCCGGTGACGATCGCCAGCGTCTGGCCCAGCCAGTCATACTTGTACAGCGGCGCGCCGTCGAAATGGCCGGCGGTCACGCTGCTGTACATGCCGGCGTCGGGCTGCCACAGGCGCTGGTTGATGGCGCGCTTCAGGTCCGCCGCCCATGCGGTGTACTTGTCGGCCAGCGCGTTGTCGCCCTGTTCGCGCGCCAGCCGCGCCGCCAGCGTCAGCGCCTTGTAGTGGCCGGCGTTGGTGGACAGCGCCTTGGAGGTCGCCATGCTGGCCAGGTCGCGCGGGATCCAGGCGGCGTAGCTTTGCTCGCGCCAGTCGAGGAAGGATTCCTCGCCGTTGTACAAGCCATCGGTCCGGTCGTAGACGGCAAGGCGGTCGTTTTCCAGCGCGTTGTAGAGCGCCTTGAGCGCGGTCGCCGCGAAGGCTTTGCGCTCATCGGGGGCCAGCGCCTTCAAGGCCTCTTCGGCGCCGAAGGCCCAGCTGACGCGGTCCGTGCTGACCGGCCAGCTGCCACCGCTGCCGGTGTCCTGGATGACCTGCAGGCCGTCGGCGGTGCCGGCGACGTGCGCGCCGGGCGTGACGCCGTCGCGATAGCCGGACAGCTTGAACTCCAGCGAATTGCGCACGCGGCGCGGATCGAGCATGCCCAGTCCCAGCGATGCCGCGTAAGACAGGTCGCGGGTCCAGACGTAGTGCCACAACTCGCCCGTTTCAAAGCAGTTGCAGGAGATGGCGTTGCCGCCGTTGTAGCTGCCGTCGCGGATTTCGCTGACGGAGTCCAGCCGCATTTCGTTGGCGGCCATGGCGAACAGCGCGTCGAAGGCCAGGTTGCCGCTGCGGACGGTCGGGAAGTGCTCCGATTCCTGGTAGCTGATTTCCTGTTTGCCGCCTTCGCGCACGCGCATCGTGGTCGATTGCGTGTAGCTGCGCACCGCCGCGCCGGCGTCCGGCGTGGTGTAGCGGACGGTTTCCTGCTTGCCGTCGTAGGTGGCGTAGCTGGCGCTGACGGTGGTCGCCGCCATCGACGGCAAGGAGGGCAACGTCAGCGCGACGGCGGCGCACAGCAGGCTCAAACGAAAACTCATCATTCGATCTCCAGGATCAGCGCCGAGCGCGCCGGCAGTGTGACTTCGCCGTCCAGCGACACGCGCCGGCCGGTGGCGACGTCCACGCCCGAGCGCACGCCGTCCAGCATCTCGTGGAAGCGCGCGGTTTTCAGCACGGTGTCGGTCTTGTTCTTGTTGAAGGCCACCATCACCTTCTTCGCGCCATCGTAGCGGAAATAGACATAGGTGTTCTGTTCCGGACCGTAGTGCATCATCTTGCCGTGATGGATGACGGCGGCGCCCTTGCGCCAGTTGAGCAGCTTCTTCACATACGCCTGCGCCGCCAGCTGCTGCGCGCTCAGTCCCGCGCCGGTGAAGGCGTTGACGGCGTCGCCGCTCCAGCCGCCGGGGAAGTCGTGGCGATAGGAGGCGTCGTCGCGGCCCTTGGTGGTGCTGGTCATCTGGATCTCGGTGCCGGCGTAGAACTGCGGAATGCGCGGCGCCGTCGCGACGAAGGCCATCGCCATGCGGAACAGCGCGTCGTCGGCATTGAGCTCGCTGTAGATGCGCGACACGTCGTGATTGCCTTCAAACAGCACCAGATTGCCCGGATTCGGATACAGGTAGTCCTGCGACAGCGTTTCGTACAAACTGGTCAGACTGTATTGCTCGCCGTCGGCGGCCGAGAGGGCGCGGCGCAGCGTGTCGGTGAGCGGGAAGTCCATCATGCTCGGCATGTGCGACACGTAGCCGTTGAAATTCTGCTTGCCCTCCTGCCAGTGCGCGACGACCGGAATCAGCGGGCTCCATTCCTCGCCCACCAGGTTCAGTTTCGGATACTCGGCCATCACGCTGCCGGACCAGCGGCTGAGGAAGTCGTTGTTGGAGTAGCCGTAGGTATCCACGCGCAGGCCGGACAGGCCAGCGTACTCGATCCACCAGATGTCGTTCTGGATCAGGTAGGTCGCGACATAGGGATTGGCCTGGTTCAGGTCCGGCATGCCCTGCACAAACCAGCCCTCGGTGAAGTTGCGCTTGTCCTCGTCCGACGCATAAGGATCCTGCAGCGCGACGCGGTGATGCTCGGTCGGCACGTACTTGCCCTGGTAGGTCAGCCAGTCCGGCGCCGGCATGTCCTGCATCCACCAGTGCTTGCTGCCGATGTGGTTGAGCACCACGTCCTGGATCACGCCCAGTCCCCTGGCCCGCGCCTGCGCGACGAAGCCGCGGTACTCCTCGTTGCTGCCGTAGCGCGGATCGATGCGGTAGTGGTCCGTGGTGGCGTAGCCGTGGTAGGAGCCGTCCGGCATATTCGATTCCAGCAGCGGCGTCGGCCAGATCTGCGTGTAGCCCATGCCGGCGATGTAGTCCAGGTGGTCGGCGATGCCCTTGATATCGCCGCCGTGGCGGCCGGAGCCGTCCGCCCGGTTCACGCGGTCGGCCATGCCGGCGGCGTTGTCGTTGGCCGGATTGCCGTTGGCGTAGCGGTCCGGCATGACTTCATAGATGGCGTCGGCGCTGCTGAAGCCGATGCGTTGAGCCGAGTCCCTGGCGCGCGCCAGCAGTTGATAGCTGTAGTGGACATCCTGGTTGCCATGCTTGAAGGTCAGGTCCATCTTGCCGGGCGCCGCGTCCGGGGCGATCTCCAGGTCGATGAACAGGTAGTTCTTGTTGGCGACCCGCGACACCGAGGCGATGCGCACGCCCGGATACGCCAGCGCCGGCTCCAGGTCGGCGATCCGCGGCCCGTGCACCATCAGCTGCAGTTTGCTGTTGTGCATGCCGGTCCACCACAGCGGCGGGTCCATATGGTCGATGCGGTAAGGCTCCGCGTGAGCGACAAAGGGCAGGGCGGCCAGCAACGCGGCGGCAAGGGTTTGGTTCATGGCGTCTCCAAGTAGTCGGACTACAGGTTGGTTATCTAGGGTTATCGGGCGAGAATACTATGAAACAAACGGGCTATCAAACGACAAATTCTAGTTTTAATACAATTCCAGCTGCCATTTTTGCTGGCATCCGCCGCCATTTGTTTTTCCGACAAGGTTTGTGGTGGCTTTTAGTTTGAAATGCTACGAACTGAAGTGGTATGGCGGGTAAAAATGTAGTTCCACTACACGTTACTATGCCGTGGTCTGTAGCCGAAATACAACGGGGACAACGTTTTCATAGGGAGTCTACGGGCTGCCGCCACTCTGCGGGCGTAGGCCGATTGAAGTTTAATTGACACGGAATCTAGTTTTAGTACAAAATTCTTCGTAGAACGTCTTTTAGAACGTTTGCATTCCTTGGAACCCGTGTAGTCGATGTAGCGAGAGCTGGCTGTAGTGTCGCGGGTATATTTTTAGATGAGTGAGGGGACATTAATGAAGAAATCCGCCAACCAGCGTGGTGCCGGCTCCGCGCCGACCAATGTTGCATTCAAATTGAGCCCGGTTGCCGCCGGCTGCGCCATTCTGCTGTCCGCAATGGTCACCCCATCGTACGCGCAAGACGCGACGACGGGCGTCGGTGCCGATGGCAAGCCGCTGCAAACGGTGACTGTGTCCGGTATTCGCCGCGGTATCGAAGACGCTATCTCCGTCAAAAAAGACGCCAGCTCCATCGTTGAGGCCATCTCCGCTGAAGACATCGGCAAACTGCCCGACACCACCATCGCCGAATCGCTGGCCCGCCTGCCAGGCCTGACCACCCAGCGTACCAAGGACGGCAGCGCCTCCACCATCAGCATCCGCGGCCTGGGCCCGGACTTCGCCGGCTACCTGTTGAACGGCCGCGAACAGACCAGCACTGGCGACAGCCGCGCGGTCGACCTGAGCGTGTACCCGGCCGAACTGATCGCCGGCGCCACCGTCTACAAGACCAATGACGCCGCCGTCGTCGGCCAGGGCCTGGCCGGCACCATCGACCAGCAGCTGATCGACCCGCTGGCCTTCGGCAAGCGCACCATCTCGGTCAAGGCGCAGAAGACCAAGAACGGCCTGGGCCTGGACGTGCAGGGCTCCGGCCGCCGCGCCAGCCTGACCTACATCGACCAGTTCGCCGACCGCAAGATCGGCGTGGCGATCGGCTACGTGCACCAGACGGGCAGCTCCGGCCAATTCGAATTCGGCACCTGGGGCGACTACACCGGCCCGGTGACCACCACAGGCGGCGCCACCGTCAACGCCAAGGTCCCGGGCGGCAACGGCTTCAACATCGACACCCGCACCGTCACCGACAAGCGCGACGGCGTGGCCGCCATCCTGGCGTTCAAGCCGAACAAATCGTTCAACAGCCAGATCGACATGTTCTGGTCCAAGATCGACGACTACACCAAGATCGACCAGATCCAGATCCCTGGCACCGGCAAGTTCATCAACGCCAACGTCGCCAACGGCGTCGCCACCTCGGCCACCATGACCGGCGTGGGCCTGATCGACCGCAACGAAGGCATCTTCGACCACGACAAGATCAAGTCGATCGGCTGGAAGAGCAACCTGAAAATGGCCGACGGCTGGAGCGCGATGGTTGACTTCAGCCACAACTCGGCCGTGCGCGTCGAGCGCGACGACGAATACTACGGCGGCACCCCGACCAACGCCAATCTGACGATGACCGGCCTGGACGGCCGTACGCCGCAGCTGAGCTACGGCAACAGCCTGACCGATCCGAACACCATGGCCGTGCGCAACCAGTGCGGCTGGTCCGGCATCGCCAACAACTCCGCCTGCGGTTCCGTGGCGCAGGCCGGCTACGCCAAGGGCCCGACCGTGACCGACCAGGTCAACGCGATCCGCGCCGAAGGCAAGTATGAGCTGCCGGACGGTTCGATGTTCAGCACCCTGAAGTTCGGCGCCAACGTCACCAACCGCACCAAGGACCGCGTCACCGACGAAGGCCTGATCGTCTCGGCCAGCGGCGGCGGCTACGACCGCGTTCCATTCCCGACCGGTTCGTCCGTGGCGCACAACGTCGGCGGCGTCGGCATCGACATGCTGGTGTTCGCGCCGCAGGAGCAGCTGATTCCAGGCGCCGCGCTGCAGCGCAAGTACAACAACGACATCCTGTCGAAGAGCTACGGCGTGAAGGAAAAGGTCACTACCGGCTATGCCCGCCTGGACATCGACACCAAGCTCGGCGAGTTCCCTGTGCACGGCAACGTCGGCGCCCAGCTGGTCCATACCGACCAGTCGTCGACCGGCTTCCGCGCCAACGTCGGCTCCAGCCCGACCCTGACCAACCCTTCGCCAGGCATGTCGGAAGACGGCACCAAGTACCACGACTTCCTGCCGGCGTTGAACCTGAACTTCGACCTGGGCAACAGCTACCTGGCCCGCTTCGGCCTGTCGCGCCAGATCGCCCGTCCGGACATGACCGACATGCGCAACTCGTTCAGCTTCGCGGTCAACACCAACCCGACCGCCGTGAACGGCGTGCCGCAGCCGGCCCGTTATGAGGGTTCGGCCGGCAATCCGCACCTGAACCCGTTCCGCGCCAACGCGCTGGACCTGTCGCTGGAGAAGTACTTCGCCAAGAAGGGCTATCTGAGCGCCGCCGTGTTCTACAAAAAGCTGAACAGCTACATCGTTCCGCAGACCTACTCGGACTTCGACTTCACGCCGTTCCTGGCGACCTTCGGCCTGCCTAACCTGCCGAGCGGCAACAAGGGCATCTACACCACGACCACCAACGGCACCGGTGGCGACCTGAAGGGCCTGGAGCTGAGCGCGTCGGCGCCGTTCGAGATGATCCACCCGATGCTGAACGGCTTCGGCGCCAGCGGCAGCTATTCGTCCACCTTCAGCTCGGTACAACTGCCTAACATCATCGGCAAGAATCCGGACCAGGTGGCCGACGCCGGCAGCATCCCGCTGCCAGGCCTGTCGAAGACCAACGCCAAGGCCCAGCTGTACTTCGAGAAGAAAGGCTTCAGCGCCTTCATCGCCGAGAACTACCGTTCGCGCTACGTCGGCAAGGTGGCCAACGACACCGTCGGCGGTTTCCCGGCGCTGGTGTTCATCGAGTCGCAGAAGTGGATCTCGGCCCAGGTCGGCTACGAGTTCCAGGAAGGTCCGCTCAAAGGCCTGTCCCTGCGCGTCGAGGCGAACAACCTGAACAGCCCGTACTACGTCGAGTCCAATGCTGACGGTTCCACCAAGACCCGTACGCAAACCGGCCGCACGCTGTTCTTCACGGTCGGCTACAAGATGTAATAAGGCAGTGGCCTGAAACCTCCAAGCCCCTTGCCGGAATGTTGCCGGCAAGGGGCTTTCTACCTTTATACTTCTGACAATGCCGTGCAGGGACCCTTGCATGGCGTCCTCGTGGGTCTGGATGATGGAACAACGCAAACTGAAAAATATCGTCATCGTCGGCGGCGGCACGGCCGGCTGGATGACCGCCTCCGCGCTGGCCAAGTCGCTCAAGGGCCAGTACAGCATCAAGCTGGTCGAGTCGGACCAGATCGGCACCATCGGCGTGGGCGAAGCCACGATCCCGATGATCAACCTGTTCAACCGCATGCTGGAGCTGGACGAAGACGAGTTCATGCGCCAGACCCAGGGCACGTTCAAGCTCGGCATCGAGTTCGTCAACTGGGGCCGCATCGGCGACCGCTACTACCACGGCTTCGGCGTCATCGGCCAGGACACGTGGACGGTGGACTTCCACCAGTACTGGCTCAAGCAATACCTGGCGGGCAAGGCGCCCGAGCTGGACCATTTCTCGCTCAATAATGTCGCCAGCATGCACAACAAGTTCATGCGCGCGCAGACCGACCTGCCCAATTCGCCGTTGGCGCAGATCGTGCACGCCTACCAGTTCGATGCCAGCCTGTACGCCAAATTCCTGCGCAACTTCAGCGAGGCGCGCGGCGTGCAGCGCATCGAAGGCAAGATCGCCGAGGTCCAGCTGCGCGACGCCGACGGCCACATCGCGGCCGTGGTGCTGGAGGACGGCGGCAGGATCGACGGCGACCTGTTCATCGACTGCTCGGGTTTCCGCGCACTGCTGATCGAGGGCGCGCTCAAGACCGGCTACGAGGACTGGTCGCACTGGCTGCCGTGCGACACGGCCATCGCCGTGCCCTGCGCCAACGCCGCCGAGCTGACGCCGTTCACGCGCGCCACCGCGCGCGGCGCCGGCTGGCAGTGGCGCATCCCGCTGCAGCACCGCATCGGCAACGGCCACGTCTTCTCCAGCAAGTACATGAGCGAAGACGAGGCGACCTCCATCCTGATGAGCAACCTCGATGGCGAGCCGCTGGCCGAGCCGCGCCCCGTGCGCTTCCGCACCGGCAAGCGCACCACGGCGTGGAACAAGAACTGCGTGTCGATCGGCTTGTCGTGCGGCTTTATCGAGCCGCTGGAATCGACCAGCATCCACCTGATCCAGATGGGCATCGCGCATCTGCTGACCTACTTCCCGGCGGCCGGCTTCGATGCCGCCGATATCCGCCAGTTCAACCGCGTGATGGACGACGAGTACATCTGGGCGCGCGACTTCGTGATCCTGCATTACAAGGCCACCGAACGCAGCGACACGCCGTTCTGGGACTACTGCCGCAACATGGCGGTGCCCGAACTGCTGCAGCACAAGATGGATCTGTTCCGCAGCAACGGCCGCGTGTTCCGCGAAGGCGGCGAGCTGTTCACCAAGAACAACTGGCTGCAGGTGATGCACGGGCAGCGGCTGCGCCCCAAGTCCTACAACCCGCTGGTGGACCTGATCGGCGAGCAGGAAATCAACGGCTACATGGACGAAGTCACCAGCGTGATCAAGAACTGCGCGGATGCGATGCCGCTCCATTCCGCCTACATCGCCGCCAACTGCGCGGCGAAGCGGGACCAAATGTAATGTGTGTTTGATTTGACGATAAAAGGAGATATCAATGAAAAAAATAGTCCGTCTGGCCCTGCTGGTTTCGTTGTCCGCCGCGTTTGCCGGTTGCGCCACCACCGGTCCGCGTACCGCCATGCTGACCTACGACAGCAATCCTGCCGGCGCCACCATCTACGAAGGCGGCAAGTCGCTCGGCATCGCGCCGGTGACGCGCACCTATGAGTTCGGCGATTCGGTCAGCAGCATCGCCACGCCGGAAGTGACGGCGGTGTGGACCAGCGGCGCCAAGGCCACTTACTGGACCAATCTGTCGGTGCGCACCGATCTGGCCGCGACCATCGAGCGTCCATTGAATGCGCCGGGCCTGGACAAGGACCAGGCCGCGGCCAAGCCGCTGCTGGAGCAGCGCGCGCGTGAGGCGGAGCGTCTGAAGGATGAGAACATGCGCGAAACCGCGCGCAATTCCGCCCGCTGCCGCGAGCAGATGCAGAAGGGGAATGTGGCGACCAGCGATTGCTGACCGCCATGCCAGGTCACCGCGTCATTGGCCTGATCGGTTCTTGACGCCGGGCCGTTCGGCCACCCTGGCCTGCCACGCCGCCAGCGCGGGCAGGCTTGCCGGCACCGTGACGTCGACGAAGGCCGCGTGCAGCAGCGCGCAGTAGGCGGTGATGTCGGCCACCGAGAACTGCCCGCCGGCGAGGTAGGGCTGGGTCGCCAGCACGCTGTCGAAGTAAGCCATGCCGCGCTTGAATTTCTCCAGGTTGCGTTCTCCCCATTCCTTGCGGTGCGCCCACTCGGGGCTCTTGTACGCCTGCAGCGCTTCGCCCAGGCCGGGCGTGGCGTGATGGAAGTAGATGCCGATGGCGTCGATCAGCTGGTCGTCGGCGCGTTTCTGCATCATGTGGATCATGGCCTTCTCGCGCGGGGTGGTGCCGGTCAGCACAGGCTTGCCGTCGAGGTTGTCCAGGTACTCGGTGATGGCGATCGATTCCGAGATAAAGACGCCGTCGTCGAGTTCCAGCACCGGCACCACGCCGGTCGGATTCTTGGCCAGGAAGGCTTGCTGCTTGTGCTCGGCCGCGAACAGGTCGACCTTGACGAATTCGATCTGCTCGGTGAGGCCTTTCTCGGCAAGGACGATGCGGATGCGGGCGGGGTTGGGGAAGCCGGGGATGTCGTGGATTTTCATAGGATCTTTCATTAAATCTACCTCTCGGTAGATAGGTTACAATGGATCGATAAGCTGGATTTGTCTATCTATCGATAGGTAGATAATAAGTCCGGAGGTTTTGTCGCGTCAAGCGATTTTTTTTACCGGGAATGGATATGGCAAGCGACAAGAAGCAGGAAGTGATGATGGCGGCGCGCCTGATGGTGCAGGCCGGCGGCTACAACGCGCTGAGTTTCCGCGACCTGGCCGAGGCGGTGGGGGTCAAGAGCTCCAGCATTCATTACTACTTTCCGACCAAGGGCGACCTGGGCGCGGCGCTGGCGCGCCAGTACACCGAGGAGTTCCTGGGCTACCTGGAAGGCTTGCTGGCCGATGGGCTGGACTGGAAGGAGTGCATCGCCAGGTATGCGGCGGTGTTCCGCGATACGCTGATGCGCGAGAACCGCATGTGCATGGCCGGCGTGCTGGCGGCCGAGCGACCCAGCCTGGCGCCGGAGGTGAAGGCGGAAGTGGAGCGGTTTACCACATTGATCGTCGAGTGGCTGGCCAGGGTGCTGGCGATCGGCAAGCCGAAGATGGCGCCGGCGGCGTTGAAGGGATGGGCGTTTGCCGTGTTCTCGGCGATTGAAGGCGCGCAGCTGGTGGCGCGCGGGTGCGATGATGTAAAGGTGTTCGACCAGACGTTGGCCGGATACAGGGCAGCGGGTCTGCTGCCCTGATATGCTGGCCTTACTTCTTCTCAGCCGCCGCAAAGGCGGCGTTCTGCGCATCCAGCCAGGTTTTGAGCGGTGCGAAGTAGTCGAGCAGCGCGCCGCCGTCGATCTTGTCTTCGCCTGAAATCGCCTTCAACGCTTCCGGCCACGGCTTGCTCGCGCCCATCGCCAGCATCTGCTGCAGCTTGGCGCCGGCCTTGGCGTTGTCGTACACCGAGCAGCGGTGCAACGGACCGGTGTAACCGGCTTCGCGGCACAGCGCGCGGTGGAACTGGAACTGCAGCATGTCGGCCAGGAAGTAGCGCGCGTACGGCACGTCGGCCGCCACGTGGTACTTGGCGCCGGCGTCGAAGCCGTCGCTGGAGATCGCGGCCGGGCGCTTCATGCCCATGTATTGCTCGCGCAGCTGCCACCAGGTCTTGTCGTAGTCCGCAGGCTTGGTCTTGCCGGAGTAGACGTCCCAGCGCCATTTGTCGACCGAGTAGGCGAAGGGCAGAATCGCGACCTTGCTCAGCGCGCGTTCCAGCAGCTGGCCGATGTCGGCGTCGGCGTCCGGAGCCTGGTCCATCAGGCCCACTTTCTGCAGATAGCCCGGCGTGATCGACAGCGCCACGGTGTCGCCGATGGCTTCGTGGAAGCCGTCGTTGGCGCCGTTGCGGAACAAATAGGGTTGCTTGCCATAGGCCAGGAAGTAGTAGACGTGACCCAGCTCGTGGTGGATCACGGTAAAGTCTTCCGCGGTCGGCGTGATGCACATCTTGATGCGCACGTCGTCCTTCTCGTTCAGCGGCCATGCCGAGGCGTGGCACACCACATCGCGGTCGCGCGGCTTGGTCAGCAGCGAGCGCTCCCAGAACGATGCCGGCAGCTTCTGCATGCCCAGCGAGGTGTAGAAACGCTCGGCGTATTGCGTCATTTGCCTGGCGTCGGTCTTGCGCTCCTCCAGCACCTTGCTCAGGTCATAGCTGCTGGCGCCGGTCGCCGGTTTCAGCAGCGGATACAGGTTGTTCCAGTTCTGCGCCCACATATTGCCGAACAGGTGGGACGGGATCGGGCCGGTCAGCGGCACGACGTCCGGGCCGTAGGTCTGGCGCAGCTTGTAGCGGGTGTAGGTATGCAGCGCGTCGTACAGCGGCTTGACCTGCTGCCACAGGCGCTCCATCTCGGCGGAGAAGGCTTCCGGCGGCATGTCGTACTGTGCGCGCCACATGGCGCCGGTGTCGGCAAAGCCCATTTGTTTCGCGCCCTTGTTCGACAGGGCGACGTATTCGGTGTACTTCTGCTTGTACGACGGCGACTGCGCGTGCCAGCCCAGCCACATTTCCTTGAGCTTGGCCTCGTCGCGGCTGCTGGCCAGCACCTTCTCCATTTCGCCCAGCGCCATGCAGGCGTCGCCGGTGCCGTCGTCCTTCTTGACGCAGTACTTGGCCTTGCCGTAGGCGCCGTTCATGGCGGCCTGCAGCTGCGCATATTGTTCGCGTTCCTTGGCGTCGGCGAAGACCAGCGTCTGCTGCAGCAGCATCATCTTGCGCGCCGGTTGCGGCGCCAGCTTCAAGCCGTTGAAGCGGCGCGCGGCAATCGCCGCCTCGCCCGCCGCCGTCAGGTAGCGTTCGGCGAAGTAGGATGCGATGGCCTCGGTGTCGTCGGTGATGAAGTTGGAACCGACCCAGGCGCCCCTGGCCTGTTCGTTGTTGAGCTTATTGAGACGTTCCTCGGTGTCGGCCAGGAAGCGTTCGGCTTCGGCGACGGTAGGTTTTTTTGCGGGGGCGGCCAGCACGGTGGTACTGGCGGCTGTCATGGCGCTGAACGCCAGCAGCGTGCTGATGAGTTTTGGTGACACAGGCATCTCCCTTGGTGGTTGCGAACCCGGGGTCAGGTCCCCCATTTCTACACGAGCTCTGCAGTAGCGACGGCTACTGCAGAGCTCGTGTAGAAATGGGGGACCTGACCCCGGAGTTGCAACAATGATACACGCTTACAGGGCGATGGCGACGCTGCGGCTGGCCTGGCTGGAGGCCGGCATTGGCACGTTCAGCACCTTGGACGCTTCGTCCCAGACGAAGATCACCGGCTTGCCGTCGACGCGCACCATCGATGGGTGGCTGGTCACGTTGTGCACCTGCAGCGCGATGCTGCGCTCGGGGCGCTGGTACCGATTGCCCGTTTCCGACTCCACGCGCAGCGTCAGGCTGCGGCCCTGCAGCTTGCTGGCGAAGTGCAGCAGTTCGTACTTGCCCTGTTCGTAGGCTTGCGCGGTCAGGCCGTCGTCGTCATACAGCTTGCCGGCGCCGGCGCTCACCGAGGCGTCGTGGTAGTAGTGCAGCTCGAGATTCTTGGTCGAGTAGTCGCGCGTGGACTGTACCGGCTTGACCATCGGGATGAAGGCGCCGGCGCGGACGTAGACCGGCACGTGGTCGGCGGCCAGCGCGATCGTGTCGGTGACGCCGCCGGCGCGCTTCTCGCCGGTGTAGAAATCGAACCATGCGCTGCGTGCGGGAAAGTAGACCTCGGCCGTGGTGGCGCCTTGCTTCAGCACCGGCGTGACCAGGAAGTCCTTGCCCCACAAGTAGGTCGACGACATCGCGCGCACCCTGGCGTTGCCGGGCTCCTCGTAGATCATCGGCCGCATCAGCGGCAGGCCCTTCTGGTTGTTGTCGAAACCGAGCGTGTAGTTGTATGGCAGCAGGCGGTAGCGCATGCGGATGGCCTCGCGCGCCAGCGCCTTGGTCCGGTCTTCGCGGTAAACCGGCTCCGACGGCACTTCGTCCTGCGCGTGCGGACGGAACACCGGCTGGAACACGCCGTACTGCAGCCAGCGCGTGTATAGCTCATTGTCCAGCACCGGATTGGCGAAGCCGCCCAGGTCCGAGTGCATATAGCCTGCGCCCTGCATGCCCATCTGCAGCGAGATCTCCGGCTGCGATTGCAAGCCGCCCCAGCCCCTGTCCACGTCGCCGGACCACGGGATGATGCCGTAGCGCTGCGAACCCGAATACCCGGCGCGCATCAGGATGAACGGACGCTCGGTAGGGAAGTCTTGCTGGTAGCCTTCCGCCACCAGCCGCGCCCATTGATGGCCGTAGATGTTGTGGACCTGGTCCGCCGTCAGGCCGCCCGCATGGCGCATGGCGGTCGGATGCACTTCCGGCTCGCCCAGGTCGCCCCAGACGCCGGTCACGCCCTGCTGGCGCAGGCCTTTGTAGATATTCCAGAACCAGTCCTTACCCGGCTTGGCGAAGATGTCGATCAGCCCCGTGTGGCCGAAGTAGAAGTCGTAGGCCAGCGGCTTGCCGTCGGCGCCGGTGCCGAGCACTTTTTTGTCGATGGCCTCCTGCCATTTGCTGGAGGAGTCCAGGATGAACGGCTCGGTGATGACCACCGTCTGCACGCCTTTTTTCTGGAAGTCCGCGATCATGCCGGTGGGGTTGGGGAAGCTGTCCTTGTCCCATTCCAGGTTGCCCATCGTGCCCTTGATCTCCTTGCCGAACCAGAACAGGTCGAACACGATGGCGTCGAGCGGGATGTCGTCGGCGATGAACTTGTCCACCGTCTGCCGCGCCACGGTCTCGTTGCGGTAGCCGAAGCGCATCGCGAAGTTGCCGAAGGCCCAGCGCGGCGGCAGCGGTTGTTTGCCGGTCAGGCTGGTGTAGTTGCCGACCACGTCTTCCCACGTGTCGCCCGCGACGACCTGGTAGGTCTTGCGGCCGCCGATGGTCTCGTAGGTCAGGCTGTTGTCCTTCTTGCTGTCGAAATCGAGGTAGCCGGTTTGCGGATTGTCGAAATGGATGGCGTACATTCTCGACGACAGCGCCACCGGTATCGCATAGCCCATCTGCTCCGACTTGTCGCCGTAGCCGTAGTGCGCCTTGTTGTACAAGGTGAAGCGATGGCCGCGGCGGTTCATGCCGACCGCGCGCTCGCCCGCGCCATACAGCGCCTCGTCCTTGTCCAGTGCGAACTCGATGGCTTCCAGTTCGCGCGCTTCGCCCTTGTTGATATCCTTGCTGCCGGTGGCGATATCGTCCTTCATCTTCAGGTAGCCGTGTTTTTCCGCGACCAGCTTCCTGCCCTTGTAGGCGTAGGCGATCTGGAACGGCGACTTGGTGATCGTGACGACGATGCCGGGTGTGGCATATTCGACGCTGTTGGCTTTCGTGACCAGCGTGGTCTTGACTGCGGCCGGCGCCAGCACCACCGCATGCGATGCCGGGTCGGCCTGCTCACCCTTGGGCACGAAGGTGGTTTCGACGATGGCGGCGGAGTAGGGCTTGATCAGGTAGCTGCCGTCGCTGGTGTGGACTTCCAGCTGGCCGTCGCGGCGGGTGGCGCTGTCGAATTTGCGGTCGGCGTTCTGCGCGCTGGCTGCCTGGCTGACTACAATCAGCGGCAGTACGGCCGCCAGTGTGGCGATGGAGTTGCTTTTCATGAAAGTATGCGGTCTCGGTGGTTGTTATGATTTTGTTGTTTGGCTACATTTGACTACAAAATTCGGTCCCTGGGATGGCCTTAAGCCTTTATTTTACTAGGTAATTCTTTCAATTGACACTGATGGGGTGCCGTGTTATTTTGCTACAAATTCAAATAATCGGGGACCCGCAGCATGCAACCATCCAGCAGCAAGCCCATACTGTCGTTCTGGCAGTTATGGAATATGAGCTTTGGCTTTTTCGGCATTCAATTCGGCTTCGCGCTGCAAAACGCCAACACCAGCCGCATCTTCTCCACGCTGGGCGCCAATCCCGACGACTTGTCACTGTTCTGGCTGGCCGCGCCGGTCACCGGCTTGCTGGTGCAGCCCATCATCGGCTATTTGAGCGACAACACCTGGCACCCGACCTGGGGCCGCCGCCGTCCGTTCTTCTTCGTCGGCGCCTTGCTGGCGTCGATCGCGCTGTTCCTGATGCCCAATTCCACCGCGCTGTGGATGGCCGTCGCCGTACTGTGGCTGATGGACGGTGCCATCAACGTGTCGATGGAGCCTTTCCGTGCCTTCGTCGGCGACAAGCTGGGGCCATCGCAGCAGACCGCCGGCTTCGCGATGCAGACCTTCTTCATCGGCTGGGGCGCGGTGATCGCGTCGCTGCTGCCGACCATCTTCGCCGATGTCCTCGGCGTCAGCAACGTGCCGGTCAACGGCGCCATCCCCGACACCGTGCGTTACTCGTTCTACGCCGGCGGCGCGATCTACATGCTGGCCGTGCTGTGGACCGTGGTCACCGCCAAGGAAACGCCGCCGGACGACCTGGCCGCGTTCCGCGCCGAGCAGCAGCGCAGCAAGGGCCTGGGCCACGCCTTCGCCGAGATCCTCAGCGGCTTCGTCAAGATGCCCAAGACCATGGTGCAGCTGGCGGCCGTGCAGTTCTTCACCTGGATCGCGCTGTTCGCGATGTGGATCTACACCACCTCCGCCATCGGCGAAAACGTGTTCGGCACCACCGACGCGCAATCGGCCGCGTTCCAGGAAGCGGGAAACCGCGTCGGCGTGATGTTCGCCGTGTACAGCGGCGTGGCGGCGCTGGCCGCGTTCATCCTGCCCGTCCTCGCGCGCAAGACCAGCCGCAAGTTCGTGCACATGAGCTGCCTGCTGATCGGCGGCGTCAGCCTGTTCAGCATCTACGCCATCCACGACCTGAGCATGTTGTACCTGCCGATGATCGGCGTGGGCGTCGCCTGGGCGTCGATCCTGACCATGCCGTACGCGATCCTGGCCGGGGCGCTGCCGGCCAAACGGATGGGCTACTACATGGGCGTGTTCAACTTCTTCATCGTCATTCCGCAAATCGTCAGCGGCGTGCTGCTGGGGTTTGTGACCAAACACTGGTTCATGGGCCATACCGTCAAGACGCTGATGCTGGGCGGCGTGTGCATGGTGGTGGCGGGCGTGTTGACGCTGGCCGTGCGCGATAACGCAGAACCGGCCGGCCATTGATGTAATATTGTTCGTGAGACAAGTTACTTGTGCGACGCGATTTTGCCGGAACAGGTAAAACCGTTGCAGTAAATCTGTCACCACCCTACGCGGAGCGAACATGAGCATTCAGACGGTCAACACCAAATCCTTCCCTGGCCAGCGGCCGGGGACTTCCGGTCTGCGGAAAAAAGTCACGGTCTTCCAGCAGCCGCACTATCTCGAAAACTTCGTGCAAAGCGTGTTCGACACGCTGGGCGACTGCGCCGGCAAGACGCTGGTGCTGGGCGGCGACGGCCGCTTCCACAACCGCGACGCCGTGCAGACCATCCTGCGCATGGCCGCCGCCCACGGCTACGCCAGGGTGCTGGTCGGGCAGGGCGGCATCCTGTCGACGCCGGCCGTCAGCTGCGTGATCCGCAAGCATGGCGCGCTGGGCGGCATCGTGCTGTCGGCCAGCCATAACCCGGGCGGACCGGATGGCGACTTCGGCATCAAGTACAACATCGCCAACGGCGGCCCGGCGCCGGAAAGCGTGACCGAGGCGATCTACCAGCGCACCGAGACCATCACCGAATATCGCATCAGCGACGCCGCCGCCGTCGACCTCAATCGCATCGGCGTTACGCGCATCGAGCAGATGGAGGTCGAAGTGATCGATTCCGTCGCCGACTATGCGGAACTGATGCAGAAGCTGTTCGACTTCGAGGCGATCCGCAAACTGTTCGGCGGCGGCTTCCGCATGTGCTTCGACGGCATGCACGCGGTCTCCGGCCCGTATGCCAAGGCCATCCTCGAAGGCATGCTGGGCGCGCCGGCCGGCACCGTCATCAACGGCGTGCCGCTGGAGGATTTCGGCGGCCACCATCCGGACCCGAACCCCGTCAACGCCGCCGAGCTGATCGCCATCATGGCCGCCGACGATGCGCCGGACTTCGGCGCCGCATCCGACGGCGACGGCGACCGCAACATGATCGTCGGCCGCAAGTTCGACGTCACGCCGTCGGACAGCCTGGCCGTGCTGGCCGCGAATGCGACCGTGGCGCCGGGCTACCGCGACGGCCTGAAAGGCATCGCCCGTTCGATGCCGACCTCGCAGGCGGCCGACCGCGTGGCCGAGGCGCTGGGCATCCCCGCCTACGAAACCCCGACCGGCTGGAAGTTCTTCGGCACGCTGCTGGACGCCGGCAAGGCCACGCTGTGCGGCGAAGAGAGCTACGGCACCGGCTCCGACCATATCCGCGAGAAGGACGGCCTGTGGGCGGTGCTGTTCTGGCTTAACCTGCTGGCCGCAAGCGGCAAGTCGGTTGAGCAGCTGGTGAGCGAACACTGGGCGCGCTTCGGCCGCAACTACTATTCGCGCCACGACTACGAGGCGGTGGAAACCAACGCGGCCAATGAGCTGATGGCTTCCCTGCGCATCAAGCTGGCCACGCTGCCGGGGCAGGACCTGGGCCATTACGTGGTCGCCCTGGCCGACGATTTCGAATACACCGATCCGGTCGACGGCTCGGTGGCCCGGCAGCAGGGCATACGCATCGTCATGACCAACGGTTCGCGCATCGTGTTCCGCCTGTCCGGCACAGGCACCGAAGGGGCGACCTTGCGCGTCTATCTGGAGCGCTACGAAGCCGATCCAACTTATCACCATTTGCCGACGCAGCAGGCCTTGGCGGCGTTGATACTGATCGCCGAGCAGGTCGGCGGCATAACCGGATGGACCGGACGAGCGCGTCCGACCGTCACCACATAAAACCATAAGGACGACAGCATGAAATTGACTCCCCTCGCAATGACTCTGGCACTGGCGCTCGGCGCCGCGTATTCCCCGGCGATGGCGGCCAAGCCGCCCGCCACCGCGCCGGCGGCCAAGCCATTCCTGTGGGAGAACGCCACCGTCTATTTCCTGCTGACCGACCGCTTCAACAACGCCTTTACCGGCAACGACCTGGCCTACGGCCGCAAGGCGGACGCGGGTCCGCTGCGCGGCTTCATGGGCGGCGACCTGGCCGGCATCACCAGCAAGATCAACGAAGGCTATTTCGACAGCCTTGGCGTGACGGCGATCTGGCTTACGCCGCCGGTGGAGCAGATCCACGAGGGCACCGATGAAGGCACCGGCAAGTCCTACGGCTTCCACGGCTACTGGGCCAAGGATTTCACCACCGTCGACGCCAACCTGGGCACGGAAAACGACTTCCGCAATTTCGTCGAAGCCGCGCACGCGCACGGCATCCGCGTGTTGCTGGACGTGGTGATGAACCAGACCGGACCGGTAACGGAGACCGACTACGTATGGCCGGACGACTGGGTCCGCACCGGACCGCAGTGCACCTACAAGGACGCGAAGACCTCCATCGAGTGCACGCTGGTGAAGAACCTGCCGGACTTCCGCACCGACAGCGACACGCCGGTGGAGCTGCCGGAAAACCTGGCGGCGAAGTGGCAGCGCGAAGGCCGCTTCGAGCGCGAAGTGAAAGAGCTGAACGAGTTCTTCGCCCGCACCGGCTATCCGCGCGCACCGCGCTACTATCTGATGAAATGGCATACGGACTGGATACGCAAATACGGCGTCGACGGCTTCCGCGCAGACACCGTCAAGCACGTCGAGGCCAAGGTCTGGAAGGAGCTGCGCACCGTGGCCGACGCGGCCTTCGACGACTGGAAGCGCGCCAATCCGGACAAGAAACTCGGTGACGACAAGTTCTACATGACGGCGGAAGTCTTCAACTACAACATCGCGCAAGGCCAGATGTTCGACCTGGGCGGCGGGCAGGCCTTCAATTACTACCAGAACGGCTTCAACAGCCTGATTAATTTCGGACTGGTGTACGACGCGGAGAAGGACTACGAATCGCTGTTCAGCGCTTATTCGAAGCAGTTGCATGGCGGCGCGCTGGACGGCTACTCGGTGCTGAACTACCTGGACTCGCACGACTTCGACAAGCCGTTCGACGCGTCGCGCAAAAAGCCTTTTGAAAGCGCCAACAAGCTGCTGCTGGCGCCGGGCGCCGCGCAGATCTACTACGGCGACGAAACCGCGCGCAAGCTGGACGTGGCCGAGGCGGTGGGCGACGCCAAGCTGCGTTCCTTCATGAACTGGGATGAGCTGGAGCGCAACGTCGAACGCGACGGCTACAAGATCGCCGAGGTGCGCGCGCACTGGGCCAGGATCGGCTTGTTCCGCAAGGCGCACGTGGCGGTCGGCGCCGGCGTGCACCAGCAGCTGCAGGCCAAGCCTTATGTCTTCAAGCGCACATACGACCAGGGCGCGCTGCACGACAAGGTGGTGGTCGCGCTGGACCTGCCGACCGATAAGCCGGCGAAGATCGACCTGCACGGCGTGTTCGCCAACGGCCAGAAGGTGAAGGACTACTACTCCGGCAAGACTGCGGTGGTCAAGGGCGGCGGCGTCACATTTGGAACGCGTAATGCGACGGTGCTGATCGGCCAGGAGTAGCGGCGGGAGCGGAAGAGGCGCACCAGCCGGTTAACTCTTCCGCTTCCATCGGCCGGGCGAACAAGTAGCCCTGCGCTTCGTCGCAACCTGCCAGTGTAAGGAAGGTGCGCACCTCGTCGAACTCCACGCCTTCGGCAACCACGCGCAGGCCGAGATCCTGCGACAAGGTGATCATGGTGGCCACCAGCGCCTGCTTGCGCGTGTCGTCCTCCAGGCCGATGATGAACGACTGGTCGATCTTGACCACGTCGGCCGGCATGCGCTGCAGATACGACAGGCTGCTGTAGCCGGTGCCGAAGTCGTCGATCGCCAGCCGCACGCCGGTGGCGGCGATGGCCTCCAGCATCGCGTGGGCCTTGACCGGCTGCGCCATGATGGCGCTTTCGGTGATCTCCAGCTCCATGCAGGCGGCCTCCAGGCCATGCTGCCGCAAGCCCGCTTCCAGCGCGGCGGCGAAATCCGGTTCCAGCAGATTGGCCGCCGACACGTTCACCGACAGCTGCAATATCAAGCCCTGGTCGCGCCACAGCCGCTGCTGGCGCATCGCCGACGCCAGCACCCAGGCGGTGGTGGCCTGCGCCATGCCGGAGCGCTCGATCACCGGTATGAATTCCGCCGGCCCCACCGCGCCGAGCGTCGGATGCTGCCAACGCAGCAACGCTTCGGCGCCGGTGCACATGCCGGTGATCAGGTCGATGCGCGGCTGGAACACCAGCCGCAGCTGGCCGGGGCTTTCCAGCGCCGCGCCGAAATCGTTGAGCAGGGCAAAGCGCCGGCGGTACCGCGCATCCTCCGCTTCCGAATACACCGCGATATGGGTGGGGGTGTCGATCGCGTCCTGCGCCGCGCTCTGCGCCTGGCGCAGCACGCTGAGGCAATCGGAGGCGCCCACTTCGAACGGCGCCACGCCGACCGTGGGCGTGGCCACGTAGCGCGATTTGGCGATGCACTGTGCCTGGGCGATTTTCTGCTCCAGCAGCGGCACATAGGTGGCGACCGTCGCGCCGGGCGGCGCGATCAGCGCGAACTGGGTGCTCGACACCTGGTACACGATGCGGCCCGCACCCGCCATCGCGCGCAGCCAGCACGCGGCGTCGGTCACCAGTTCGTCGAGATAGGAGGGACTCATCGCGCGCGCCGCATGGCCCAGCTGGTCGGGCGTCGACAGGTTGATCAGCACCGCCAGCCGCTGTTCGCCGGCCGGGCGGTCGTACTGCAGGTCCTGGAAGTCTTCCATGAACTGGTTGCGGTTCGGCAGGCCGCTGAGCGGATCGATGCGGCCCAGCGCGTGCTGCAATTCGATCTGCGACATGATCATGCTGGCCAGATCGCACAAGGCGCTGATCTCGTCGGGCGTGGTCTGGCGCGGCTGCATGCCCAGCACGCACATCGCGCCCAGGCAGTGGCCGTCGGCGGTGGTCAGCGGCGCGCCGGCGTAGTAGCGGACGCCGCTGGCGGCCAGCGGGCTGTCGCGAAAATATTCGTCTTCCAGCAGGTCGGGGACCACCAGCAGGTCGCCGCTGTCGGCCACGCTGCCGCAGGGGGCGCGCATGCGCGGGATGGCGGTGTGCTCGACGCCCACGCGCGACTTGAACCACTGGCGGTTGGCGTCGGTCAGCGACACGGCGGCGATCGGCAGGTCGAACAGCCGGGCCGCCATGCGCGTGATGCGGTCGAAGGCTTCGCTGGGCGGCGTGTCCAGCAGGTTCAATTTATTGAGCGCGTCCATGCGGCGTGCTTCGGCGAGTGTGCAAGAAATAGTCATGATCTGGTCTTTGCGTGGTAACGCGGTTCTCTGACAAGGGCTATTCAATGCGGGACTGGGCACTGGAGGACTGCAGCGGGAGCGGGGTGGGGCTCCCGGGGCGCAACTTATGATTTAAATTGCCGAAAGGAAAAACATAGCATAGCACGGTCTCCGGTTCATTGCTCGATCACAATTGACTAGTGTTGCGGATCGGCCGACAGGGAGTATGGCGCGTCGGCGGCAGAGGTGGAGCGCCGGATATTGGGCTTTTCGGCCATGTCAAAATCCAGGATGGCGCCTTGCATCAAGCTAGTATGGTCCAGCCAATTCCTCGAATAAGGCTTGCCGTTGACCTTGAGCGCGTTCACATAGCGCTTGCTGTCGCTGTTGGCCGGCGCGTTGATGACCACCGTCTTGCCGTTCTCGAGCTTCAGCGTGACCTTCTTGAACAGCGGGGCGCCGACCACGTATTGCGGCACCGCCGGCGTGACCGGATAAAAGCCCAGCGCCGAGAACACATACCAGGCCGAGGTCTGGCCGTTGTCCTCGTCGCCGCAGTAGCCGTCCGGCGTGGCCTTGTACAGGCGGTTCATCGCCTCCCGCACCCAGTACTGGGTCTTCCACGGGGCGCCGGCGTAATCGTACAGGTAGATCATGTGCTGGATGGGCTGGTTGCCGTGTGCGTACTGCCCCATGTTCGCGATCTGCATTTCGCGGATCTCGTGGATCACTTCACCGTAATAGCTTTCATCGAAAGTCGGCGGCAGCGTGAAGACCTGATCGAGCTTGGCGACGAACTTGTCGCGGCCGCCCATCAAGTCCACCAGCCCGTTCACGTCCTGGAACACGGACCAGGTGTAGTGCCAGCTGTTCCCCTCGGTGAAAGCGTCGCCCCATTTGTATGGATTGAACGGCGACTGGAAGCTGCCGTCCCGGTTCTTGCCGCGCATGAGGCCAGTCTCCGGATCGAACAACTTCTTGTAGTTCATCGCGCGCTGCCTGTAGATGCCGATCTCCGATTGCGGCTTGCCGAGCGCCTTGCCCAGCTGGTAGATGGCGAAATCGTCGTACGCGTATTCGAGCGTGCGCGCGGCGTTCTCGTTGATCTTGACGTCGTAGGGCACGTAGCCCAACTCGTTGTAGTACTTGACGCCTGCGCGGCCGACGGCAGTCATCGGGCCTTCGTTGTCGGCGCCGTGCTTCAGCGCTTGCCACAGCGTGTCGATGTCGTAGCCGCGCAGGCCCTTGACGTAGGCCTCGGCCACCACCGACGCCGAGTTATTGCCGATCATGACATTGGCCAGGCCTGGACTGGACCACTCGGGCAGCCAGCCGCCTTCCTTGTAGTCGTTGACCAGGCCCGCCTGCATCTCGCGATTGATCGACGGGTACATCAGGTTCAGGAACGGATACAGCGCGCGGAAGGTGTCCCAGAAGCCGGTGCCGGCAAACATATAGCCGGGCAGGACCTGGCCGTTGTAGGGACTCCAGTGGACGATCTGGTTGTTCGCGTCGATCTCGTACAGCTTGTTCGGGAAGAACAGCATGCGATACAGGCTGGAATAGAAGGTGCGCGTCTGGTCGACGCTGCCGCCTTCGACGCTGATACGGCTCAGCGTCTTGTTCCAAACGTCCTTGCCCTTTTGCGCGGTGGTGTCGAAGCTGTCGGTGGCCAGTTCGCGCTTCAGGTTCAGTTCCGCCTGTTCCGCGCTGATGAAGGAGGAGGCCACGCGCATGCCGACCTTCTCGCCTTTTTCGGTCTTGAAGCCGAGCACCGCGCCGCTATGGTCGCTGGCCAGCTCCATAATGTCGCCAGCCAGCTTGTCGCCGCTCCAGATGAGGGTGGAGGCGAATGGTTTGTCGAAGGTGATGACGAACCAGTTCTTGAAGTTTTTCGGCAGCGGGCCGCGCGCGTAGCGCGTGCTGTAGCCGATCACCTTGCGCTCGGCCGGGATCACCTTGATGTACGAGCCTTTGTCGTAGGCGTCCACCACCACCCAGGCTTCGTCGGTCTTGGGGAAGGTAAAGCGGAACTGCGCGGCGCGTTCGGTCGGCGCGATTTCGGTGGTCACATCGGCGTCCGCCAGGTAGACGCTGTAGTAGTAAGGCTTGGCCACTTCGGCCTTGTGCGAGAACCAGCTGGCGCGGTCGTCCTGTGTGAATCTGAGCTTGCCGGTGACAGGCATGATGGCGAACTGGCCGTAGTCGTTCATCCACGGCGACGGCTGGTGCGTCTGCTTGAAGCCGCGGATCTTGTCGGCGTCGTAGGTGTAGGCCCAGCCGTTGCCCATCTTGCCGGTCTGCGGCGTCCAGAAGTTCATCCCCCACGGCATCGCGATGGTCGGGTAGGTGTTGCCGTTCGAGAGCTCCGGCTTGCTGGCGGTGCCCATCAGGGGATTGATCCATTCGACGGGATCGGTGATGGGCGCGGCCGCAGCGGTCAGCGCAAATAGGAAGGCGGGCAGCGCGAGCGTATGCAGTTTCATATCCTGGGCGGTGGTGACTGGCGTCATTCCAGTGTAGCAGAGCTATCCTCGCATTCGGCCAGGATGGCGCACAAAGCATCGAAGATCAACCGGACGCGCGCCGGCACCGGCGTTCTTTGCGGACGATACACATAGATCGATGCAGGAGCAGGCCTCGACTTGTCCAGGACCGAGACCAGCCGCCCGGCGAGCAAATGGCGTAAGGCGAGATGGCCCGGAAGTTGGCCGAAGCCTATGCCATCCAGTACGGCCTCGCATTCCGCTTCCGGATCATCGGTGACAAATACCGGGTCCGACGGCACCTGTTCGCGCCCGCCCTTGAACATCCATGGCCAGGGCATGCCGGTATTTCTGTCTATGAGCACGGTCAGAGGACCGCGCAATAGTTTTTCCTCGTTGCCGGGCCGGCCCAATCGATCGATCAGCGCTGGAGCGCCGACGAAATACAGCGATGCTGGCGAAACCCGGCGTACCACGAAGCGGCTGTCGCGTATATGGCCAATACGAACGCCGACGTCAATTTGCCTTTCAACCACATCAGCGGAAACTTCAGAAAGCCGCAAGTCAATTCGAAGACCAGGATGGACGGCGAGTATCGGCGCCAACTGACGGCTGATAAACCGGCGGCCCAGCACACTGGGCGCCGCTATCCTGACCGTGCCCGCGATGTCCTGCGTGACGTTGAGCCTTTGATCCGAAAATATCTCGTCAATGCCCGCAACCGCGCCAGCCGCCTTGAGCGCCAGTTTTTCACCGAAGCCGGTGAGGCGCACGCCTCTTGTATTTCGATGAAACAGCAGCTCACCAAATTCCGCTTCCAGTTCCTTGACCACGCGCGTGACCACCTGAGGGGAAACGCCGAGCCGCGTCGCCGCGTCGCGAAAATTGACGGCGTCGGCAGCGATGCCAAAGATGCGCAGTGTTTCGAGCTTGTTCATTCGCAGTCCGGGTGGAATAAGGAATTCCATATTCTACGGTATTCCGGTTTGAGGAATTCTGAAATCGTACTGTCTTCATTTACGCAACACTGGGTTGTGAGCATACTGAATTCCTCTTGCAACCCATGTTAGAAAGATCAATATGTCTTCAGTACTTTTTATTCTTACCGGCGCAACTTCGTGGACCCAAAAAGACGGCAGTCAGCGCGCCAGCGGCTTTTGGGGCGAAGAGTTCGTCGTGCCGCATCAAATATTTTCCAACGCCGGCGTGAGCATCACGATAGCCACGCCGGAAGGCTCGCCTGCCGTTGTTGATGGCTTGAGTCTCAGCCCTGAAGCGAACAATGGCGACACCGCCAAGGTAGCCGCCATTTCGGCGTATCTGAATTTGCATGGCAGCGCGCTCCGTGCTCCTGCCCGGGCTGCGGATCTGGATGTGGGGGATTTCGACGCAGTCTTTGTTCCGGGCGGCCACGGTCCGATGCAAGACCTGGCGGTCCATGGCGGCGTGGGCAAAATTCTCGCCGAGGCGCTGAACCATCCTGCTAAAGTCGTCGCGGCGGTCTGTCACGGTCAGGCCAGCTTCCTGGCGGCCGGGGACGCCGCAAGCTGGGCTTTCAAAGGTCGCAGGCTCACGGCGTTCTCAAATGCCGAAGAAGTGCAAGTGGGGCTGGCGGACAATGCGCCGTGGTTGCTGGAAGACCGTTTGTGTGCGGCGGGAGCCGCATATGAGGCGGGAACGTCCTGGGCGCCAAATGTCGTCATCGATGGCAACCTGGTCACGGGACAAAATCCGGCCTCGGCGGAGGCTGCGGCCAAAGCCGTGATTGAGCTGCTTTCGCAACGCGCTACTGCGCGGTGATGGTGACGGTGGATGGTGTGCTGTCAAGCGTACCGTCGTTGACGATCAGCGTGGCGGCGTAGGTACCGGGCAGGTCGGCAAAGAAGGTGGGCGTGGCGACGTGATAGTTCAGCAGCGTCGCGGTGCTGCCCGCCGGTTTGGTCAGCGTCCACGAATAACCGAGGATGTCCTTGTCCGCATCGGTGCCGCTGCCGGCCAGCTTGACCGAGCTGCCCGCCGGGACGGTTTGTGCCGGGCCGGCGATGGCCACCGGCGCGTGGTTGGCCGGTGTGGTGTAGTCGCCTCCGCCGCCGCAGGCGCCCAAGGCGAGGAGGAGTAGCGCGGCGGGGAGGCGGTTCATCATGATCTCTTTCCGGATCCATAGGGAGCCGAAAAGATAGCATGGTCTTTCCTACTTTTCCACGAAGACCACGGCGCTGCGTGGCGGAATTGCAAACGTGCCGGAGGCCTTGTCGTATTTGGCTTCCAAGGCCACGCGTTTGTCCGCTGCGGCCATGCTGGTGTGGACGGGATGCAGCTGGTAGCGGCGGTTTTTCTCTTCCGCCACGGTGACGCGTTGCGCGACTTTGTCGACGTTGATCAGGTAGGTGATGGACTTGAAATTGGCTCCGGCATAGCCGGCGCCGTCGAGGTGCGCGACGATCACTGTCGGCACCTGGCCGCTGCCGGTGTTGTGGAAGCGCAGGCGCTGCTTGATGTCGGCGGCGGTGCGCAGGCGGAACAGCGTGCTGCTGGAGCGGATCGACAACAGGTCGCGGAAGGCGTCGCGCGCATAGGCGATGTCTTTCGGCGACGGCTTGATGGCGGCGTTGCGCAGCAGCGGTTTGATGAGGGCGTAGTCCTTGCCGTTGTCTTCCTCGCGCGGCACGCCGATGCCGTAGTAGTTGTCCTGGTAGCTCCAGTCCAGGCGGTTGAACCAGTCGCCCGACTCGAAGCTGTTGCGGTCCAGCGATTTGGAACGCAGGATGTCGAAGCCGGCATGGAAGTAAGCCACACCCTGGCTGAAGGCGTTGATGGCGGCGCCCAGCATCTGCACCTGCGCGCGCTCGGCGCTGGTGGTGGCCAGCGGCAGCTTGAAGACATTGATGTCGAACAGCGTCTGGTTGTCGTGGTTCTCGACGTAGTTGACAACTTCGCCCGGTTCGCTGGCGTAGCCGGCCGGCTGGTTGCCGCCGTAGACGATGTCCTGCAGCGCGACGGTGCGGTCATCGGCGATGGTCAACGGGTAGCTGCGGATCGAGCCGGCCAGGCCCACCTTGACCAGGTCGGCCGCGTGCAGCAGGTCGACGGTGGGACGGGCGCCGGCTTGCGCATTGGCGTCGTACACCAGGCCATTGATGTAGCCCTGCTGGGTAATCATCTGCACGCCGCTGTCGCCCGCGCCGCCGCCGCGCACCGCATCGCGCCCGCGGTCGCTGAAGGTGCCGATGCCGCTGCCGTTCAGCGACAACTGCGAGGCCTGAACGAAGCGCGCGCCGTCGGCCACTTCGCCGAAGTTCCAGCCTTCGCCGATCAGGTTGACGTGGCGGCCGGTGGCGCGGTCGGCGCGGGCCTGCAGTTGCTCCATCGCGGCGCGCGGCTGGTGGCCCATCAGGTCGAAGCGGAACGAGTCGATCTTGTATTGAACGGCCCACTGTTCGACCGAGTCGATCATCAGCTTGGCCATCATCAGGTTTTCGGTGGCGGTGTTGTCGCAGCAGGTCGAGCGTTCGACCTCGCCCTTGGCGTTCAGACGGTGGTAGTAGCCGGGCACCACGCGGTCCAGCACGGATTTCTCGTGTTGGCCGGCGATGAAGGTATGGTTGTAGACCACGTCCATGCCGACGCGCAGGCCGGTCTTGTGCAGCGCCTGCACCATCTGGCGGAATTCGACGATGCGTTTGGCGCCGTCGGAGGGATCGGTGGCGTAGCTGCCTTCAGGGGCGTTGTAGTGGTACGGGTCGTAGCCCCAGTTGTAGCAGTCGACGGACTGGGTTTTCGCGACCAGCGCCTGCTGTTCCTCGCCGTCCGGTTTCAGGCCGGGCAGGGCGGCCACGTCCGGCATGGCGCAGCCTTGCTCCGGCACGCTGCCGATGTCGAACACCGGCAACAGGTGGATGTCGGTCATGCCGGCTTTGCTGAGCGCTGCCAGGTGCTTCATGCCGTTGGAGCCGGCCTCGGTGAAGGCCGCGTACTTGCCGCGGTGCGCGGCGCTGACGGTGCTGTCGTTGATCGAGAAGTCGCGCACGTGCAGTTCGTAGACTGTCATGTCGGGTTGGGCGGCGACCTTTTTCGGCGCTGGCGTCTTGTCCCAACCGGCGGGCTTCAGGCTGGTGGCGTTCAGGTCGGCGATGTAGCTGCGCCTGGAATCGGTGGTCAGGCTGATCGAGTAGGGATCGGTGACGAGGTTGCGCACCAGGCCTGCGGACGGCGCGACGACGTCCACGAGGTATTGGTAGTAGTGGCCGGACTGGTTGCCAGGCAGCCGCGCGGACCAGATGCCGGTGGCGTTGTCGCGTTGCATGGCGGTGATGGCGCTGGCCTTGCCGGAGCCGCTGGCGTAGGTGCACAGCGCTACGCGCTGCGCGGTTGGCGCCCAAAGTTTGAAGCCGGTCGCCGCTCCGACCGTCACGCCGAGATCGCGCGCATTGGCGGCGCCGGCATACAGGTCGTCCAGCGCACCGGCGATTTGCAGCGTGGTGGCATCGCGCACGCTGCCGTCGTCGGCCTCGTGTACCAGCATCACCTGCCGCGTCAGCACGCCGCCGAGGCGCGCTCCGTCGGCAGGCGCCAGGGCCAGCACCGCGCCATTGCCGACAAATTTGAACCGCTGCGCGGCATCCGCCGGCAGGCCGCCATCGAAGTGCGCCAACGCCAGCGAGCCATCCGCACCGGACACGCGTGCGCCGGGCGTCGCATGCAGCGATGCGGAAGACGAGTAATAGAGTTTGAAAGCGCCACCGGCGGCATCGGCCCCCGGCCACTTGATCAACTGGCGATTGAGCCAGTAGGCGCGCGCGTCGGCGGCGGAGGCCTGCTGCAGGACGGTGGCAAACGGCCCGTCGCAGGCATCCAGCATCGGCCCGGCGGGCGGATTGGCGGCCGCAGCGGCCAGACAGGTCAGCGCGAGCGCGCCGCCAATAGAAATTCCTGCAATCCGATTCCCCGCCATATTGCCGCCTCCAAAACTATAGATTTAGGTAGTGCGGCTACAAAAAACCGGCAAATACCCTTAAATTTGCCGGTTATGGTAATCCAAAATCTGTAGTTTTGATACTTTGACTTACGACCTATCCTTCGCGGTGGCTGGGTAGCAGAAGCTGGCGGCGCCTTCGCTGCGGTAGTTGTCCACCATCTTGTAGCGCAATGCGTACAGCGCGAAGATCGCCGCGACCAGCAGCGCGAAGGCGGCGAAGAAGAACATCTGGAAGCCGATCAGACTCACGCCGCTGCCGGCGATGTAGGCGCTGACGGCCTCGTTCTTCACGCCGGCGTTCACGATCAGCACCCACAGGTTGCCGATGGTGACAGCCAGGTACCAGAAGCTCAGGATGATGCCCTTCATCGACGCCGGCGCCTGGCTGTACGCGAACTCCAGGCCCGTGGCCGAAACCAGCACCTCGCCCAAAGTCAGCAGCGCATACGGCAGCAGCTGCCACAGGATGGACACCTTGTCGCCGCCATCCATCTTCAGCTGGATCATGCCGATCACCACCCAGGCCAGCGCCGACAGCGCGATGCCCATGCCCATGCGGCGCAGCGGCGTCGGCGTGATGCCGATGAGGCGCATGATCGGGAACAGCGCCAGGTTGTTGAACGGGATCAGCAGCATCACCAGGATAGGATTGACCGCCTGCATCTGCGCCGGCAGCAGCTTGAATTCCCAGCCGAAGATCGACAGCAGCGGGCTGTCCATCGAATTGGCCTGGACGATCCAGGTCGAGGCCTTCTGGTCGAACAGCGACCAGAACGGCGTGATCATCGCGAACACGATCAGGATGCGCAGCACCGCGCGCACGCCTTCGACCGCTTCATCGGTATGCAGTCCGCGCGCGCGGTCCAGTTGCATCGACACGCCGATGCCGCCAAACGCCAGCAGCAGCACCAGCGCCGTGCAGGCGGCGATGACGAAGCCCCATTGCGGTGTCATGACCAGCGCCGCGACCGCGCCCAGCGCGCCGACGCCGGCGATCACCAGGCCCGGGTTCGACCGGCCCGGCACCTTGGTCATCAGGGCGGTGCGCGCCACGCTGCTGAAGGAATCCGGATTCGGCGCGGCCGGCGGCACGTGCACGTATTTGCGTTTGCCGAGCCAGAACACCAGCGTGGCGATCGCCATCAGCACGCCGGGAATGCCGAAGGCCACGGCCGGGCCGTAGTCGCGCAGGAACACCGGCATCAGCAGCGAGGCGAAGAAGGAGCCGAAGTTGATGATCCAGTAGAAGGCGTCGAACACTACCTTGGCGCGGTTCTTGTTGGTCTGGTCGAACTGGTCGCCGACGAAGGCCACCACCAGCGGCTTGATGCCGCCCGAGCCGAAGGCGATCAGGAACAGGCCGAAATAGAAGCCCTTGAGGTTGTCCTCGAAGATGGCCAGGCAGGCGTGGCCGGCCACGTAGATCAAACTGAACCAGAACACCGTGTTGTACTTGCCAAACCAGCGGTCGGCTAGCCAGCCGCCCAGCAGCGGGAAGAAATAGACGCCGATGACGAAGGTGTGGAACACGTGCTTGGCCTCGCTGGCGCGGTCTGCCAGCGGCACGAACAGCAGCAGGGTGCTGAGCAGGAAGGGCGTCAGGATGTTGCGCATGCCGTAGAAGCTGAAACGTTCGCAGCCTTCGTTGGCGATGATGTATGGAATTTGCCGGGGCATCGGCCCGTTGCCGGTGTTGCTCACTATTTTCTCTCCCAATTTTGTGTAGTTTGACTACTATTTTTACCTGACGATTTTTTATAAAAATACGTAAGATATTGATTTTTATGGATTAATCGTGTTAATCCGCAAGGGCCTCATGGATTGAAAATTCCATATTCGTGATGTATATTGTCTACAAACCTATATCCAGTTTTGCCAACCCCGGATTTTCTTATGACTAAACAACTTACACAAGTCTCCCCGCACGCCCAGGACTGGTACCGCGAGGCGATCATCTACCAGGTTTACCCGCGCAGCTTCAACGATACCAACGGTGACGGCATCGGCGATATACCTGGTATTACGGCAAAGCTGGACTATATCGCATCGCTGGGCGTGGACATCGTCTGGATCTCGCCTTATTTCAAGTCGCCGATGAAGGACTTCGGCTACGACATTTCCGACTACTGCGACGTCGATCCGATGTTCGGCACCTTGGCCGATTTCGACGCGATGATCGCCAGGGCGCACAGCCTGGGGCTGAAGATCATGATCGACCAGGTGATGGCGCACACGGCCGAAGAGCATCCGTGGTTCAAGGAGAGCCGTTCCAGCCGCGACAATCCCAAGGCCGACTGGTATGTGTGGTCCGATCCCGCGCCGGACGGCAATCCGCCGAACAACTGGATGTCGGTGTTCGGCGGCTCGTCGTGGCAGTGGGATACCCGCCGTCGTCAATACTATTTACACAATTTCCTGGTCAGCCAGCCGCAGGTCAATTTCCACAATCCGCAAGTGCAGCAGGCGCACCTGGACGCGCTGCGCTTCTGGCTGGAGCGCGGCGTCGACGGCATCCGCCTGGACGCCTCCAACTTCCACTTCCACGATCTGGAGCTGCGCAGCAATCCGCCGGCCACCAACCGCGACACGGCCACCGTGTCGGACGTGAACCCGTACGGCATGCAGGCGCACATCTACGACAAGAGCCGTCCGGAGAACCTGCCGTTCCTGCAGAAGCTGCGCGCGCTGCTGAACGAATACAAGGCGGTCGCCATCGGCGAAGTGGGCGCCGACGATTCGCTGGCCGTGATGGCCGAGTACACGGCCGACGGCGACAAGCTGCACATGGCCTACAGCTTCAACCTGCTGGTGCCGACTTGCTCCTCGCACTACATCCGCAAGCAGGTCGAGAATTTCGAGGCGCGCGTCAAGGGCGGCTGGGCTTCCTGGTCGGTCGGCAACCACGACGTGCAGCGCGTGGCGACCCGCTGGGGCGGCCCCGCGGCGCCGGTGGCCTTCGCCAAGATGATCCTGGCGATGCAGCTGTCGCTGAAAGGCACGCCGTGCCTGTACCAGGGCGACGAGCTGGCGTTTGCCGAAGCGGACGTGCCGTTCGAACTGCTGCAGGACCCGTACGGCATCACCTTCTGGCCGGAGTTCAAGGGCCGCGACGGCTGCCGCACGCCGATGGCGTGGAGCGCCGAAGCGAACGGCGGCTTCACCAGCGGCAAGCCGTGGCTGCCGGTGTCGCCGGACCACATCGCCAAGGCGGCCTCGGTGCAGGAAGGCGATGCCGGATCGTCGCTGGAATTTACCCGCAAGTTCATCGCCTGGCGCCGCAAGCTGCCGCAGCTGACGCGCGGCGCGATCCAGTTCTTCGACACGCCGGAACCGGTGCTGGCGCTGCGCCGCGATGCGGAGGGCGAGCGCGGCATCATCGCCGTGTTCAACCTGGGCGCCGAGCCGGCCAGCTTCGCACTGCCGCAGGCGGTGGGCGCCGAGCAGATGGAAGGCTACGGCCTGCCGGGCACGGTGACCGACGGCCAGGTGCGGCTGCCGGCCTTCGGCGCGTGGTTTGGGTACGCCAGATAAAGGAAGGGAGCGCCACGTTTTCGCATCGTTTCCTTCTTAACATTACGTATTTCGGGTATGCTTCCGCCAACTGTTTTGACTGAATCGACGATGAAACAAGCTGAAGTGGATCAAAAACTGAATCGCACCGCCTTTGCCGACGGCCCGCGCCTGCTGGCCGACATCGGCGCCACCCACGCCCGCTTCGCGCTGCAGACCGCGCCCGGCGAGTTCCGTGCGGTGCGCGTGCTCAAGTGCGACGACTACACCGACATCGTGGCGATGCTGCGCTCCTATCTGTCGGATCATTCCGATATCACGCTGAACCACGCGGCGCTGGCGGTGGCCAACCCGGTCAGCGGCGACCACGTGCGCATGACCAACCGCGACTGGGAATTCTCCACCGACGAAGTGCGCCGCGCGCTGGGCCTGCACACGCTGCTGGTGGTGAACGACTTTACCGCGCTGGCGATGTCGCTGCCGGGCCTGAAGCCGGCCGACCTGATGCAGGTGGGCGGCGGCAAGCCGGCGTCCAATTCCGTCATCGGCGTGCTGGGGCCGGGCACCGGCCTCGGCGTGTCGGGCGTGATCCCGACCGTCGACGGTTTCGTCACGCTCGGTTCGGAAGGCGGCCACACCAACTTCGCGCCGGCCGACGAGCGCGAATATTCGATCCTGCAGTACGCCTGGCAGACCTGGTCGCACGTGTCGACCGAGCGGCTGATTTCCGGCCCCGGCATGGAGATCATCTACCGCGCCATCGCCAAGCGCAACGGCCGCCAGGTGCGCGACCTGACGTCGCAGGAAATCATGGCCGGTGCGCTGACCGACAAGGATCCGCTGTGCCTGGAAGTGCTGGAATGCTTCTGCGCGATGCTGGGCGGCGCCACCGCCAACCTGGCCGTCACCTTGGGCGCGTTCGGCGGCATGTTCATCGGCGGCGGCATCGTGCCGCGCATGGGCGAGTGGTTCGCCTCGTCGCCGTTCCGCACCCGCTTCGAAGCCAAGGGGCGCTTCACCAGCTACCTGTCCGAGATTCCGACCTACGTCATCACCACGCCGAACCCGGCGTTCTACGGCGTGGCGACCATCCTGTCCGAGCACCTGCGCGGCCGCAGCGGCGCCAACACGCTGATGGAACGCGTCCAGCATCTGCAGCACGAGCTGACGCCGGCCGAGCAGCGCGTGGCGCAGCTGGTGCTGGAGCAGCCGCGCCTGGTGCTGAACGAGCCGATCGCCGACATCGCGCGCCTGGCCGAGGTGAGCCAGCCGACCGTGATCCGCTTCTGCCGCTCGCTGGGCTTCCTCGGCCTGGCCGATTTCAAGCTGAAGTTCGCCAGCAGCCTGACCGGCGCGATTCCCGTGCGCCACAGCCAGGTGCGCGTCAGCGACAGCACGCACGACCTGAGCGCCAAGGTGATCGACAATACCGTTTCCGCGATCCTGAAGTTCCGCGACCAGCTGGACGTGCGTTCGCTGGACAAGGCGATCGCGCTGGTGGCCAAGGCCAAGCGGGTGGAGTTCTACGCGATGGGCAATTCACGCGTGGTGGCGCTGGACGGCCAGCACAAGTTCTTCCGCTTCCGCATTCCGACCTCGGCCTATGGCGACTCGCACCTGCTGACGCTGGCGGCGGAGCTGCTGAATCCGGGCGACGTGGTGATCGCGATTTCCAATTCGGGCAAGCTGCCGGATCTGCTGGCGGCGGTCGACGCGGCGCGCGCGGCGGGGGCGGACGTCATCGCCATCACGTCGAGCAATTCGCCGCTGGCCAAGAAGGCGACGGTCTGCCTGGCGGTCGACCACAGCGAGGACAGCACGACCTTCCTGTCGATGATTTCGCGCATCCTGCAGCTGCTGCTGATCGACATCCTGTCGGTCGGTATTTCGCTGGACACGCAGAACTCACGCCTGGTGGTCGAACACAAATCCAGCGGCGACGCCGACAACCGCCGCCTGCTGATTTCCCACCTGGACAGTTAAAGCCGTCCGGAGCGGGTAAAAAAGGCAGACCGCGCGGTCTGCCTTTTTTTTTGCCTGTTACAAATTCCTGCTTGAACTCTTCCGCAAACAAGTTAAGATATGTCTTAATAAGTTATATCTTAACTTGTCATATCGAAGGAGAGACTCATGTTTGGATTTCTGCATCATAAGCACCGTCCGCACGGCCCGCACGGCGACCATCACCACCATCGCGGCGGCGGCCGTGGCCGTGGTCCGAAAATGTTCGATGCCGGCGCCATGCGCTATATCGTGCTGCAGCTGATTTCCGAGAAGCCGCGCCACGGCTACGAGATCATCAAGGAGCTGGAGCAGCGCTCCGGCGGCGGCTACACCCCCAGCCCCGGCGCGATCTATCCGCTGCTGTCGATGCTGCTGGATATGGGCCACGTGGTCGCCACCGCCGACGGCAACAAGAAGCTGCACACCATCACGCCGGAGGGCGAGGCCTTCCTGGCCGAGAACCGCCAGTTTGTCGACGCCATCGTGGCGCGCATGAGCGATCCGGCCGAATCGCGCGACGACCTGCGCAACATCATGCATGAGCTGAAGCATGCGGTGATCGCCCAGGGCCTGGAAAACCACCCGAGCGCGGCCAAGCTGGAGCATATCCGTGCCATCCTGCGCCGCACCACCGCCGAGATCCTGGCGCTGGATTGACACCGGAAGGGAAACAACAATATGCAATCAACCGTCCCTCCCGCTTTACCGCTGCCCGAGGCGCGCGAGCGCCTCGTGCTGTGGCTGCTGGCGCTGACGCAGTTCACCGTCATCATGGACTTCATGGTCATGATGCCGCTGGCGCCGCAGCTGATGCGCGCCTTCGCCATCGAGCCGGCGGCCGTGTCCGGCGCCGTGTCGGCCTATGCCTGGTGCGCCGGCATCTCCGGCCTGCTGGCGTCGATGTACATCGACCGCTTCGACCGCAAGCGCCTGCTGCTGGCCATGTTCGCGCTGTTCACGCTGTCGAACCTGGCGTGCGCCGTCGCGCCCAACTTCCATGTGCTGGTGCTGTCGCGCGCCTTTGCCGGCCTGACCGGCGGCGTGCTGGCGTCCATCATCATGGCCATCATCGGCGACCTGATTCCGGCCCACCGCCGCGGCGCGGCCACCGGCATCGTCATGACCTCGTTCAGCCTGGCGGCCGTGGCCGGCGTGCCGACCGGCGTCATGCTGGCCGCGCACTACGGCTGGGCCTCGCCGTTCTACCTGCTGGTGCTGTTCTCGCTGCTGATCTGGTTCGGCGCCTGGCGCGTGCTGCCGTCGCTGGATGGCCACCTGGGCCGGCGCGTGCCGCTGGCCCAGGTGCTGCCCGACCTGATCGGCTTGTACAAGGTGGGCGGCCACCTGAAGGCTTTCCTGCTGTCGGGCGTGAACATGATGACGGGCATGATGGTGATTCCGTTTATTTCGCCTGTGCTGGTCAGTAACATCGGCGTGCAGCCGGCCGAGATCACCTTTGTCTACCTGGCCGGCGGCGTGGCGACCTTGTTCACGGCGCGCATGCTGGGCCGCTGGTCGGACCGGGTCGGGGCGCACAAGGTCTACCGCTACGTGGCCCTGTTCTCGATCCTGCCGCTGATGTTCATGACCCACATGCCGCAGATACCGCTGTACGCGGTGATCCTGTTCTTCCCGTTCTTCATGACGGCGCTGTCGGGCCGCAACATTCCGATGCAGGCGCTGATGACGACGGTGCCGGATCCGGCCAAACGCGGCGCCTTCCTCAGCGCCAATTCGGCGATCCAGCAGATCGGCAGCGGCGTCGGCGCGCTGGTGGGCGGCTTGTGGCTGCATACCGATGCGGCCGGACATATCTCCGGCTACAGCCTGAACGGCTGGATCGCGGCGGGATTGACCTTGTTCTCGGTACTGTGGATAGGGCAGGTGGGCGGCGCGGCAACTGTTGCGCCGGCCGGGGAGCGCCAGGCGGCCTAGTTGACTAGTTATCGATGCTGGTGCGCTTGGCGGGGTGTTTTTCGCGGCGCCAGCGCGCCAGGCTGATGACTTCGTCGGTGCTGGCGTCTTCCACCAGGATCTCTTCGTCGCTCGACGATACCAGGAAGCTTTCCCAGCGCTGGGCGGCTTCCGCGCTGTTTTCCACAAAGCTGAACTGCCAGTAATTCTTGCCGTTCAGCTTGCGCGGGGCCGGGTCGTACTCGATCAGCGCCCCGTGCGATTTTCCGCCCGAATTCTTCTCGACGATGGCCGACCAGGCTTGCAGTTCCGGCAAGGCCATCAGCGCGCTGGCGGCCTGCTCCTTGCTGCGCAGATGCTGCGGTTCCGCCGGCACCACCGGCGCCACATTGGCGGCGGCGGGAGCGCGCGGCGCCACGACGGCCTTGGCGCTGACCGAGGCGGACGCGCTGGCGCTGGCCGGCACCTTGGCCGACGCCGGCATCACCTGCGACTCGGCCGGCGTGACGCTGGCGAAATACGCGGCCGCGCCCAGCAGCAGGGCGCCGGCAACGGCGCCTGCCAGGTACAGATTTCGGGGGGACGGGGTGCGAGATTCCATAGGGGGAGTTGCCTGGACTATTTTCTTGACGGCCATACTAAACCAAAGGCATCTATCGGGCAACTTTTCCCGGTGACTGGCTATATCATTTTTGTATTACTCCGGCGTGATAATTCATTGGAGTGGGGGCGGGCTTTTTCGTACCATCATGGCAGACAATCAAAGGATTCCGTCATAGTGGACAAAAACATACTGGCAATAGACTGGGGCACCAGCAACCGGCGCGCCTATCTGATCGATCAAACCGGCGCCTGCGTGGCCGAACACGAGGATGGCCAGGGCATGCTGGCGGTCGGCGGACAGCAGCATTTCAGCGCATCGCTGGCCGGGCTGCTCGCTGCCATGGGCATCTCCGCCGACGTGCCGGTGATTCTGTCCGGCATGGTCGGCAGCGCCTCCGGCTGGCAGGAAGTCGGCTATCTCGACGCCTCGGTGCCGCTGCGGCAGTTGCCCGCGCACCTGGCGCCGGTCGCCGATCCCGACTGGGCCGGCCGCTGCCGCATCGTGCCCGGCTATTGCTATCGCAGCGGTTCGGACGTCGACGTCATGCGCGGCGAGGAAACGCAGCTGCTGGGCGCGGTCGCGCTGGGCCATCGCGACGGCTGGCTGGTGCTGCCCGGCACCCACAGCAAATGGGTGCTGCTGCGCGACGGCGTGATCCAGTCGCTGTCCACTTACATGACCGGCGAGCTGTTCGCCATGCTGTCGGCCGGCGGCACCTTGTCGTCCATGATGGGCGGCGACGCGGCCGATGCCGAAGGCTTTGCCATCGGCTTGAACCAGGCCGGCAGGAACGAACCGCTGTCGAACACGCTGTTCCGTGTGCGCGCCGGCGTGGTGTCGCGCTCCGCGCCGGCGCAGCAGGCGCCGGCCGTGGTCAGCGGCCTGCTGATCGGCGCCGAATTCGCCGCCGCGCGCGCGCAGGCCGGCGCCGGCGGCATCACGGTCATCGGCTCGCCGGCGCTGGCGGCCCGCTACGCCGTCGCCGCCGCGCATTTCGGCTTGCAGTGCGAGGTGCTCGATCCGCACCGGGTCTATTGCACCGCGATCTCCCAATTCCTCAAAGGTCCACAATGAACCAACCCCACCCCGCCACGCCATTGGTCGCCATCCTGCGCGGCCTGGCGCCCGCCGAAGCTGCCGATGTCGGCAAGGTGCTGCACCAGGCCGGCTTCCGCGCGCTGGAAGTGCCGCTGAACCGTCCCGGCGCGATCGAGTGCATCGCCACGCTGGTCAAGCTGAATCTGGCCGATACGCTGGTCGGCGGCGGCACCATGCTGACCGTCGCCCACGTCGACGCGGTGCACGAGGCGGGCGGCCGCCTGCTGGTGTCGCCGAACTGCAATCCGGCGGTGATACGCCGCGCCGCCGATCTGGGCATGTATTGCGCGCCGGGCGTCGCCACGCCAACCGAGGCATTTGCCGCGCTGGATGCCGGCGCCGACGCGCTCAAGCTGTTCCCCGCCGATATGGTCGGCCACGCAGGCATGAAAGCCTTCAACAGCGTGGTGCCGGCCGGTACGCCGATGTGGCCGGTCGGAGGCATCACGCCCGACAACATGGAAGGCTGGGTGCGCGCCGGCGCCACCGGTTTCGGCATCGGCGGCCAGCTGTACACGCCGGGCACCACGCTCGACGAACTGGCGCAGCGCGCGGCGGCCTATGTCGCCAAGTGGCGTGCCTTGAAAGTATGATGCGGGATTCCAGACTCGGAGCAGAACTGATGAGCGAACAAGATGTGCAACCCGATGTGCAATGCCTGTGGGAAGCCAACGCGCAGCTGGGCGAAGGCCCGTTGTGGGTGGCGGAACAAAACCGCTTGTACTTTGTCGACCTGAAGAACCAGGCCCTGCATGCGCTGGACGTGGCAAGCGGCGCGCGCCGCAGCTGGGCCATGCCGGACTACATCTGCTGGCTGGTCGCCCGCCGCGACGGCGACGGCTTCATGGCCGGCCTGCGCGACGGCATCGCCCGCGTGTGGCTGGAACCGGAACTGCGCATCGAATACCTGCACCGCCCATTCCCGGCCGGCAGCGGCCTGCGCATGAACGACGCCAAGGCCGACAGCGCCGGCCGCATCTGGACAGGCTCCATGCACAACACCGATTACGCGCAGGCGATCGGCATGCTGTTCCGCCTCGATGCCGACCTGTCGCTGACGGTGGCGGACGAGGGCTATCACATCTGCAACGGCCCGGCCTTCAGCAACGACGGCGCCACCATGTACCACACCGACAGCTACGAGGACCGCACCTACGCCTATCCGCTGGCGGCGGACGGCACGCTGGGCGCGCCGCGCCTGTGGCGCCAGTTCGGCGAAGGCGAAGGTTCGCCGGACGGCATGACGGTCGACAGCGAAGGCTGCGTGTGGATCGCGCAGTGGGGCGGTGGCCGCGTTTGCCGCTACTCGGCCGAGGGCGAGCTGCTGGCGACCATCCGCGTGCCGGTGCGCAATCCCGCCTCGTGCACCTTCGGCGGCGCCGACCTGAAGACCTTGTTCATCACCACTGCGCGTGAAGACAACACGCCGGAGCAGTTGCAGGAGTTTCCGCTGACCGGCGCGCTGTTCGCCGTGCAGGTCGAGGTGGCCGGCGTTCCCGCCGCGCGCTTCGGCTAGCGACGCGGTTTAACGCTTCAATTCCGAGCTTCAGTTTTTGACATGCCGCGCGACGCGGCGGGGGGAGGTGCGCACAGGCGGTTCGCAGCGAGTGTCATTCAAACCATAAAAACACTGGAGACTACATGAAACTCAAGAATTTGCTGTTCGCATTTTTCGGCCTGGCGTTGAGCGCGGCCGCGTACTCGGCCACCTTCGCCAACGGCGCCGACGTGGGCTGGGTCAGCCAGCAGGAGTCCAGCGGCTACTCGTTTTATAACAGCAGCGGCGTGAAGACCGATCCGTTTGTACTGCTGAAAAACCTGCAGGTCAATGCGATCCGGCTGCGCGTGTGGGTCAACCCGAGCGGCGGCTGGAACGACGGCGCCGACGTGCTGTACAAGGCCAAGCGCGCGGCCGCCCAAGGCCAGCGCATCATGGTCGACTTCCACTACAGCGACAGCTGGGCCGATCCCGGCCAGCAGACCAAGCCCGCCGCCTGGAGCAGCCACACGCTGGCGCAGCTCAACAACGACGTCTACAGCCACACGCAGGGCATCCTGAATTACCTGAAGACCAACGGCATCACGGTCGAGTGGGTACAGGTGGGCAACGAGATCAACGGCGGCATGCTGTGGCCAGAGGGGAAGACCACCAGCTTCAGCAACCTGGCGGGCCTGATCAACAGCGGCTACAACGCCACCAAGGCGGTCTATCCGAGCGCCAAGGTGATCCTGCATCTGTCGAACGGCTATGACAACGCGCTGTACCGCTGGTTCTTCGACGGCGTCAAGAACGCCGGCGCCAAGTGGGACGTGATCGGCATGTCGCACTATCCGCCGGCATCGGACTGGGCCAACTACAACAACAAGATCTCGACCAATATGTGGGACATGGTGTCGCGCTATGCCAAGCCGGTGATCGTGTCGGAAGTGGGCATGGACTGGACGCAGGCGGCCGCCACCAAGGCGATGCTGGCCGATCTGCTGGCCAAGACCAAGGCGCTGGGCTCGAACGGGCTGGGCGTGTTCTACTGGGAGCCGCAGGCGTATCCGGGCTGGCAGGGCTATACGATGGGCGCGCTTGATGCGAGCGGCAAGTTCACCGTCGCGCTGGATCCGTTTTAAACCGTGAGCGCGGGGAGGGGCTTGCTCCTCCCTGTTAAAATCCGGGAATCGTCATCTATGGTTCCATCATGCAGAAACCCGTCATCCGTTATTTACATCTTGCTCCGGACAGCGATCTTCCCGCGCTGGAAGGCCTGTCGCATTTCAAGGCCGTGCTGGTCGTCGAGGCCGACGTGGCGGAGATGACAATGTGGGAAACCAGCCGCGCCCTGGTGGCGTCGGGCTGCGTGTATGCGCTGGCATGGGGCAGCCAATGCGAAGCCTGGCGCGAAGCGGTGGAGGACGCCAGCCTGGAAGCGTCCGACTACGAAGACGTTCCCGACGAGCAGTTGGTGGTCACCACCGCGCACGAGGACGAAGAGTTGGGCGAGGTCTTCTGGTTCGCCAAGCACCGCGCCGTGCATCCCGCCCACGAGCTGCGCGAAACCTTGGTCCTGCACATCGCCGACACCCCGCGCCGCGATGAAATCGAAGCGGAGTTCCGCGACGCCTGAGCTTGGGCATCCGCAATAAAAAACGCCAGCATGATTGCTGGCGTTTTTGATGACTGCGCGGTTTGCTTAGCTGGACTTGCGGCGGCGCGCGACGAAGCCCACCAGGCCCAGGCCGGCCAGCATCATGCCATAGGTGGTCGGTTCTGGAACGGCCGATGTCAGCGAGCGCTGGCCGGTGTAGATGCCCACGTTCGAGAACAGCGGGATGCTGCTGGCGCTGTTGGCGTTGTTGAGCCATTTGATGGCCCAGGTGCCGGTCAGCGTTTGGCCTGCCGATACCGCCTGGTTGTCGAACAGGAAGCTGCCGACGTTGTTGCCAGCGTGGAAGGACAGCGTCAGGTCGACGGTGGTGTTCTTGGTCAGGTTGGTGTTGGTGACCGACCAGGTGCCGGTGGTGCGGCTGGCTGCCTGGGTGAACGAGAAGCTCAGTCCATCGAGGGCGGCTTTGTCCGTCAGCGTCAGGACGCCGTTGTCAGATTGGACTGTTTCGGCCAGGGTCCAGCTATTGGCAGCCGTCAGGGACGCTGCGGCGAACTGGCTGGCGAAACCTGCGGTCGACTGGATCGGGTTGATGTTGCTGCTCTGGATCAGTAGGAACTTATCGGCAGCATCCGTGCTGAGTTTGACATCGCTGGCGCTGGACGAGCCAGGGCCAGGGTGCGAGGCGGCGTGAGCGGCGCCGGCTGCCAATATGGCGCTCAGCAGTGCGACTTTGACGATGTTCTTCATAATGTTTTTCCTGACTGGGGGCTGGGTTAATGCTCGATTGGTAACACATGTTTCCAAATCACAAGCATAAGGTACCACGATCCGCCAGGAGGATGCAAGAAATATATCTGTTGTTGCGTATTTGCAATTACTTGCCAGCAATAGGGGCCGAGGATTTCCTGGCGCCTAGAGGCTGTCCGACGCCACCGGCAGCGCCTCGCTCTTCCAGCGCAGCATGCCGCCAGCCAGGTTGGCGACCTGGCTGAAGCCGGCCTTGGCCAGCAGCACACTGGCCTGGGCCGAGCGCACGCCAGAGCGGCAGACCGCCACCACCGGCCGGTCGCGGTCCAGTTCGCCCAGCCGATCCATCAGCTGCGACAGCGGCACCAGCTGCGCGCCCGGCAAGTGGCCGAGGCGGTCGATGAATTCCGGCGCTTCGCGCACGTCGACGATCTGTACCTTGGCCGCGTGCTCCAGCAGGGCCATCGGTTCGATTTCCCATACGCCGCTGAAGCGCAGCGTCAGCGGTGCCCAGGTGGGCGAGCCGGGCGCGGGCGTGTCGCCCTCGGGTTTGCCGCAGCGCAGGTTGGCGGGTACCGCCACATCCATCAATTTTGGATGCGGCAAGTTGAGATGGTTCATGTAGCCGCTGAAGTCACCGACGTCGACATCGCCGCCCAGGCGCGGGTTGAAGCGGCGTTCCTCGGCCACGCTGGTGACGGTGATGCCGCGGTAGTCGTGCGCCGGATAGAGCAGGCAGGTGTCGGGCAGCGTCAGGATTTGCTCGTGCACCGAGGCGAACAGCTGCTGCGGGCTGCCTTGCTGGAAGTCGGTGCGGCCGCAGCCGCGTATCAGCAGGCTGTCGCCGGTGAAGGCCATGCTCTGGTCGTCCAGCACATAGGTCAGGCAACCGTTGGTGTGGCCGGGCGTGGCGCGCACGGTCAGGTGGCGGCTGCCGAAGTCGATGCGGTCGCCGTGCACCAGCGGCCGGTCCGCCAGTTCCGCGCCGGCCACTTTCGCCAGCGCGATGCCGCTGCCGCAACTGTGATGCAGGCGCCAGGCGCCGGTCACGTGGTCGGCGTGCACATGGGTGTCGAGCGTCGCCAGCAGGCGCAGGCCCAGCTCCTGCAGCAGCGCCAGGTCGCGCGGCACCTGCTCGTACACCGGGTCGATCAGTAGGGCCTCGCCGCTATCGCCCAGCAGGTAGGTGTAGGTGGAGGAGGTGGGGTCGAAAAGCTGGCGGAAGATCATGATGGCTGAATTCTGAACGAGGTCGATGCGGTCATCATAACAAACCGGGATAACGCCAGCCAAATAGTCGCCTAGAACGTGATTTTTACCGACGGTACGCTGCGCTGGGCGGCGCCGTGGTGGACGGCTTCGATATTGTTGCCGTCAGGGTCCAGCACAAAGGCTGCGTAGTAGCCTGGATGATAGGCACGCTCGCCGGGGCCGCCGTTGTCCGCTCCGCCGTTGGCCAGCGCCGCCTTGTGGAACGCGTCCACCACGGCGCGGTCCCGCGCCTGGAACGCCAGATGATGGCGGCCGGTCAGGACGCCCTGGGCCGCTTCGCTGTCGGCGGTGGAGACGAATAATTCGTCGGCCCAGAAATATCCTTCGCCCGTACCGCCCATCGGAATGGCCAGGACCTCGAAGACGGCCGCGTAAAATTTTTGCGAAGCGGGAAGATCCCGCACTACCAGCTGGATATGGTCGATCAGGCGACCGCGATGGATTTCCTGTGTTTCCATTCTGCACTCCCGTGTCGTGTCCTTGTGCAGAAACAGCTTAACGTAGAACCCATTAATTCGGCGCGCACAAGCCGTTCAACTCCTGTTGCACGCGCCACGATAACGGCAATGTGAACAGCAGGATGGCCGCCAACGCGATCAAGGCGACGGGCACGCTGGTGGCGTCCCCCAGGCCGCCGAACAATACGGGCGACAGCGCGCCGGCGCCGATGGTGCCGGTGTAGAACAACGCGAAAGCCCGTTCATGCCTGCCCTCGGCGGCCAGTTCCGGGACGACGCCATACAGCACCGACGAAGTCCCGTTCAAGGCCAGCCCAAGCAGCGGCAGCATCGCCATCACGCCGGCCAGCGGCAGCCATACCGCCAGCACGATGCACAGTGCCGTGAGCGACTCGGTCAGCCACACAGTCTTCATCATGCCGATGCGCGCGCCCAGGTAGCCGCAGAACAGCTTGCCGAACGCGCCGCCGACAAACAGCAGCGATAAAGCGAAACCGATGCCGGCTGTTCCCGCGCCCTTGCTTTTCAACAGGAAGGGCAGGAAGGTGAGGAAGCCCATGCGCACGGCGCTGTCCAGCGTGCCGGTCAGCAGCAGTGCGCGCAGGCCGCGCGCAGAACCCTTGCCGCCTCCGTCCCTGGCGGACTTGGCCTTGCCGGGAGCGGAATCGCCGCGCGCGGGTATCAGCCACCACAGCAGCCCGGCCGCGGTCAGGCCGAGCAAGCCGATCAGCGTCACGCTGGCCTGCCAGCTGACGACCACCAGCAGCAAGCCCGTCAGGCCCGGAATCAGCGTCTTGCCGATATCGCCGGCAAAGTTATATTGCGACAGCGCTTCCTTGACGCCGCCGCCGGCCGCGTGCGCATCGGTGACCATGGACGAGGCCAGCGGATGTTGCGTGCTGGCGCCCAGTCCGCCGAGCATCAGCGCCACCAGCAGCATCGCCAGGCCGCCGGCCTGGCCCGCGATCAGGTAGGCGATTCCGGCCAGCACGGTGCCGCCCACCAGCATGCGTTCCCGTCCCCAGCGCTTCGCCAGGCGGCTGGCCAGCAACTGGAAGCTGGCCATCACGCCGGAATAGGATGCGCGCAGCAGTCCGACCACCGCGTAGCTGATGGCGAACTGCGCCTGCCAGATCGGCAGCAGCACGTAGATGAGATCGGTCAGGCCATCGTGGACGGCATGCGCCGTGCAGGCGGCGAACAGCGAACGGCGGCGGGTTGACGCATCTGATTTCATGAGCTGGCTGGGCTAAGGACAAACGCCGAGTTTAGCAGACATGAAATGGCCCTTGCCGGGCTCGGCTTTATTGCTTGACCAGCTCGACGCGGCGGTTCTTTTCGCGTCCGGCTTCGGCATCGTTCGACGCCGCCGGCGCGTACGACGCCACGCCTTTGGCGCTCAGCCGTTTCGCATCGACCTTGTAGTCGGCCGCCAGCGCCTTGATCACCGATTCCGCGCGCTTCTGCGACAGGTCGACGTTGTGCGCCAGCGCGCCCTGGTTGTCGGTGTGGCCGACCACGTACAGTTTTAATTTTGGGTCCTGTTGCAGCAGCTTGGCCATCTCGGCCAGCGCGGTTTTCGACTCCGGCTTGACGTCGGTCTTGTCGGTGTCGAAGTAGACGCCGTAGACGGCCACCTTGCCATCGGCGGCGATGCCCTTGGCCATGTCCGCCGCGTTCAGGCTGGCGGAGACTTTGCCGGTTTCCATCGCCTTGGCTTCGACGATCTCGACGTAGATGCCGCCGTTCTTGTCCTGCACCGGCGCCACCGAATACACGGCGACGTGGACCAGCGAGCCGTCGGGGCGGGTGCCCTTGGCCAGCAGGTAGCGCTCGTCGTCGCGGCCGTAGTTGAAGGGCGACCAGTAGTCGGAGCTTCCCTTGACGAAATTGTCGCCAACGCGCTTCTCCAGGAAAAACTCGCCAAAGTTTTTGCCGCAGGTTTCCTTGGCACAGGCGAACACGGTTTTCAGTCCGGCCTTGTCCAGCGCAGCCTGATAGTTGCGCATCACTTCCAGCGCCGAGCGCTCCTTCGGATAGTTGTAGGCGATGCGGGTGTACTTGCCTTCCAGCTGCAGCGCGCTGTCAAACGCCATCTGGCCGCCCTTGTTCTCGACGCGTTTACCGGAAGGCAGCATCACTTCGTCGAATTCCTTGATGCCGTAGCCGACCATCTTCGACCCTTCAAAGCGGGACAGCAGCGGATGATCCTTGCCGCCCTTGACAGTGTCCTGCGTCGGCATCTGGGCGTGGGCGAGGGAAGCGAAGCCGGCGCAAAGCAGCAGCGGCAGAAGGCTATAGGCGCGCATAGGGTGAGGTCCGAAGGTGATTGAGGAACATCGATTGTAGAGATTGATTGTATTTAAATCAATTTTGACTTTTCAATCGAACGCGGCTTGCACCCATAAAAAAAGCCAGCTTCCGAAGAAGCTGGCTTTCTTGTACAGCGAGGCTTATGCCGGCAATTACATCATGCCGTCCATACCACCCATGCCGCCCATGCCACCCATACCGCCCATGCCGCCGGCTGGTTTGTCTTCGGTGACTTCAGCGATCATGCAGTCGGTGGTCAGCATCAGGCCGGCGATCGACGCTGCGTTCTGCAGTGCCGAGCGGGTGACTTTGGCTGGATCCAGCACGCCCATTTCAACCATGTCGCCGTAGGTGCCGTTGGCGGCGTTGTAACCGTAGTTACCTTTGCCTGCCAGAACCGCTGCAACCACCACCGAAGCTTCTTCGCCGGCGTTTTGCACGATCATGCGCAGTGGCTCTTCCATGGCGCGCAGGACGATCTTGATACCTGCGTCCTGGTCCGGGTTGTCGCCTTTGACGTTCAGAGCGGCACGAGCGCGCAGCAGGGCTACGCCGCCGCCTGGCACGATGCCTTCTTCCACGGCAGCGCGGGTAGCGTGCAGTGCATCTTCAACGCGGGCTTTCTTCTCTTTCATTTCAACTTCGGTGGCTGCACCGACTTTGATCACGGCAACGCCGCCGGCCAGCTTGGCCACGCGCTCTTGCAGTTTTTCACGGTCGTAGTCCGAGGTCGCTTCTTCGATCTGCACGCGGATTTGCTTGACGCGGCCTTCGATGGCGGCAGCCTGGCCAGCACCGTCGATGACGATGGTGTTTTCCTTGCCGATTTCGATACGCTTGGCCTGGCCCAGCTCTTCCAGCGAGATTTTTTCCAGGGTCATGCCGACTTCTTCAGCAACCACTTGACCGCCGGTCAGGATCGCGATGTCTTCCAGCATGGCCTTGCGACGGTCGCCAAAGCCTGGGGCCTTGACTGCGCAGGTTTTCAGGATGCCGCGGATGTTGTTCACAACCAGGGTGGCCAGCGCTTCGCCTTCGATGTCTTCGGCGATGATCAGCAGTGGACGGCCGGCTTTCGCGACTTGTTCCAGTACCGGCAGCAGGTCACGGATGTTGGAGATTTTCTTGTCGCACAGCAGGACGAATGGATTGTCCAGGATGGCGACTTGCTTCTCTTGGTTGTTGATGAAGTATGGCGACAGGTAGCCGCGGTCGAACTGCATACCTTCAACGATGTCCAGCTCGTCGTTCAGCGACTTGCCGTCTTCCACGGTGATGACACCTTCCTTGCCGACTTTTTCCATCGCTTCAGCGATGCGGTCGCCGATCGACGAATCCGAGTTGGCGGAGATCGAGCCGACCTGGGCGATTTCCTTGGTGGTGGTGCATGGACGGGCGATGATGGCGATCTGCTCGACGGTGGCGGCAACCGCCTTGTCGATGCCGCGCTTCAGGTCCATTGGGTTCATGCCGGCGGCAACGAACTTCATGCCTTCGCGCACGATGGCCTGGGCCAGCACGGTGGCGGTGGTGGTGCCGTCGCCGGCGTTGTCGCTGGTGCGGGAAGCAACTTCCTTGACCATTTGCGCGCCCATGTTCTGCAGCTTGTCTTTCAGTTCGACTTCCTTGGCAACGGATACGCCGTCCTTGGTGACGGTAGGGGCGCCGAACGAGCGTTCCAGCACGACGTTGCGGCCTTTAGGGCCCAGGGTAACTTTGACTGCGTTGGCGAGGATGTTGACGCCTTCAACCATTTTGGCGCGCGCTGCGTCGCCGAAAATTACTTCTTTAGCTGCCATGTTGTTTCTCCAGAATTAGGTGATTGCTAGTGCAAACTACTAGTGCAATGCGGTCAATTACTTGACGACGATTGCCATGATGTCTTCTTCGCGCATGACCATCAGTTCCTGACCGTCGACTTTGACGGTTTGGCCGGCGTATTTGCCGAACAGGACGCGGTCGCCTACCTTGACATCCAGCGGACGGACTTTGCCGTCTTCCAGAATCTTGCCATTGCCGACGGCGAGCACTTCGCCTTGATCCGGTTTTTCAGCAGCCGCATCAGGGATGATCAGGCCGGACGCAGTTTTGGTTTCCTGGTCGAGGCGTTTGACGATTACTCGATCGTTCAAAGGGCGAAGGTTCATACAAAACTCCTTAAATTTAACAATGGTACAGTTTGTTGTTGTATCAGTAATCTTGTTACAACGGAAAGTTTGGCCGAGAGCGCTGTTAGCACTCCCTTGGAACGAGTGCCAATTATAGGGACGACCTTGGGGTATTTCAAGGCGAACTGTTTGCGTGTGCGCAAAAAAGAGGGGGAATGATGCAGATATGACTACGTTTTGATGCGCCGGGCACCTGGGCGCCCGGCATTCCTGGAGAGATCAGGGGTCCAGCGGATCGGCGGGGTCGATGCGCAGCGACTTGGCCGACGGCCGGAAGGTCAGCTCGGTGGGCGACAGCCGCGTGCCGACGGTGCCGGGCGGGTAACCCAGCTCTTTCTGATTGCGCGCGGCGAACTCCGCACTTTCTATGTAGCGGCTTTGGTCGACGTTGGTGATGATCAGGCTGTCTTTGTCCAGCGGCGCCCCCATCGCGGCCAGCCGCCGCGTCACATTCCGCAAATTCGTCGTGGTGTGGCGGGCATACGGCTCGATGATGATGGATTCCGCCGGCACGCCGAAACGTTCGATCAGGGCCCTGCGCATTTCAACCGCCTCGACAAACCGGCTTCCTTTCGGATGCACCGAGGCGCCGCTCAGGATCACGAAAGGCGCTTCGCCGTCCGCAAAGCGCTTGGCGGCCATCCGCACGTTCAGTTTGCCCCGCGCGCTCAACGCCATCGAAAGAGTTTCCGGACCGACGCCCGGAATGATAATCGCCGTATAGCGATAGAGCTTCCAGTCGATGATGCGCGCGCGCCCGAGCGCTGCAGCGTTGTGGGCCATGTCGAGCGGCTCGAAGGCGACGGCGTCGTTGCGGTCGTTTACATCAAGCAAGGCGATCGCAAGTCTGAGGCTGGGATCCAGGCTCGGCACCGGATCGTCTTCGCCAGCCTCGGCCAGCCAGACCGCATCCTTGACCGTCGCGTTGAAACGCGCGCTGCCGGCCGCATCGATCGGACCGTCGATGAGCGGATAGTGTGGCGCCATACCCAGACCGTACACCTGGATGATGCTGTTCAGGCCGCGAAGCTCGCGCGCCGCCTGGGCCTGCGCCCCATCGTCGGCCAAGGTCGCTTTTCTCCAGGATGACGCCGGCGCCTTGGCGGCGGCCGCCGCGATGGCTTCGATTTCCGCGTCGGTCCACAGGCCGGCATTCAGCACGCAGCCCGGTTCCTGTTTGCATGCGTCGATGCGTGCGCGGCGGCCGGCCAGGACGGCGGTGCCGGGGCGGGCTGTCCCCATGTCCGCCAGCGCCGGAAACAGCCGGTTGGCCAGCAGCGACCAGTGCTGGTCGCGCACCGGCGCGGCATGGACCTGCTGCGCCAGCAGCAGCGAGAGGGCGATGACAGTCTTCTTGATCATATGACTCACCATGCCTTGCTCAGCACCAGGCGGAAATTGCGGCCGAACACGGGACGTCCGTAAATCGCTTCCCTGCTGCCTTGTCCGGCCAGCGTATCCGTTCGGGTGTTGCCTTCGGTCAGACCCTTGGCGTTGGTCAGGTTGTCTCCGACGACCTGGAGCCTCCAGTTGCCGCGGCTGACGGACGCGCCCGCGCCGAGGGAGTGGTATGCCGGCATCGCGGTGGCTTCGAAGAAGTCGACGTGACGCTTGCCCGTGTACGAGTAGCTGCCGTACAGCTCGACAAGATTGTCGCCCACATTGAAATTGAAATTCGGGCGGATGTTGCCGAACACTCGGGGCTCACGGATGATCTGATTGCCGACCACCTTGGATGGATCGGCGCCGGTGGCGCTGACGAAGTTCCGGTATTGCGGATCCTGCAGCGTCAGCGAACCGTTGATGTAGAAGCGGTCCGTCAAGTGCAGCGCGCCGTCGAACTCGGCGCCGCGCACCACCGCCTTGCCGAAGAATGGCACGGTCTGATCGTTGCGCCCCGTCACCGGGTTGAAGGCGGTAAACGAGGCGTTGAGCGGATCGAATTGCGTGTAGAAGCCGGTCACATACAGATAGGAGCGGCCGGCGGTCATTTTGAAACCCACCTCATATTGATCCGCCTTGGTCGTCAGGACCAGCGGATCGACCGAGGCGGCCACCTGCATCGACGGCGGCACCTCGAGGTGCGACACCCTGGCGTAGCCGCCGAAGCGCTGCGAGAAATCGTAGTTGGCGCCGAGCGTCCAGTTGACGGTGTCGGTGTTGTACTTGTGCGCCTGCCTGTCGCCGGTGAAGGCGCGCGTCGTGTCGTCGGCCAGCGTGGCCGGATCACCCAGGTTCAGCTGTTTGGTCAGCAAGGCGTAGCCGTCGTAGTGATAGCGCTCTTTGCGGATGCCGCCATCGAGGCGCAGTCCTTCGAACACTTCCCAGGTATCGTTGACATAGAGCGCGCCCATTTTGGCGTCGACGTCGCCCTGGTTCAAGGTGGTGGTGTAGCGCAGCACGCCCTTGTCGGTAACGTAGCCAAGCACCGCGCCGGAAGCGGAGTAGGCGACCAGGTCGAGGGTGCGCGGCTTGCCCTGCACCTCGATCAGCATGTCGTTGTAGACCGACTTGCTGGTCTGGCCGTAGGTGCTGCCGTAGAAGCCGATCTTGACGTCGTGGTTGCCCAGGCCGGTCTGGAAATTCCGCGTGATATTGATATCGGCCTGATTCGAGTAGAAATCCGAACCGGCGGCCCGGTATTGCGCCTGCATCACCAGGCCGGAGGCCAGCGCGGGATTGTAAGCCTGGGTGCCGTTGGTGCCGGCGATCGCGTAAGCCAGATGGTCGACGGCGCCGAACGCGGTCTTGGCGGCGTTCATGAAGCCGCCGGCGAACTGGGTGGCGTCGGCCGGGTTCGAGGTGGAATAAAACGCGTCGAAGTCCAGCGTGCCCTTGGTCATGCCGCCCTTGGCCGACAACTGCCACTTGCCGAGATCGCCTTCATAGCGCACGCCGATATTGCCGTATTCGAGGTGACGTCCATCGGCGAGGTCGCGCGTGTCCGTTTGCAGCTTGCCGGCGCCGTCCAGGTATTTCTGGGGCACGCTGCGCAGCGACGGCGAATTCATCGTGCCGTCGAAGTAATCGATGTACTTGTCGAGCGACACCGCCGGGTTGCGCGGATCGGAGATCGGGATCGGCAGATAGAAGGTGTTGTGATCGTTCAGGTAGTTGGCGCTGACCGTCAGCGTGCCCGAGTCCAGCACGCGCTTGATGTTGCCGCGGATCTGTCCGCCGCGGTCGTTGGGGAAGCCGTTGTCCCGGTGGCCGTCGTCCTGGCGCACGAAGCCGCCGACCGCATAAAAGGTCTTGTCGTCGATCTTGCCCGCCTGATAGGCGTCGATGCGCGCCAGGCCGGTGGTGCCCAGCGTCACCTGCGCCTTGCCCTTGGTGGTCTCGGTGCCGGTGACCGTGCCGCTGTTGACGATGGCCGCCGCCTGGCTGGCGTAGATCGAGGCCGGTCCGCCGCGCACCACCTCCAGGTTTTTGGTCATCAGGTCGTAACGATTCAGGCTGTCGCCGCGGAAGAAGAAGCCGTTGATTTCCGTGAACAGCGGCAAGCCGTCCTGCTGGAACAACGCCAGGCCGTCGTCGGTCGGGATGCCGCGCACGCGGGTGATGTTCTGCACCTCGCCCCCGGTGGCCTCGACCTGGATGCCAGGCAGCTTGCCCAGCAGGTCGGCCATGTTTTGCGGGGCGAGTTTTTGCACATCGTTCTGCGACAGCGAGTTCACCGCATAGGACACGTCGAAACGGCGCTGGGGACGGGCCGACCCTGTAACGACCACGCTGGCGATGTCGGCTTCCTCACCCGGCTGCGCCGTCGGCGCGGGGCCGGATTCCGCCGGCACAGCCTGGGCGAACGCCGGGCCGGCCATGGCGCACAGGGCGCCGATCGCCCAGCCGTGGGCGAGCGTATTTTTTCGTTTCATCATATTTCTCCGGTTGAAAATGGATGGGGGCAGCTGTCGAGCCGGAGTATAGCCACGGTCTTTTGGTATAATTATTTATTACTTGTAAAATAAATAGAATATGACAGGCGTGTGACAAGAATTGCCTTTATATAAATGAATGTATGAAAATTGCGCGTCTAAAACTGTCTTCAGAAGAAAAACGTTTGTTATGGCAGCTTCGGACCAAGGGACCGCTGCCGCGCACCGAACTGTCGATGGCGCTGCAGGTGAGCAATTCGGCCTTGACCAAGCTGTCGCGCAACCTGATCAGCATGGGCCTGGTCGAGGAGCAGGCCTCGTCCGATACCAGCGGCCGCGGCCGCCCAACCGTGCCGTTGACGATCTCGGCCGCAGGCGGCTTCGCGGTGGGTGCGACGGTGCACAAGGGCGTGCTGGAAATCGCGCTGGTCGACTACGCGGGCGGCATCATCGCGCTGACCAGCGAGGCGGTCGGCGCGCCCGACCCGCTCGGTTTCGCGCAACTGCTGGAGCAGCGGATCACCGAACTGTCGGCCAAGCACCGGCTGCTCGGCGGACGCTTTCTCGGCGTCGGCGTCGGCCTGCCGGGGCCGCCCCGGGGCCGCGACGGTGGACAGTGGAACATCGTCAATGACTTGCCGGGATGGCGCAATGTCCCGCTGCGCCAGATACTGGACAACGCGCTGGGCTTGCCGACCATGCTGGAAAATGACGCCAACGCGTCCGCGCTGGCCGAGTACTACCTGAACGACACGATACGGCGCTCCTCGACGGTGGTGGTGTTTTTGCTGGGGTACGGCATCGGTGCGGGCGTCATCGAGGACGGGCGTCTGCTCAAGGGCGAGTTCGGCAGCGCCGGCGACATTGGCGGGCTGTACCCGATGGACCGGCCGCGCCCCACCACCATGGACCTGCTGTCGGTGCTGCGCGAAGCTGGCTGTCCGATCCAGTCCATCGCGCATTTCGACGAGGCCAGCGTCGGCCACGAAGCGCTGATCGAACGCTGGCTGGACCGGGCGGCCGGGCAGCTGGAATCGGTGGTCAACAGCGCGATCTCCTGGTTCGATCCGGGCGAGATCATCTTTTCCAGTCCGCTGCCGGAATCCATCATGGTCCGCCTCGCCGCCAGGCTGAACCGGGGCCAGCTGCGCTGGCCCGAGCACCGGCAGGCTACCGAAATCCGCGTGTCGCGGCTCGGCGGCAGTTCGATCGCACTGGGCGCCGCGCTGTTGCCGATACACGCGTCCACCACGGTTTCCTTCTGGTAGGGGAGCGGCGATCATGGGCCGTTATCTCGACAGGATGAAGACGGACCGGCACTTGATCGGCTATTCGAGCGGCAATTTCGGCAAGAACCTGATGCTTGGCAGCGTAGACGTGACGCTGCTGTTTCTGCTGACGGACCTGCTTGGCATCGACCCGCAAAGCGTCAGCTTGCTGATGCTGCTGGTCTTCGGCGCCGACCTGGTGCTTGACCTGGGCGCGGGCTGGCTGGCGGCCTGGGCGCAAAACAGGGGCACGGGCTACCGGCGCCTGATCGCATTGGGCACGCTGCCGTGCGCCGCCGCGTTTGTGCTCATCTACAGCCTGCCGTTGCTGGGGCCGAGGAGCGTCGTGGCGATTGCCCTGGTCATTGTTTTTTTCCGCGCGGCGTACGCGGTCATCGACGTCCCCCACAACAGCCTGCTCGCGCGTGTCGCCACCGACAGCCGGGCGCGCGGGCGCGCGTCCGGATATCGCACCGTGTTCAGCTCGGCGGCCAGCGCGCTCATCGCTACCGTGCTGGTGCCATTCATGGTCACCGCCGGCCAGCCCGCCACCGCCGGCCAGTTGTCCCGGCTGGGCGTGGTGGGCGGGATGGTGTTTTGCGCGGCGATGTGGTTCGCGGCCTGGTCGGCGCAGGAAGAGGGCGGCCGCGGAGAGCGCCAGGTGCGGCCGTCCGCGAGGATAGTCATCCTGCCCAAGCTGGACCGGCTGTTCGGGGCCTTCGCCATCGTCGCCTTGGTCACCGGATTTGCGACCCCGGTTTTCTCCAAAATGATGCTCTACATATCGACGTATGTGTTGAAGGAGCCGGGTTTCGCCGGTCGGATTTTACTGACCATCACCCTGGGCCAGCTGGCCGGCGCCGCGTTATGGATATTCCTCGTCCGCTCCCGCGACAAGACCGTCTTGCTCGCAGCCAGCCACGGCATGGCCGGCTGCGGCGTCTGGCTTTTCTCGATAGCGGGAGAGCACACGTGGTGGTTGACGGCTTCGGCGGCGCTGATCGGCGTCGGCTTCGGCGGCGTGTTCATGCTGCCCTGGGGGATACTGGCGGACATGACGGATTTCGCCGAATTCCGCCATGGCGAGCGGCGCGAGACGGCCACTTTCGCCACCGTGCTTGTCCTGCTCAAGGCTGGCGGCGTGGGATCCGCGGTCGCCATAGGCTGGACCTTGGGAAAGCTGGGTTACGTACCCGGTGTCGCGCAATCCGACGCCGTCATCCAGGGCATGAAGCTGCTTGCCTTTGGCGTGCCGATCCTGGGTTCACTCATCGCGATCGCGACGCTGCGACGCCTGGCGGTCGGGCATGAGGTGCATGCCCGCGTTGTTCGGGCTAACCTGGAGCGGCAGCGCCGGCTAGCCGCCGCGTCCCGGCCGGTTTAGCGGCGTTCGCCGCGCGTCTTCAGCTGGTCCAGCAGCACGGCGGCCAGCAGGATCACGCCGCGCATCAGGTACTGGTAGAAGGCGTCGACGTCCAGCAGGTTCATGACGTTTTCCACCGTGCCCATGATCAGCACGCCGATCAGCACGCCGAACATGCGCGCCTTGCCGCCCTGCAGCGACACGCCGCCCAGCACGCAGGCCGAGATCACGTCCAGCTCGAAGCCCTGGGCCGCGTTCGGCTGGCCGCTGGTGATGCGCGACGCCAGTATCAGGCCCGCCATCGCGGTCACCAGGCCTTGCAGCAGGAAGATCCATACGCGCAGCCGCTCGACGCGCACGCCGGCCAGGCGTGCCGCTTCCGGATTGCCGCCGATGGCCAGTGTATTGCGGCCGAATACCGTCTGGTTCAGCAGCACGCCGAACACCAGGAAGCAGCAAGCGCACACCAGCACCGGCAGCGGCAGGCCGAAGACGCGGGCGTCGCCGAAGTCGATGAAGGCGTCGTTGCTGATGCCGACCGCCTGGCCCTTCGATACGATGAAGGCCAGACCGCGCACCATCAGCATCGTCGCCAGGGTGGCGATCAGCGCGTTGACGCGCAGGTAGGCGATCAGCACGCCGTTGCAGGCGCCGATCAGCGCACCGGCGGCCAGGCCGGCGCCGACGGCCAGCAGCACGCTGCCGCTTTGCTCCAGCACGATGGCGCCCAGCACGCCGGCGAAGGCGATGGTCGAGCCGACCGACAGGTCGAAATCGCGCGAGGCGAGGCACAGCATCATGGTGCAGGCGACCATGCCGATCTGCGCCACCGACAGCATCAGGCCGACCACGTTGGTCAGCGAGAAGAAGTTCTCAACGGTCACAGCCAGCACGGCGAACAGCACCACGTAGGCCAGCGGCATGCTGTATTCCACCAGCCACTGGCGCTGGGCGTTGGACGCCGCGGACGGCGCGGCGGGATTCAATTGTGAGACGTTCATGCAATGCTCCGTGTGGGAAGTGCGGGAGTTTCAATAGGGGTGGGGACGACCGAATCGGGCAGCGCAAGGCGCAGCACCTCGGTCTCGCTGGCCTGGGCGCGCGGCAGTTCGCCGCAGATTTCGCCTTCGCGCATGACGATCACGCGGTCGGAGATGCCCAGCACCTCCGGCAGCTCGCTCGATACCACGATCACGCAGCAGCCGCGTTCCGCCACTTCGTGAATGATGCGGTAGATGTCGTTCTTGGCGCCGACGTCGATGCCGCGCGTCGGCTCGTCGAGGATCAGCACCTTCAGGCCGGGTTCGGCCAGCCAGCGCGCAAGGATCACCTTCTGCTGGTTGCCGCCGGAGAGCAGGCGGATCTCCTGCTGGCGGTTCGGCGTCTTGATGCGCAGGCGGGCGATGTACTCCTCGGCCAGCGCCGCTTCCTGCTTGTGACGCAGGAACAGGCCCGCGCGCAAATCGTTGCGGCGCACGCTGATGTTGATGTTCTCCGCCACCGAGGCCGTGGCCAGGATGCCTTGCTCCTTGCGGTCCTCGGGACACAGCACGATGCCGGCGGCAATCGCGGCGGAAGGGCCGCCGGTGGAGACGGTCTGGCCGTCGAGCACCACGCTGCCGGCGCTGCGCACATCGGCGTTGTACAACAGGCGCATCAACTCGCTGCGGCCGGCGCCGACCAGGCCGAAGAAGCCCAGCACCTCGCCGCCGCGCACCGAAAAGCTTTGCGGGCCTTTCACATGCTTGCCGGCCAGGCCTTGTATCTTCAGGCGTTCTTCGCCGAGCGGGCGGGCGCGGTAGTCGTAGATGTCGCTCAGTTCGCGGCCGACCATGTCGCTGATCAGGCGCTCGCGCGGCACGTCGGCCATCACGTCGTGCGTGACGATCTTGCGGCCGTCGCGGAAGATGGTGCAGGCGTCGCACAGTTCGTACAGCTCTTCCAGGCGGTGCGAGATGTAGATCAGCGTGCGGCCGGCGGCGCGCAGTTCCTTCACGAGGCGGAACAGGATCTCGGTTTCGCGGTGCGACAGGCTGGACGTCGGCTCGTCGAAGGCGATGACCTGGGCGTCCTGCATGATGGCCTTGCAGATCTCGACCATCTGGCGCTGCGCGATCGACAGGTCGGCCAGCTTGGCGTCCGGCGCCAGGTCGACGCCGATGGCGGCCAGCTTCTCGGCCACGATACGGTAGGCTTTCGGCTTGTCCAGCAGGCCGAAACGGGTGGGCATGCGCCCCAGCAGCACGTTCTCGGCCACCGTCAGTTCAGGCACGTATTGCAGTTCCTGGTGGATGATGGCGACGCCCGCCTGGATCGCGTCCTTGGAGCTGCCGAAGCGGCATTCCTTGCCGTCGACCAGCAGGCGTCCGCCGTCCGGCTTGTACTGGCCGCCGAGGATCTTGAGCAGCGTCGACTTGCCGGCGCCGTTCTCGCCCAGCAGGCCGTGGACCTGCCCGGCGTGCGCGGCGAAGCTGACGCCGTTGAGCGCCTTCACGCCCGGGAAGACCTTGCTGACCTGGTCAAATTGAAGATACGCGGTCATCTTACTGGCCCATCTGCTTGCGCACGTCGGCCTGGTTGGCGCGGGTCATCAGCATGCCCTTGGTCAGCACCTCGGCTGGCGGCACGCCTTTGCCGGTGATCCAGTTGTACAGGTTGACGGAGGTCTGGTAGCCGTGCTCCTTGGCGCTGATCATGACGGAGCCGAAGAAGCCGGTCGGCGCGGGCTTGTTCAATTCATTCTCCGCCGCCTTGGCGCCGCCGATGCCGACGCCGACCATGTTGTCGGCCTTGATGCCGCGGCCTTCGGCGGCGCGCACGGCGCCCAGCACCGCTTCATCGTTCAGGCCGACCGCGACCCAGTGCTTGAAGCGCGCGTTCTTGGTCAGCGCGATGTTGGCGGCGTTGAAGGCGTTTTCGGTATCGGTCTTGGCCTGCGGCGCGTCGATGATGTTCGCGGCCGGGAAGCCGGCCGCTTTCAGCGCGTCGACCGCGCCCATGGTGCGCTCCTTGGCGGTGGGCAGCTGGTCGTAGGCGACGCGGATCGCGCCGACGTCGGCCATGTTCCATTTGCGCGCCTTGATCTCGGCGGCGATGCCTTCGCCGACCTGCTTGCCGATGGCGTAGCCGGAAATGCCCATGTGCGGGATCGAGGCGATAGGCTTGCCGCTGCCGTCGACCAGGCGGTCATCGACCGAGATGACTTTGAGGTTGTTGCGGGCGGCCGAGCGCTCGACGGCCTTGCCCAGCTTGACGTCCGGCGCGCAGATGACGAAGCCCTGCGCCTTTTGCGCGGCCAGGTTGTCGATCGCGGCCATCATTTTTTCGCCGTTCGGCACGCCGATCTTCACCAGCGTAAAGCCCTTGTCCTTTGCGGCTTGTTCGGCGTAGCGCCATTCGTCCTGGAACCAGGGTTCTTCGGCCTGTTTGACGAGGAAGCCGATCTTGACCGGTTCGGCGGCGTGGGCGGCTGCCATCAGGCAGAGTGTTGCGGTGGCCAGCAAGGTGCGTTTCATTTGAATCTCCGGTTGATATTGTTATTTATGGCGTCACGCGCAGCTGATACACGGGTATCACGCTGACGCTGCGCACCGTGGCCATTTGTGTTTGGCCAGCGAAGTTTGGTCTCGCCTCTTTGGGCAAGTAGATGGGGGCGTCGGCGCGCAGCGGCAGTACCGATACGGTCAGCGGCTGGTCGAGCAGGGCGCCGGCCTGGCGCAGGCCGAACTGCCATGGGTAGCCGCTGTAGTACCAGTCGTCCAGCAGGCGCGTGCCGGAGTACAGGCGGCCGATGTCGCCGACGAAATCGATCTGCAGCAGCGCGTCGTCCAGCCCGCGCAGCAGTTCGCGCGGGACGTCGATCCGCCAGCTGGCCGCGGCCTTGAAGTTTTCCGGTGCCGGCTGCATGGCGGCCTTGGCGCCGCCGCCGATGACGATGGCCGCCGCTTCCTGCGCCGCGCGCGTTTGCGTGACGGTGGCCTTCAGGTCGCGCACGGGAAGCTCCGCCTCGAAGGCCTGGAAGATGCCGTCGTTGCCGGCGGCGCGCAGCGTGGTGCCGGAGTTGCCGGCCGATGCCTTCGGTTGCGCGGACAGCGGCGGGTAGACCGCGAAGCGGAACTTGTTGCCGCCCGCCGAGCGCATTTGCAGCGCGCCGTCGCCGACCCAGGTCTGCTGCGCGCTGAGGATCAAGCGGCGCTGGCCGGCCAGGTCCGCCACGCTCAGTTGCTGCGATTGCTCCGGCGTCAGCACGACGACGGTCAGCGGACGCTTGCCGCTGCGTTGCACGGTCAGCGCGGCGCCTACGCCGGGCTGCACGCCGCTCACCAGCGCGCGGCCTTCAGACATGGCGACCTGCGCGCCGCCGGCCTTGATCTGCGGCGCCAGCGAGGCATCGAACGCCAGCTCCACCGGGATACCTGCGCCGGCGGCAAACACCGCCACCAGGCCCGCCTTGCCCTGGTCCAGCAGCGCCAGGGGCTGCGCCGTGGCGTAGACCAGGTTGACGCCGTCGAGGTCGAGGTTCAGCGGCCAGATGAAATAGGCGCCGTCGGCGATGTCGACCGGCTTGCCTGGCAGCGTGATGCGCTGGCCCGGCAGCTTGACCGAGAACTGCGTCGCCTGCTGTGCCGCCATCGGATACTGGCGCACATGGTTGTTCACGAACAGGAAGCCGCGATCGCCTTCGCTGCGCACCGCGAAGCGGGCCGTCTTCAGGTCGTCCGGCGTGGCCGGCGCGGCATCGGGTTTGCGCACCGTCATCGGCGCCAGGCGCGAACCGAAATCGTGCAGGAACAAATGGAAGGGACGCAGCTTCTCCAGCACCTTGCGCTGCTGGCCGTCCGGGCCCAGCGGCGCCTGGAAGTCGTAGCTGATCATGGTGGTGTCGTTGTAGCCGCCGCTGAGCGTACTTTCTTCCATCGACGTGCCGCCCAGTCCCATCGGATTGCGGCCGCCGTGGAACATGTAGTAGCCCATCATGTTCAGGCCGGAGCCCAGCTGCACCGGCAGCATCGACGCGATATCGTCTGCCGACACCACCGTGCGGCGGCGGTACATGAACGGCAGGCCGGCGCCGTATTCGGCGCCGAGGAAGGGCGTGACGTCCTTGTCCGTCTCCGCCGTGCCGGGCGCGTGGGCCGCCGTCTGCGCACCGAGGTCGCCGCTGACGCGGGTGTCGAAGCGGAACGCATAGGTTTCCTTCGGCGGCAGCTCGGCGGTGCTGATGCCCCACGGCTCGTCGGGATAGCCGCCGAACACCGGCGTCACTTCGCCGCTCGGATAGATGGTGCCGTCCCAGCCGGTCACGGTGTAGTAGGGCACGTCCATGCCCGCCTTCAGCGCCAGCTGCTTCAGGGCGGCGATGTGCGCCGCGCCTTTGCCCGGGCCGTCGATGTTGTATTCGTTTTCCAGCTGGATGCCGATCACGTGGCCGCCATCCTTCCACAACTGCCCCTTGAGCTGCGCGCCGATCTGCGCGTACAGCTTCTCCACCAGCGCCATGTACTGCGGATCGCTGGAGCGGGTCGGCATCGCGTTGACGACCCAGTCGGGCACGCCGCCGAAGCGCACTTCCGCGTGCGCCCACGGGCCGACGCGCACCACCACGTCCAGCCCGTCCTTGCCGGCCAGCTGCACGAAGCGGCGCAGGTCGCGCTCGCCCTTCCAATCGAACTTGCCGGCGATTTCCTCGTGGTGGTTCCACATCACGTAGCTGGAGACGATGTCGACGCCGGCGGCCTTCATCTTGCGCAGCTCCGCTTCCCATTGCGAGGCGGGCGTGCGGCTGTAGTGGAATTCGCCCATCACCGGCAGCCAGGGGGCGCCGTTGCGGGTCAGGTAGCGCGCGTTGGCGCCCAGTTTGTCGCCGTTGGGCGCGACGGCGCTGCCCATGCGCAGGGCGGCGGCGCGCGGCGCCGGCGTAGGCGCGCTGGCGTCGATGGACAGCGTGTCCCCGTTGGCCACGCCCGCCATGCTGGCCGCCAGGACGCCGAGCAGCAGCCCGGCGCCAGAACGGCGGCGTAACCGGCATAACATCAAGGACATGTCGTCTCCAGTGTCGTTATTATTGTGGACGCTGTACCGCGCTTACCACTCGGCGACGCTGCCGTCGGCGTGCCGCCACAAGGGGTTGCGCCAGTCGGGCGCATTGCGGCTGGCCTCGATCACGCGCTCCTCGTCCACCACCACGCCCAGACCGGGCTTGGACAGCGGCTTGATGTAGCCGTCGGTGATCTTGAAATCCTCCTTGTTGACCACGTAGTCCAGCAGCTCGCCGCCGCGGTTGTAGTGGATGCCCATGCTTTGCTCCTGCAGCACGGCGTTGTACGAGACGAAGTCCACGTGCAGGCAGGCCGCCAGCGCGATCGGGCCGAGCGGGCAGTGCGGCGCCAGCGCGATGTCGTAGGCTTCGGCCATCGAGGCGATCTTCATGCATTCGGTGATGCCGCCGGCGTGCGACAGGTCCGGCTGAACGATGGACAGGCCGCCCGCGGCGAACACGTTCTTGAACTCGAAGCGCGAGTACATGCGCTCGCCGGCGGCGATCGGTATCGACGTCATTTCGGCCAGGCGCGGGTAGTATTCGGCCTGCTCGGCCAGCACCGGCTCCTCGATGAACAGCGGGCGATACGGCTCCAGCTCGCGCATCAGTGTCTTGGCCATCGGCGCGGCCACGCGGCCGTGGAAGTCCAGGCCGAACTCGATTGTGTTGCCGAAGGCTTCGCGGATCTCGGCCACGCGGGCCACCGCCTCGTCGACCTTGGCGGCGGTATCGAGCATGCCCATTTCCTCGGTGCCGTTCATCTTGAAGGTGTCGAAGCCGGCCACCCGCAGCGCGCGGATGCCTTCGATGACGTCGGCCGGGCGGTCGCCGCCCACCCAGCTGTAGGTCTTCATGCGGTCGCGCACCAGGCCGCCCAGCAGTTCGTAGACCGGCTGGCCCATCACCTTGCCCTTGATGTCCCACAGCGCCTGGTCGATGCCGGCGATGGCGCTCATCAGGATGGGGCCGCCGCGATAGAAGCCGGCGCGGTACATGGTTTGCCACAGGTCGTTGATGCGGGCCGGGTCCTGGCCGATCAGGAACGGCTCCATTTCCTGCACCGCGGTCTCCACGGTGCGGGCGCGGCCTTCGATGACCGGCTCGCCCCAGCCGACGACGCCTTCATCGGTTTCGATCTTGAGCAGCATCCAGCGCGGAGGAACACGGTAGGTCGTCAGTTTGATGATTTTCATAGGAGAGGAGGTGAGTTCAGGAACAGCGTCCAGTCTAAGCCGGGTCGCTAGACCGGAAATATGATTAATTCGAAACTAGCCATATCAATATCGGATAGCAGAGGGAGCGCTTCCACAAGCTATCAGATATCGGCATGGCAGCGGGCGATTTATTCATATCTGCGAATGGCGGGGGGCGCTTAGACTTGCGCATAGCCACTACTTTTTCCGGAGCACCCGTCGCATGAGTCCTACCAGTACGTCCGTCGCCTCCACTCCCGGCATCATGTTGATACGCGTCGGCCAGGCCGGCAGCGCGTTGCGCTGGGACGCGACATGCAGCTGCTGGCGCTGGCCGGACCCGAAAGGCAGCCAGCTGTACGCCTGGCCGGCGCCGGCCGGCATGCCCAGCGGCGTGCGCCTGCAGGAAAGCGCCGGCGTCATGGCGTGCACGGCGTCCGGCCGGGTGCTGCTCGGCCTTGGCAAGCGCCTCGGCATGGTCGACTTGCCCTTGGCCGGGCAGACCAGCCGTCCGCTGCAGGCCCAGGTGCTGGTCACCATCGACGCCGCCGAACCGCGCACGATCATCAGCGACGGTTGCGCGGACCGGCACGGCCATTTCGTCTTTGGTACCGCTAACACCGGCGCCGACCAGCGGCCGATCGGCAGCTTCTATCAATATTCGCAGCGCCACGGCCTGCGCCGGCTGGCGCTGCCGGTGGTGGTGACGGCGGGCAGCATCGCCTTCAGCACCGACGGCACGCGGATGTTCTTTGCCGACGCCGCCGGCGGCGACATCCTGCAATGCAGCTACGACGCCGAGCGCGCCAAGGTCGGCGACGTGCGCGCCTTTGCGCAGCTGGTCGAGCCGGGCGCCGGCGCCGCCGTCGTCGACAGCGAGGACATGCTGTGGAGCGTGCAGGGCGGCGCGCTGGTGCAGTACGACGGCGAGGGCCAGGTGCGCCAGCAGATCGCGCTGGCGCGCGAGGCGGCGGCCAGCGTGGCTTTCGGCGGCGCCGACCTGAAGCAACTGCTGTTGCTGGGCGCGCGCGGCGGCTTGTACGGCCTGCCGCCGGACCTGGCGGCGGGACTGGCGCCGGGCGTCGCCGATACGCTGTTCGACGACAGCCTCGCTTGAGTCGTCCTGCAAGGCCTGGAGTCGCCGATTCCCAACTTCCGCGCCACGGTGATTGACGCTGCACCAGCCCGCCCTTATGATGGGCGATCAAAAAAATCACCCCTATGACTGATTCCAGCTCCGACCGCTTCGTCCGCTCCCACCTGAAAACCCGCCATCTGGTCTTGCTGGTCGAGCTGGGCCGGCACGGATCGATCGCCCACGCGGCACAGGCGGCCAACCTGACTCAGCCCGGCGCGTCCAAACTGTTGGGCGAGCTGGAACACGCTCTCGGCGTGCAGCTGTTCGAGCGCCTGTCGCGCGGCGTGGCGCCGACCTGGTACGGCAAGGTGCTGATACGCCGCGCCGGCGCAGCGCTGGCGGAGATGGATGCGGCGCACCAGGAAGTGATGGAGCTGCTGTCCGGCCTGCGCGGGCGCGTGGGCATCGGCACGGTGCTGGCGCCGGCCACCGGCCTGGTGCCGAAGGCGATCAACCTGCTGAAGTCGCGCCACTCACGCGTGCACGTCTCGGTCAGCATGTCGACCAGCAAAGGGCTGGTCGAACGACTGCGCAGCGGCGACCTGGATCTGGTGGTCGGCCGCATCCTCGACACGGCCGCCGCCGACGAACTCAATTTCGAACCGCTGACCGACGAGCCGCACCTGCTGATCGCGCGCGCCGGCCATCCGCTGGCCAGCCGCACCGACCTGCGACTGGAAGACTTGATGGAGCAGTGCTGGATATTGCCGCCGGCCGGCAGCATCCTGCGCGACCGCCTGACCGCGCTGTTCCTGTCGCACGGCCTGGAGCAGCCCGCCGAAACGGTCGAGACGCTCGACTTGCCTGTCGTGGCCAGCCTGCTGATGGGCAGCGACATGATCGTCGCGCTGCCGTACGACGCCGTGCAGTCGTATCTGGACGCGGGCCTGATGGCCGTGCTGCCGTTCGATCTCGGCGTCAGCATGGATTCGTTCGGCATTGTGACGCGCAAACGACACCAGCTCTCGCCTGGTGCGGATGCGATGCTGCTCGCCTTGCGCGACGCCGCGGCCAGCATGTACCCGCATTATCGGAAGCCTGTCCAGTCCTGATATACGATCTTGGTATGGCCCATGCGCAATAAGCTATTGGAATGCGCAAACTTGTTTCGTTAGCATCCAGTTATTCGTCCAAGAACAAAGAGACGAAGCCAAAACAAACACTGGAGATGCAATTGAAACATAAAAAAATGAGCTGGCTCATTGCCACGCTTTTCACGTCCCCCCTGCTCGTACAACAAGCGCTGGCCCAGGAAGCCGCGGCCGCCGGCGATATCCAGCAAGTCAACGTGACCGGCATCCGCGCCTCGGTGCGCAACGCGCTGGCCGCCAAGGAAGCCTCCAACTCGATGGTCGAAGTGGTGTCGTCGGAAGACATCGGCAAGCTGCCGGATACCACCATCGCCGAATCGCTGGCGCGCCTGCCAGGCCTGTCGTCCGGCCTGGATCGCGGCAACGCCAGCCAGATCGTCGCGCGCGGCATGGGCCCGCGCTTCATCGGCGCCACCTTGAACGGCCGCGAACTGGCGTCGTCGGAACCCAACCGCGCGGTGCGCTTCGAGCAGTTTCCGTCGGAGTCGCTGAGCGGCGCCACCGTCTACAAAACGCAGAACGCCGAGCTGGTGGAAGGCGGCGTCGCCACCACCATCGACCTGCAAACCGTCTCGCCACTGAAGTACAACGGCCGCCAGGTGTCGCTGAAGGCGGACGCGCTGTACTACGCGCTGGCCAAGGACATCGGCGGCGCCGACAAGACCGCGCCGCGCCTGGGCGGGGTCTACATCGACCAGTTCAACAACAAGACCCTGGGTGTTGCGCTGGCCTTCAGCTACCAGGACCAGCCCTCGCTGCAAAAGAACGTGCGCCACTGGGGTTTCAACGAGGACCATTCCGCCGACCTGAATGGCGACGGCAAGGTCGACAAGACGCCGTGGGGCTTCCAGGACGAGGTCAAGCGCGGCAAGGACAAGCGTACCAGCCTGCTGGGCAAGGTCGAATGGAAACCGTCGAACGACGCGCTGATCACCGCCGATACGTACTACGCCAAGGCCGCGATCCGCGAGCCGGGCCTGCAGCACTGGACCGGCGACCTGGGTAACTGGGACGGCTACGAATCCGGCAACTTCAGCAAGCTCGATATCCGCAATGGCTACGTGGCCGGCGGCACGCTGTCGAACACCAGCCTGGTCACCAACGACTACCTGTGGATACAGGACACCAGCGTTGCCGCCAGCGGCGTGAACGGCAAGTTCAACGTCGGCGACTGGAAGGTGGAAACCGATCTGTCCAGTTCCCACGCGATGCGCAGCAGCCAGTGGGGCGACGTGCGCCAGTATTCGAACAACCCGACCACCATCACCTGGGACTTCACCGGCGACGAACACCAGAGCTACAACTTCGGCATGGACACCGGCAATCCGGCCAACTTCGGCGCGCCGACGCTGTATGTCAATACCGACGGCCATATCAAGGACCTGCTGAACGCGGCGAGCCTGAGCGCTTCGCGTCCTATCGAGGGCAGCATCATCAGCCGCCTGAAGGTGGGCTTGCGTGCCACCGACCGCGAGAAGAGCTATCGCCAGACCACCTGGCAGATCAACCCCACCGCGGCGATTCCGGCATCGGCCTACGAGACGGTCTACGTCAGCGGCTTCCCCTCGTTTATCGCACTGAAGGACTTTGGCGCTTCGACCGCTGCGGCCTTCGGCAAGGACGCCTTCAATCCTGACGGCCGCCCGCAGTCGCAGGAAGATCTGCTGGCCGGCTGGAAGGTCAAGGAGCGCAGCACTTCGGCTTTTGTGCAGGGTGACCTGGACGGCGAAGCCTTCGGCAAGACCTATCGCGGCAACGTCGGCGTGCGCTTCGTGCACACCTCGCAGACCGGCTATGGCATGCAGTCGCTGAACGGCGCCGCGGCAACGGCGGTGGAAGGCGGAACTTCCTACAACGAGATCCTGCCTAGCATGAATCTGATCTTCAACATGGACGAGGCACAGGAACGCCAGGTGCGCTTCAGCGTGGCGCGCGCCATGTCGCGGGCGCCGCTGGACGAGATGCGCGCATCGCGCAATCTGAACCTGGTGACCGATACGTCCCAGCCGGTCACCGGCAGCGCCGGTAATCCCGAGCTGAAGCCGATGATGGCCAACCAGGTGGACCTGGCGTACCAGTGGTACTTCGGCAAAGGTTCGCTGCTGTCGGCTGGCGCGTTCTACAAGAAGGTCTCGCGCTATATCGCCATCACCAGCGACAACAGTGCGATCCTGAATGGCCGTGCCGCCACCATCACCCGTTCGGTCAACGGCAACGGCGGCGATATCCGCGGCCTGGAGCTGGTGTACCAGCAGGCCTTCACGTCGCTGCCGGCGCCCTTCGACGGCCTGGGCATCGCCAGCAACTACGCCTACACCACCAGCAACATCCATGAGCAGACGCCGGCGGTGAATCCGTATCCGATCGAAGGCCTGATGAAGAGCAACGGCGGCGTGACCTTGTGGTACGAGAAGGCTGGCTACGAAGCGCGCGTTTCGGCCAACTATCACAGCGCGTTTGTGCGCAACCCGACCTGGGGCGCCGGCCAGTTGATCATGAACGAAGCCGAGACCTACGTCACGCTGAACCTGGCCAAGCAACTGACGCCGCAGATTCAACTGCGCTTCGGCATCGACAACCTGACCAACCAGAAGGCTGTCTACACCAGCGCCAACATCCCTGTGCAGCAGGAAGTGACGGAGTTCGGCCGCCGCTTCAACCTGGGTCTTTCGTTCAAGCTGTAATCGAGTTTTATCGTGGTTTGGCGGAGCGGTGCGTGATGGCGCTGCTCCGTTTTTTTTACTTCGGGAGGTCGGATTGAAACCATTGATGCTGAATTGGCGGCGCCTGGGCGCCGCAGTGCTGTTGCTGGCGTGCGCTTGTGCCCAGGCGGCGCCGGGCCGCGAGCGTTTGTCGCTGGACCGCGGCTGGCTGTTCCATCTGGGCGACATCGTCCAGCCGCCCATCAAGGGGCACGGCGAGTCCTACGGCAACGCCAAGGCCGGCAACGCCGGCGGCGCGGCCGGCAACGAATTCGACGACTCCGGCTGGCGCCACCTCGACCTGCCGCACGACTGGGCCGTCGAAGGCCCGTTCGACCCCAACGCCAACGTGTCGCAGGGCTACCGCCCGCGCGGCATCGGCTGGTATCGCCGTTATCTGCAGGTCGATCCGAAAGATCGCGGCCGCCATTTTGAATTGCAGTTCGACGCCATCGCCACCCATGCCACGGTTTGGGTCAACGGCAATGTGGTGAACCGCAACTGGTCCGGCTACAACGCCAGCTACATCGACATCACGCCCTATCTCCGCTACGGCGGCGAGACCAACACCATCGCCATCCGCGCCGACGCCGAGGCGATGGAGGGCTGGTGGTATGAAGGTGCCGGCATGTACCGCCATGCCTGGCTGGTCAAGCGCAATCCGGTGCACGTGGTCACCGATGGCGTGCACGCCACCCCGCGCGCCGGCAAGAATGGGCAGTGGACCATTCCGGTCGAGGTCACGCTGGACAACAGCGGCAAGCAGGCCGCCGCCGTGACGGTGGAAGTGACGGTGTTCGACCCGGCCGGCAAGCAGGTGGCGCGCCGCAGCGTCGCCGCGCGTCTGGGTGTGCTGGCCAGCAGCACCGTGCAGGTGCCGCTGTCCATCGCCAACCCGGCCTTGTGGTCGCTGGAGAAAACCAATCTGTACCGGGTCGCCACGCGCGTGCTGCAGGACGGCGAGGCGCTCGATGAGGTATCGCTGCATACAGGCTTCCGCACGATACGCTTCGACGCGGCGCAGGGCTTCTTCCTGAACGGCGTGCATATGAAGCTGCAGGGCGTGTGCATCCACCAGGATCATGCGGGCGTTGGTGTTGCCGTGCCGGACTCCATTTGGGAATATCGCCTGCGCCGCCTGAAGGAGTTGGGCGTGAACGCGATACGCTTCTCGCACAACGCGCCGGCGCCGGAGGTGCTGGACCTGATTGACCGCATGGGTTTCCTCGTCATGGACGAGAACCGCAACTTCAATCCGTCGCCGGATTACATGAAGCAGCTGGAATGGATGGTCAAGCGCGACCGCCATCATCCGGGCGTGATCCTGTGGTCGGTATTCAACGAGGAGCCGGTGCAGGCCACCGAAGTGGGCTATGAGATGGTGCGCCGCATGTCGGCCGCGGTGAAGGCGCTGGACGACACGCGGCCTGTCACGGCCGCGATGAACGGCGGCTTCCTGACGGAGCTAAACGTGTCGCACGCGGTGGACGTGGTCGGCGCCAACTACCAGGTGCCGGACTACGACCGCTATCACAAGGCGCATCCGGACAAGCCGTTCACCAGCTCGGAGGACACCTCCGCCTTCATGACTCGGGGCGAGTTCAAGACTGTGCGAGAGAAGAACCTGATCGCCAGCTACGACGACGACGCGGCCGAGTGGGGCAACACGCACCGCGACGCATGGGAAGCCATCGCCACGCGGCCTTATGTGGCGGGCGGTTTCGTCTGGACCGGCTTTGACTATCGTGGCGAGCCGACGCCGAATGAATGGCCGTCGGTCAGCTCGGTGTTCGGCATCATGGACCTGAACGGCTTTCCGAAGAACGCCTACTACATCCACCAGGTACAGTGGATCAAGGACCGGCCGCTGATCCACATTGCGCCGCACTGGAACTGGAGCGGCAGCGAAGGCAAGGACATCCGCGTGATGGTGATGGCCAACGTCGAGCGCGTGGAGTTGCTGCTCAATGGCCGTTCGCTGGGTGAGCAGAAGGTCGATCCGTACCGGATGAACTTCTTCAACGTCGCCTATGCGCCGGGCAAGCTGGAGGCGATCGGCTACCGGGGCGGCAAGGAAGTGGCGCGCACCTCGGTGGAAACCACCGGCGCCGCTGTCGCGCTGGAACTGGTGCCGGACCGCGCGCAACTGGCCGGCGACGGCCGCGATGCGATGCCGATCACCGTGCGCGCGCTCGATGCGCAAGGCCGCGCGGTGCCGCTGGCCGATGCGCAGGTGACGTTCGCGGTGAAGGGCGGCGGCCGTTCCATCGGCCATGGCAACGGCGATCCGAATTCGCATGAAGACGAGAAGGGCGCCACGCGGCGCCTGTTCAACGGCCTGGCGCAGCTGATCGTGCAGACCGACTACGCCGGCAAGGACGCCATCGACGTCGTCGCCACCGCGCCGGGACTGGCGCCAGCGCACATCAGCATTCCGGTCAAGGCCGTGCCGGAGCAGCCGTACGTGGCGGCGGCCGAAGCGCCGCTGACCTTCGTGCGCAGCTGGCGCATCGCGCCGGACGGCGACCAGCGTCCGGATCCGAACCAGCAGCTGGCCGGCTTCGACATGAACACCTGGGGCTGGGGCTCGCCGCCGATGATCGCCGGCGCGGAGAAGCCGGGCCGATACCATCTGTATCGTGCCAGTTTCACGGCGCGCAAGAATCTGGCGGACGGCAGCGGCCAGATCCACTTTGCCGGCATACGCGGCAAGGCCGAGGTCTGGCTGAACGGCAAGCTGCTCGGCCAGAAGGACAGCTACGCGCTGGCGGCGCTGGACCTGCCGCTGCCGGCCGGACCGGGGAAGCGCGACATCAACGTCATCGTCGAGGCGGAACCGGGGCAGGCCAGCGGCATCGAGGGCGCTGTCAGTATTACGCCACGCTTGCTGGCAAAGTAGCAATATTCGCCACGACATTGGCAGCGAGGAAATAAATCGGCCGCTTGCCCGCCAAATATTCCGGGCAAGCGTGCGATTCTGTTGACGGCGTAACGCGCGCTCCCTATAGTGGCGGGATGATTTCAGAATTCCAAGAACTATCCGACAAAATCGACCAGCTGGCCGAGATGACCGTGGCACTGCGCCGGGAAAACGCGCAATTGCGCCAAGCTAATGCCGCCCTCGTGGTGGAGAACATGGGCTACCAGCGCAAGCTGGACGAAGCGTCCAGCCGCATCGAGGCTTTGCTGGAAAAAATCCCCGCGCTCGACGGCGACGCCGAAGAGGACGACCAGCCTGAAAACGAGGATGTACGATGATACAGTTGGATGTCACCATCATGGGGGCGTCGTATCGCCTGGTCTGCAAAGAGGACGAGGAACGCGCGTTGCGCGAGGCCGCCGCATTCCTGGACAAGAAGATGACCAGCATCCGCGACGCCGGCAAGGTCAAGGGCAACGACCGCATCGCCGTGATGGCGGCGCTGGGCATGGCGGCGGAGTTCCTGTCGGTGAAGGCGCCGCAAGGTCCGTTGTCGGACATGTCTATACTGGAAGTGCAGACCAAGATCGCGGCCATGCACAAAGTGCTCGATAGCGCGCTGACTCCACAAGAAACCCTGTTTTAATTCGCTAAACTTCTTCCTTTGCGGCGGACAAGAGAGTAAACTTCGTTTCACCCTGCGGTGTTCGCGATTGCCATATATTCCTTGAACCATTTATGTGCACCGGTTGCGGAATTTTGTTCGATGGGCGTGAGCGTCGCTAGTCCGATGAACCCGAAATTGAACTAACTGTGACCACCTTGAACCGTTTGGTTCGGGATGCCGGCAAAGACGGCACAGGCGGGGCCTTATCCATAAGAAGCGGTTGCAAGCATGTGAGTGCGCAGCCGCTTTTTTTCGTCTGGACGTTTTTGTTTGGAGATGCTCATGCAATATTGGTTGATGAAATCCGAGCCTGATGAAGTCAGCATCGACGACGTGATGGCGTCGCCGGACCAGACCACGCCGTGGTTCGGCGTGCGCAACTACCAGGCGCGCAACTTCATGCGCGACGGCATGAAGGACGGCGACGGTGTGCTGTTCTATCATTCCAGCTGCCCGGAGCCGGGCATCGCCGGCCTGGCCAAGGTGGTGGGCGGACCGTATCCGGACGCCACGCAGTTCGACAAGGACAGCAAGTACTTCGATCCCAAGGCCACGCCGGAACAGCCGCGCTGGATCTCGGTCGACGTCAAGGGCACGCAGAAAACCCGTCTGCTGCCGCTGGCCGAGATGCGCACGATAGCGGCGCTGGAGGACATGGTGGTGCTGCAAAAAGGCAGCCGCCTGTCGATCACGCCGGTGACGGCGGGGCAGTGGAACACCATCGTCAAGCTGCTGAAGAAGGGCGGTTGATGGATATCGGCCTGGTGCTGATATTGCTGCTGATGGGCGCCATCGGCGGCTTCGCGGCGGGGCTGCTGGGCATAGGCGGCGGCATGATACTGGTGCCGTTCATCACGATGATCTTCAGCGCCAAGGGTTTTCCCGAGGCGGCGATTATCCACATGGCGGTGGCGACGTCGCTGGGCGTGATCCTGTTCACGTCGATGTCGTCGGTGCGCGCGCATCATCAGCATGGCGCGGTGCTGTGGCGGGTGGCGTTGCTGCTGGCGCCGGGCATCCTGCTCGGCGCGTGGTGCGGGCCGTGGATCGCCAAGCAAATGAGTTCGGCGGGACAGGCTGTATTGTTCTGCATCTTCCTGACCTTCTCCGCCACGCAGATGCTGTTGGCTAAGAAGCCCGCAGCTGTGGAAGGTATGGCGCAGCGCGGACTGCCGGGCAGCGGCGGCATGTTCGGCGCCGGCATCGTGATCGGCCTGGTGGCGGGGCTGGTGGGCGCGGGCGGCGGCTTCCTGTCGATTCCGTTCATGACCTGGTGTAACGTCCGCATCCACAACGCGGTGGCCACCAGCGCGGCGCTGGGCTTCCCGATCGCGCTGGCCGGCACGCTGTCGAATATTTATTACGGCTGGGGCGAGCCGGGTTTGCCGGCGTATTCGCTGGGCTTTGTCTACCTGCCCGCGCTGGTGGTGATCGCGGCGGCCAGCGTCACACTGGCCCCGCTGGGCGCACGCACCGCGCACAAGCTGCCGGTGCAGACCCTCAGGAAAATCTTCGCGATCGTGCTCTACTGCCTCGCCGCCTACATGCTCCGCAAGGCGCTATAAATCCGGGGTCAGATCTGACCCCGGATTTTTCAGAGCGGCGCGCGGCCTTTCTGCCTGACCTTGTACGCCCACGCCAGCATGGCCAGCGCGCCGACGATCATCGGCAGCGACAGCACCTGGCCGGAGGTGATCGGCATGCCGAGGATGGTGGTCTCCCAGTCCGGTGTGCGGAAGTATTCGGTGAAGAATCGCGCGCAGCCGTACAGCAGCGTGTACATCGCGCCGACCGCCAGGCGCGGGCGCTCCTTGCGCGAGAACAGCCATAGGATCACGAACACCAGCAGGCCGTCGATCAGCAACTGGTAGATCGGCGACGGATGGCGCAGGCCTTGCAGGAACACGGGATTCGGCGACAGCGGGTAGTTCGTGTCCGGCCACATCATCGCCCATGGCAGCGACTGGTCGCTCACCACGCGGCCCGGCAGTTCGGCGTTGATGAAGTTGCCCAGGCGGCCGGCGGCGTAACCCAGCGGCACCAGCGGCGCGATGAAGTCGTAGACGTCCAGCAGATTGCGGCCGCTCTTGCGCGCCCACAGCGCCATCGCGATCAGCACGCCGAGGAAGCCGCCGTGGAAGGACATGCCGCCATGCCAGACCTTGAAGATCTCGATCGGATTCGAGAAGAAGAAATCGGGACGGTAGAACAGCACCTCGCCCAAGCGACCGCCGATCACCACGCCCAGCATGCCGTAGAACAGCATGTCGTCCAAGTCCTCCTTCCGCCATCCCTGCGCGGCGATGTGCGGCTGCTTGATGCGCACGCGCCCCAGCGTGATGAACAGCGCGAAGGCGAGGACGTACATCAGGCCATACCAATGTATCGCCACCGGTCCAAGATGGACGGCGATCGGATCGGGCATCGGGTGTATCAGCATAAGGCGTTCTTTCCTATTTCTTTTCTTAGCAGTTCCAAAAAGCCGCGCAATACCGGCGAGGCGTTGTCGCGGCGCCAGGCCAGGCCGGTTTCGACCAGCGGCGTGGCGTCGCTCAGCGCCCGGTATTCTACCCCGGGCCGCATCAGGTTGGACACGGATTGCGGCACCAGCGCCATGCCCATCCCCGCCGACACCAGGCTGACGATGGTTTGCATCTGGATCGCCTGCTGGCCGATCTCCGGCGTGATGCCGGCGTCGCGGAACACCGACAGAATGGCGTCGTACAGCGGCGGCGAGATCGCACGGGGGAAGACGATCAGCGGCAGCGGCGGCAATGCCGCCAACGCCAGCTTGCCCGTCCTCTTCAGCGCCGGCAGCCCGGCCGGCAAGGCCAGCACCAGCGGCTCGTTCAGCACCGGCAGGTAGTCGAGTTCCAGCTTCGCCTTGTCCGGCAGCGGGGGGATCAGCAGGCCGGCGTCGATGCGGTTCTGCAGCAGGTCGTCCAGCTGCAGGTCGGACGTGGCTTCCTGCAGCGTGATCTGCACCTGCGGATACGCGGCGCGGTAGGCGCGCAGGAAGGGCGGCAGCACGCTGTAGTCGGCCGAGGAGACGAAGGCCAGCGTCAGCCGCCCGACCTCGCCGGCGGCGGCGCGCTGCACCAGCTGCGGCAGCTCCAGCGACTGCGCCAGCATGCGCCGCGCTTCCGGCAGCAGCGCCAGGCCGGCCGGCGTCAGCGCCACGCCGCGGCGGTTGCGCTCGAACAGCGCGGCGCCCAGCAGCTCCTCCAGCGCCTGGATTGTCTGCGACAGCGGCGGCTGCGTCATGTGCAGGCGCAGCGCCGCCTTGCCGAAGTGGAGCTCCTCGGCGACGGTGACGAAATAGCGCAGCTGACGCAGTTCCAGATTCATATGGTTAACTATTGAAATTCAGACTTGTGATATTTTATACGACTCACAGGGTCGGAAATCATATATTTGACATGGGAGCGTGGTGGAGGCAATCTGTCATGCTAAGCCAGCAAGCTTAAGCTAGCCTTTATCACTGGAGAAACATCATGCCGCAATACCGTTCCCGCACCACCACCCACGGCCGCAACATGGCCGGCGCCCGCGCCCTGTGGCGCGCGACCGGCATGAAGGACGGCGACTTCGACAAGCCTATCGTCGCCGTGGTGAACTCCTTTACCCAATTCGTGCCCGGCCACGTGCACCTGAAGGACCTGGGCCAGCTGGTGGCGCGCGAGATCGAGAAAGCCGGCGGCGTCGCCAAGGAATTCAACACCATCGCCGTCGACGACGGCATCGCCATGGGCCACGGCGGCATGCTGTACTCGTTGCCGTCGCGCGACCTGATCGCCGATTCGGTCGAATACATGGTCAACGCCCACTGCGCCGATGCGATGGTCTGCATCTCCAACTGCGACAAGATCACGCCGGGCATGCTGATGGCCGCGATGCGCCTCAACATTCCGGTCGTGTTCATTTCCGGCGGTCCGATGGAAGCGGGCAAGGTGCTGAAGGTGGTCGACGGCAAGCAGAAGATCATCAAGCTCGATCTGGTCGACGCCATGATCAAGGCCGGCGACCAGAGCGTCAGCGACGCCGACGTGGCCGAGATCGAGCGTTCCGCCTGTCCTACCTGCGGTTCCTGCTCGGGCATGTTCACCGCGAACTCGATGAACTGCCTGACCGAGGCGCTGGGCCTGGCGCTGCCGGGCAACGGCACCATCGTCGCCACCCACTCCGACCGCGAGCAGCTGTTCCTGCGCGCCGGCCGCCTGATCGTCGAACTGGCCAAGCGCCATTACGAGCAGGACGACTACTCGGTGCTGCCGCGCTCCATCGCCACCAAGGCCGCGTTTGAAAACGCCATGGCGCTGGACGTGTCGATGGGCGGTTCCACCAACACCGTGCTGCACTTGCTGGCGGCGGCGCATGAAGCCGAAGTCGATTTCGACATGGGCGACATCGACCGCATCTCGCGCAAGGTGCCATGCCTGTGCAAGGTCGCGCCGATGACCGACAAATATCACATCGAGGACGTGCACCGCGCCGGCGGCATTGTCGCCATCCTGGGCGAGCTGGCACGCGCCGGCCTGCTCGACACCTCGCTGCCGACCATTCACGCGCCGACGCTGGGCGACGCCATCGAACGCAACGACGTCAAGCGCAGCGACGACGCGGCCGTGCACCAGCTGTTCCGCGCCGCGCCTGGCGGCGTGCCGACGCAGACCGCGTTCTCGCAGTCGGAGCGCTACGACGCGCTGGACCTGGACCGCAGCACCGGCTGCATCCGCGACAAGGCGCACGCCTATTCGCAGGACGGCGGCCTGGCGGTCCTGTACGGCAACCTGGCGGAGAACGGCTGCATCGTGAAGACGGCCGGCGTGGACGAAAGCATCCTGAAGTTCAGCGGCAAGGCGCGCGTGTTCGAGAGCCAGGACGCGGCGGTTGAAGGCATCCTGGGCGATACCGTGCATGAAGGCGACGTCGTCATCATCCGCTACGAAGGTCCGAAGGGCGGCCCCGGCATGCAGGAGATGCTGTATCCGACTTCGTACATCAAGTCCAAGGGCCTGGGCAAGACGTGCGCGCTGCTGACCGATGGCCGCTTCTCGGGCGGGTCGTCGGGCCTGGTGATCGGCCATGCTTCGCCGGAAGCGGCCGAGGGTGGCGCCATCGGCCTGGTGGAAGAGGGCGACATGATCGACATCGACATCCCGAACCGCAAGATCAGCCTGCGCCTCAGCGATGCCGACCTGGCGGCGCGCCGCGCGGCCATGGAAGCCAAGGGCGACGCCGCCTGGAAGCCGGTCAACCGCGAGCGCTATGTCTCGCAGGCGCTGCAGGCCTACGCGGCGTTGACCACGTCGGCCGATCGCGGCGCCGTGCGCGACCTGTCGCAGCTGAAGCGCTAACTAGTCGCTTAGTCGGTCACTTCAAAAGCGGCCGGGTCGAGTTCGTCCAGCGTGACGATCGCATTGCGCCCCGGCTGCGACGCCTGCAGGCTTAACCTGGCGTTCAACTGCGCCAGGTAGTCGGCGCGGCAGCGGCGCAGCACATAGTCGCGGAAATTATCCTGTTCCAGTTCGCGCCAGGCGCGCTCGCGGCCCTCGCCGGAACGCAGGCGCGCCTGCGTCGTCAGCTCCGGCGTGATGACGGCGTCGCCGTCGGTCAGGCGCGTGTAGCCGTAGCGGTCCATGTAGTCGCCGGCCAGCGTTTCGATGACGTTGATCTCCGGCGTCGTCAGCTGCTGCTTGAACTTGTTGATGTTGGCGACGATGGGCGGATAGCAGTTGGACGACCACAGCGCCGACAATTGCGAGATCTGCTTCGCTTCCTGCGATCCGGCGACGTCGAGCATCTGCGGCAGGAAGTCTATGCCGAGGAAGCCGCATACCGCTTCCAGCGTCGCCTGCTGGCGCGACAGGAAGTCTTCATAACGTATCGTCAGCACCCGGTCCGGCCAGCGCTGGCGCACATGGTCGGCGGCGCGGTGCGCGGCCACCCAGGTCTGGGCGTTGAGCATGGTGTCGAAGTCGTGGATGATGGCGCGGTTCATCGACGCCACCTGCGCGCGCGGATCGCGCACCACGTTCACGAACAGCATGTCCGGATACAGCTGCATCAGCTCATCGGCGTAGTGCACGCTGTCGAGCGACTTGTCCATCACCACGCCGGCGTGCTGGCGTTCGCCCGCGCGCAGCAGCAGTTCCCACACCACGCGGTGCACGCTGCGCGGCTGGTGGCGTATGGCTTCGAATATCTCCACTGGATCGAACACCGTTCCCGGCCACTTGACCATGCTGACCGCCTGCAGCCCGACCACGTCGGTCACCATGCGGAAGTAGGCGCGGTCGTCGCGCAGGTCGCCGTAGTGCGGCACCAGCGGCATGAAGTCGACGATGTGCAGCGGGTAGGGCGAGTAAAACTGCGGCGACATGTTCAGGCGCAGGCGCAGCGCGTGGCTGCCGCAGCGGCGCAGCGGGATCATCATCACGGGGCGCGGGCGGGCGCCCTGGGTGTTCGTGGCATTGTTCATGGCGGTATTCGTGGCATTGTTCGTGATAGTCATTCCATTTCCCTTTTCAAAAAACCAGCCAACCTGCCAGCGCCGCGCAAGCGACGATCCAGGCGGCGTCCACACGAAAACGCACCAGCGCTACCAGCGCCAGCACGCAGATCAAAACGGATATCCATGCCGGCGCGGCCATCCGGGCGATGGAGACGGCCGCGGAAAACACCATGCCCGCCAGCGCCGCCCGCACGCCGGACAGCGCGGCCTGCACCGCCGGCGAATGGCGCACGCGCTGCATGGCGCCGCTGGCGGCGATGATCAGCACCGCGCTGGGGATGAACATGCCGGCGCTCGCGGCGGCGGCGCCGGCCACGCCGGCCACCTTCAGGCCGACGAAGGCGGAGCTGATCATCACGGGGCCGGGGCTGAGCTGGGTCAGCGCCAGGCCGTCGACGAACTGGCGCGCGTCGAGCCAGCCGTAGGTATCGACCACGGTGTGCTGCAGCAGCGGAATGAAGACGTAGCCGCCGCCGAAAGTCATCAGGCTCATGCCGGCGAACACGGCGGCCAGCTTGAACAGCAGGGCCGATTGCGCGCCCTGCGACGACAGCCAGGCCAGCGGCGGCAGCAGCGCCGCCAGTGCGGCGCCCCTGCCCCGCGCCCCCCCCCCACCCCCAAAGGCCCGCCCCCCCCCAACCGCCCGCCCCCGCGCCACCCCCGCCGCCCGCCCCAAGTAGACAGTAGCAGCGGCAAGCGCCCACACCGCCACCCGGGTCGGCACGCCCG
>NZ_JBGLYQ010000034.1:0-86662 GCF_047304105.1 Duganella sp. Dugasp56
GAGATGCCGCGGAACAGATAGTCGGACGCCAGCGTGATGTTGCCGGTATTGGTCCAGTCGGGCGCGGGCGCCGCCGGGGGGGGGGGGGGGGGGGGCCCCCCCCCCGGGGCCCGCCGGGCCCCCCGCGCCGAAGCGCCGACCAGTTCGTCGTAGCGCAGGCCGGCGCCGCCGCGCTGCCCGCCCAGTATGCCGAGCATGGCCTGGTTGACGGTGCGCACCGCGCCGCCGCCGTCGACCACCATCACGCCGGACGGCATGCTGCTGATGATCTGCTCCGAGTAGTTCTTCAGCCCCAGCAGTTTGCGGCGGCCGGCCTGGATATAGGTGTCGAGCGCCAGGCTCATGTCGAAGTTGACCACCTTGAACAGCGCGCCATAGGTGGGCAGGAAGGTGTCGGGGCTGTCGCGCAGCAGCTCGCGCAGCACCGGCGCCAGGTCGGTCAGGTATTTGCGGTAGCCGCCCAGGTACCACACCGGGGCCAGGCCGATGCGCTGGTGCACCAGCCCCACGCGCAGGCGGTTGCGCACGTAGTCGTCGCCGTAGTCGCCGGCGGTCAGCGAGCGGAAGTAGCCGGCCTGGACCCGGCGCAGCCGCGCCAGCGCCGCGCCGTCGCCCAGCAGCGGCCGCAGCACCGGCATGCTCAGCAGATGCGTGTAAAACGCTTCGATGACGGGCTCCAGGCGCGGCTGCAGCAGCGGATGGATGCGGCGCAGCAGCGCCAGGTCGTCGGCGCCCAATTCCAGATACCGCAGGCGCAGCGCGATCTCGCCGGGGGACGGCATCATGTCGCCGGCGCTGCGGTCCAGGTCATCGGTGGTTTCGGTCATGCACGCCTTTCGGGTCGTTGTTCATGAGGTTAATGGGCGATCAGCACCGGCAGCGTCATGTCGCGCAGTACGGTGCGGGTGGCGCCGCCCAGCAGCGTCTCGCGCGCGCGACGATGGCCGTAGCCGCCCATGACCAGCAGGTCGCAGCGCAGTTCGGCGGCCACGCACAGCAGCGCGTCGCCGATATCGGCGGTCGTGAATTCGCGCATCACCTCGGCGCGCACGCCGTGCCGCGCCAGGAACAGGGCCATGTCGGCGCCCGGTTCGGCGCCATGCCGGTCCGCTCGCGCTTCGGCGTTGAGCACCAGCAGTGTCGCCTTTTGCGCCAGTTTCAGCAGCGGCAGCGCGTCGCCGATGGCGCGCGCGGCTTGCCGGCTGCCGTCCCAGGCCAGCAGCGGATGGCGCAGGGGACCTTCGGCATCGCCGTCGTCCGCCGGCCTGCACGGCGCCAGCAGCAGGGGCCGGGCGCAGTTGAGCAGCAGCTCCTGCGGCAGGTCGCGGATGGCGCCGGGCGTGGCCGCCTGCGGGTCGGTCTGGCCGAGCACCAGCAGGTCGTGATAGGGCGCCTGCAGCAGCAGGGCATCCTCCGGGGCGTCATCGGCCAGCCGCGAGGTGGCCGCGTGCAGGCCGGCGCGGCGCGCGATGGTGTCGAACGCGGCCAGGCTGGTCTGCGCCTGGTCGCGCCAGCGCTGCAGCTGTTCGGGCACCAGCGGCCCTTGCCGCAGCGGGTCGCTCAAGGGCGTGAAGCGGGACAGGCCGGTGCAGGCCAGCGCCGTCAGGTGCGCGCCGCAGGCAAGCGCCAGGCGTACCGCCAGCGCCATGCGGGCGGCGGCGGCCGGGGTCTGGTCGGCGTGCACCAGGATCGAACGGTAGGACATGGCGGCACTCCTTGGTGGCGGGCGGCGCGTCAGTGCGACATCAGCACCGGCAGCGTCATCGATTGCAGCAAGCGGCGCGTGACGCCGCCCAGCACCATCTCGCGCCAGCGCTGGTGGCCGTAGGCCCCCGCGACCAGCAGGTCGGCGCCGACGTCGGCCGCCAGCGACAGCAGCGCGTTGCCGACGTCCATGCCGGGCGCCGTGGTCTGTTGCAGCACCTCGACCTTGACGCCGTGGCGCGCCAGGAACAGCGCGATGTCGGCGCCCGGCTGTTCGCCGTGCACGCCGTACTGGCGCTCGGCATTGAACAGCGCCAGCGTGGTGCGCGCGCTCTTGCGCAACAGCGGCAGCGCGTCGGTGACGGCGCGGGTGGCCGCGCGGCTGCCGTCCCAGGCCACCAGCGCGTGGCGGTCCAGGTGCGGGAAGGTGCCGGCGTACGGCACCATCAGCACCGGCCGGCCGCCGTACAGCGCCACGTACTCGGGCAGCTTGCGCAGCATGGCCAGGCCTTCGGTGGCGGGATCGGTCTGGCTGAGCACCACCAGGTCGGCGTAGCGCGCCTGCAGCACCAGGCCGACTTCGGGTTCGTCGTCGCTGTAGCGGCGCTCGTAGCTGACGCCGGCGGCGCGCGCCTGCGCCTCGAAGCGCTCGAGCGCCTGTTCGCCGCGGCGCGTGATCTCGTCCAGTTCCTCCTGCGGCAGCGGCCCGGCGAACGTCGCGCCGCTGTTGCGGTAATACTCCATGGTCAGGCCGGTCAGCGCCGCGCCGATCAGGTGCGCGTCCTGGCTGGCGGCCAGCTGGGCGGCCAGTGCGATGCGCGTTGCGGCGTGGGATGACTGGTCGACATGGACCAGGATGGTTTTGTATGACATGGCAGACTCCTTCAAATGGCGGCAGGGCCACGGGATGCGGGAATCTTCAGGCTATCAAAGCCTATCTTCAAATTTTATGATCTGGATCAAACTTCGCCGGATCGGCCGCCATTCCACCATTATTTGATCTGGCGCATTTTTTTTCGCGGTCCCGCTGCCTACGCTTGAGGTAGAGCCCGGACAGGCCAAATGGGAGAAAAAATGCTTACCCGCTGCAATAGCCTGAGCGTGTATTTCGCGCTGCTGCTGCTGCTGCTGCTGCTACCCGGCCTGCTGATCGGCGGCGTGGTGCTGCTGTTGCTGAACCAGCGCGGGGAAACCCAGCTCGAAGGCAGCAGCCTGCTGGCGGCCAGGGGGCTGTCGCGTGAACTGGACCAGTCGATGGCGCGCATGCGCTCGACCGCGGCGGTGCTGGCGGCCGCGCTGCCGGCCAGCGGTGAGCCCGACGGCGCGGGCCGGCGCCGGCTGCTGGCCGCGCTGCCCGCCGGGGCGGCGGCGACGCTGCTTGACGCCGGCGGCGCGCCGCAGTTCACCACGGCGGCGGCCGATGCCGGGCTGTCGCCGGCCGCGCTGGCGCCGTTGCTGCGCCAGCTGGGCCCCGGCGCCGCGCCGGCCAGCGCCTGCGTGCCGGCGGCCGTGCCGCAGGTGGCGGTCGCGGTGGCGCTGACGACGACCGGCGGCGGTCCGGCCGGCGTGCTGGTGTACCAGGAGGCGGCGGCGCCGCTGTTTGCCGCCGCCGTGCGCGACCAGCTGGCCGACGGCTGGATCGGCGCCTGGATCGCGCCCGGCGGCGTGCTGGTGGGACGCTCGACGGCCGCCGCGCGCTATGTCGGCCACCCCGCCATCGCCGACCTGCTCACCGCCATGCAGACCAGCGCCGAAGGCATGTTCGTCAGCGCGACGCTGGAGGGAACGCCGTCGTTCGTCGGCTACAGCCGTTCGGCCGTCAGCGGCTGCACGGTGGCCGTGTTCATTCCACGCGATCTGCTGCGCCAGAAAGTGGGCGAGCGCCTGCGCCTGATCGGCGGCCAGATCGCCGCCGCCATGTTGCTGGCCTGCCTGCTGGCGTGGGCGCTGCTGCATCGCGCGCTGGCGTCGCTGCGCAGCCTGCGCCGGGCCACCGCGCTGGCGGCGGCGGGCGCGCCGGGCGCCCGCGCCACGCCGGAGGGACCGGCGGAGATCCGGCTGCTGGCGCGCCAGTTCAACCGGCTGCAGCAGGCGCGCGAACGGGCCGACGCCAGGGTGGCGCTGGCGGCCAGCGTGTTCGGCGCCATCGCCGACGGCATCCTCATCGTCGGCCCCGACCACGCCATCATCGAGGTCAACCGGGCGTTCGAGACCATGAGCGGCTATACGCGGGAGCAGCTGATCGGCCAGAATCCGCGGCTGCTCAAGTCCGGCAAGCACGATGCCGCGTTCTACCAGGGCATCTGGCGCAGCCTGGACGCGCGCGGCCACTGGCACGGCCAGATCTGGGACCGGCGCCGCGACGGCAGCCTGTTCGCCGCGCAGTTGTCGCTCAGCGCGGTGACCGGCGCGGACGGCACGCTGCTCCACTACATCGCCTTCTTCAGCGACATCACCGAGCAGCGGCTGCGCCAGGACCAGGTCGAGCAGCTGGCCTACCTGGATCCGCTGACCCATTTGCCGAACCGGCGCCTGCTGCGCGACCGCCTGACCCAGGGGCTGGCCGTCGCCGCGCGCAGCGGTCATCTGCTGGCGGTCTGCTCGATCGACCTCGACGGTTTCAAGGCCGTCAACGACAGTTGCGGCCATGAGGCCGGCGACGCCGTGCTGGTCGCGGTGGCGGCCCGGCTGCTGCAGGCGGTGCGCGCCAACGACACGGTGGCGCGGCTGGGTGGCGACGAGTTCGTGCTGGTGCTGGCCGAGCTGGGCGCCGAGCACGAGGCGGTGGCCGTGGTCGAGCGCGCGCTGGACTCGGTGCGCGCGCCGATCCGGCTGGCCAGCGGCCGTCACGTGGGGGTGTCGGCCAGCATCGGCCTGGCCTTCTTCCCGCGCGACGGCGCCACCCCCGAGCAATTGCTGGGGCTTAGCGACGACGCCATGTATGCGGCCAAGCACGCCGGCCGCGACTGCTACCGCGAGGCCGGCGTCGGCTAGGCCGCCGGCGTGCGCCGTGCGCGCTTCAAGGACCGCCCTCCACCAGCGCGGCCGCGTCGGCCGCAGCGACGCGGCCTTCGTCGGTGGGCACCACCCACACCTCGACCGCGCTGCCGGCCGCATGGATGGGCAAGGCGGCGCGGCCGTCGGCCGCCAGGTTGCGGGCCGGATCGAGCACCACGCCCAGGTGGCGCAAACGGGCGCAGGCGTCCCGGCGCAGGGCGGCGTCGTGCTCGCCGATGCCGCCGGTGAAGGCCAGCAGGTCGAGGCCTTCCAGCGACGCCGTCAGCGCGCCGCAGGCCTGCACCAGCCGGTGTTCGAACAGCGCGATGGCCTGGCGCGCGGCCGCCGTGCCGCTGGCGCGCAGCGTGCGCATGTCGGCCGACAGGCCGGACACGCCCAGCAGACCGGACTCGCGGTACAGCAGGTTCTCGATGCGTTGCGGCTTCCAGCCCTGGCGCAGCAGGTACAGCAGCACGCCGGGATCGACGGCGCCGCTGCGGGTGCCCATCATCAGGCCGTCCAGCGCGGAAAAGCCCATGCTGGTGGCGATGCTGCGGCCGGCGCGCATCGCGCACACGCTGGCGCCGTTGCCCAGGTGCGCCATCAGCACGCGTCCGGCGGCGCGCCGCGTCAGCGTCGCCAGGCGGGCGGCCAGGTAGCGGTAGGACAGGCCGTGAAAGCCGTAGCGGCGGATGCCCTCGGCGCGCAGCGCCTGCGGCAGCGCGAACAGCTGTTCCTCGGCCGGCAGGCTGGCGTGGAAGCCGGTGTCGAAGCAGCCGATCTGCGGCACGTCGGGATAGGCGCGGCGGCAGGCCCGCACCGCCGCCAGGTTGTGCGGCTGGTGCAGCGGCGCCAGCGGCGCCAGCGTGTCGAGGTAGGCCAGCGCGTCGTCGTCGAGGCGGATCGAGGCGGCATGGCGCTCGCCACCGTGCACGATGCGGTGCGCCACCGCCGCCAGCCGCACCGGCCCGGCGTGCTCGTCGAGCAGCGTGCGCAGCCGCCGCAGCGCCCGTTCGAACGGGTCGCCGTCGCCGGACGCCAGCGGCGCCGGCTGCGCGTCCGAGGCCGGCGCGTGCAGGCTGACCTGCGGCTGGCCGCCGGGCTCCAGGCCTTCCGCCACGCCGCTCAGGATGGCCGCCTGGGTGTGCCCGCCACGGCAAGGGTAGAGCGCGAACTTGAGCGAAGAGGAGCCGGCGTTGACCGCCAGCACCACGCGGCGGTAGTCGCTCATGGCCGCTGCTGCCGGTAACTGTGCGCCAGCAGCAGCGCCAGCGCGGCCGAGGCGGTGCGGGCGGCGGCGCCGTCGGCGCGGCTGGTCAGGGCGATCGGCACGCGCGCCCCCAGCACCACGCCGCAGACGGCGGCGCCGGCCAGGTATTCGAGCTGCTTGGCCAGCAGGTTGCCGGCCTCCAGGTCGGGCGCGATCAGGATGTCGGCGTGGCCGGCCACCGTCGAGACGATGCCCTTGGCGCGCGCGGCCGACGGCGAGATGGCGTTGTCGAAGGCCAGCGGGCCGTCGAGCAGCGCGCCGTGGATCTGGCCGCGCTCGGCCATCTTGCACAGGGCGGCCGCGTCCAATGTCGACGGCATCTTCGGCGTCACCGTCTCGACCGCCGACAGGATGGCGACCCGCGGCTCGGCGATGCCCAGCACGTGCGCCAGGTCGACGGCGTTCTGCACGATGTCGACCTTGTCGAGCAGCGTAGGCTGGATGTTCAGCGCGCCGTCGGAAATGAGCAGCACCTTGTCGTACAGCGGCACTTCGGTATGGAACACATGGGTCAGCCGGCGCGCGGTGCGCAGCGCCGGCTCGGCCAGCACGGCGGCGATCAGCTCGTCGGTATGCAGGCTGCCCTTCATCATCATGTCGACCTCGCCGGCGGCGGCCATCGCGGCCCCGCGCGCGGCCGCCGCGTGGCTGTGCGGAACGTCGACCAGCGTGACGCCTTCCAGCGAACGGCCGGCGGCCTCGGCCACTGAGCGCAGCCGCTCCCGCGGCCCGATCAGCAGCGGCACGATCAGGCCGTGCTGCGCCGCGTCCAGCGCGCCGCACAGCGATGGGCCGTCGCACGGGTGGACCACGGCGCAGCGCAGCGGCGCCAGCGGGGCGGCCCTGGCCAGCAGGCCGGCGTAGTGGGTGTGCGCCTGCGACAGGTTCAGCTGGGGCAGCTGGGCGCGCGGCCGGCGCACCTTCTCGCCGGGGGCGATGACGGTGGCCACGCCGGTCAGCACCACCGCGCCGGTCTGGTTCTTGATTTCGCAATCGAGCAGCACATGCTTGTTGACGTCATCCTTGGCCGTCACCGTGGCGGTGATGCGCAGCTCGTCGCCGATGCGCACCGGCTTCAGGAACTGCAGCGTCTGCGCCAGGTAAATCGTGCCGGGGCCGGGCAGGGCCGTGCCCAGCAGGCGCGAGATCAGCGCCGCACCCCACATGCCGTGCGCGATGACGCCATGGAACAGCGTGTGATCGGCATATTCCGGATCGACGTGGGCGGGGTTGACGTCGCCCGAGACCGCGGCGAAGGCGAGGATGTCTTCCTTGGTCAGGCGGCGGCTCAGGCGGGCGTTCTGGCCGACGCTTAACTCGTCGTAGGTGATGTTTTGTATGGTGTCGTCGGATTCATTCATGGGATGCCCGCAAAGGTGCGCTGCCGGAACGGAAGGCTTGCGAGGCAGTGTAGTGAGCGGGATAGCCGAAGTATTTGATCTGGATCAAATACAGCCGGAACCCCGGCCAACCATAATCGTTGCATCGACCACCAAGGATCGCGATTGCGGAGGACATCATGGAAACGACAGGCTGGAGCGCCGACATGGCGCTGGGGATCCCGCTGTTCGACGAGGCGCACCAGGCCCTGGCCGAGCAGGTCAAGCAGCTGCTGGACGGGCCGGACGAGCAATTCGAGGCCGGCATGGCGCGGCTGACCGACGCGCTGGAGGAGGATTTCCGGCTGGAGGAGTCGCTGATGGAGGCGATCGATTATCCGGCGATCTGCTCGCACCGCGAACAGCACGCCCGGGTGCTGGCCACGCTGCACGGGCTGGAGCCGGGCGACATCGCCGCCGGACGCAAGGCCGCCGGCCTGATCCTGCCGTGGTTCGAACTGCACCTGGCCACCGCCGATACCGCGCTGGCCATCGCGCTGCAGGCGATGGGGCAGGCCGCGCCGGCGGGCGCCGCGTCGTAGCGATCACACACCGAGGAGCAAATATGTCATACAAGACGATATTGGTGCACGCCGGAGCGTCGGCGCGCGCCGGCCACATAGCCGCTTGCGCCAGCCGCATCGCCATCGCCGAACAGGCCCATCTGGTCGGCCTGGCCAGCACGGGCATCAACCCGCTGATGTATGAGTGCAATGCGGCGGCGGCCGGCATCCCGCTGCTGCCGCAAGACTTGAGCGGGCTGATCGAGCCGGCCCGGCAGGCGCTGGACCAGTTCACCGCCACGGCCACCGGGCTGGGCGTGGCGTCGTCTGAAGTGCGCCTGAGCGACGACAGCATGATCGACAGCCTGGTACTGCAGTCGCGCTATTGCGACCTGGTCGTCGTCGGCCAGGCCGGCCACGGCCACCCTGCGGACGACAGTTTGCCGCAGGAGCTGATCCTGCATTGCCCGCGGCCGGTGCTGGTGATCCCCCGCGAGGGCAGCGTCGAGCGCCTCGGCGAGCGGCCGCTGCTGGCCTGGGACGGCGGCATGGCGGCCAGCCGCGCCATCGCCGCCGCGCTGCCGCTGCTGCGGAAGGCGGCGCTGGTGACGCTGGCGGTGTTCAATCCGCAACAGGTGTACGGCGCGCACGGCCAGCAGCCCGGGGCCGACCTGGGCGCTTATCTGGCGCGTCACGGCGTCAAGCTCGACGTGGTGGTGCGCCAGGCCGACGACGTCGGCGAGGGCCTGCTGTCGCTGGCGGCCGAGGTCGATGCCGACCTGCTGGTGATGGGCTGCTACGGACACACGCGCTTCCGCGAACTGCTGCTGGGCGGCGCCACGCGCAGCATACTGAACCGCATGACGCTGCCGGTGCTGATGACGCGCTGACTGTCGGCGGCAAACCACTTCACGACTCGGAGCCCACACTGTGCTATTGTGGGCACAAGTTACAGGTTTTATCTCCATACTTCGCGACGTCCCATCATTCAGCCCGCATGCGCACTGCGGGTTGCCTCGGCCTCCACCGCCTAGCTGTTGCTCATAACGCACTTCTTTCACGACCTCCGCCCCGCGCCGCCATGCGCAACGGATGCTCGTGCCAATTCCATTATGTGACACCGGGGAGAAATATCTTGATCGTCGACCGCTCGCTGTACGATGGGCAACTGCTATTGAAGGCGGGGGCGCTGCAGGACGCCATTTTCAACAGCGCCAATTTCTCCAGCATCGCCACCGACGCCCAGGGCGTGATCCAGATTTTCAATGTCGGCGCCGAGCGCATGCTGGGCTACAAGGCCGCCGACGTGATGGACAAGATCACCCCGGCCGACATTTCCGATCCGCGCGAGCTGATCGCGCGCGCCGCCGCGCTCAGCCTGGAACTGGGCACACGGATCACACCGGGCTTCGAGGCGCTGGTGTTCAAGGCCTCGCGCGGCATCGAGGATATCTACGAACTGACCTATATCCGCCAGGACGGCAGCCGCTTCCCGGCCATGGTGTCGGTGACGGCGCTGCGCGACGACCAGGAAACCATCATCGGCTATCTGCTGATCGGCACCGACAACACCGCGCGCAAGCGCGCCGAGGAGGCGTTGCAGAAGGCCGGCGCGCTGCAAAACGCGATCTTCAACAGCGCCAACTTCTCCAGCATCGCCACCGATGCGCAGGGCGTGATCCAGATTTTCAACGTCGGCGCCGAGCGCATGCTGGGCTACAAGGCCGCCGACGTGATGAACAAGATCACCCCGGCCGATATTTCCGATCCGCTGGAGGTGATCGCGCGCGCCCATACGCTGAGCATCGAGCTGGGCACGCCGATCACGCCGGGCTTCGAGGCGCTGGTGTTCAAGGCCTCGCGCGGCATCGAGGACATCTACGAGCTGACCTATATCCGCCAGGATGGCAGCCGCTTCCCCGCCATGGTGTCGGTGACGGCGCTGCGCGACGACCAGGGCGACATTATCGGCTACCTGCTGATCGGCACCGACAACACCGTGCGCAAGCAGGTCGAAGCCGAGCAGGCGCTGCTCGACCAGCGGCTGCGCGACCAGCAGTTCTACACCCGCTCGCTGATCGAGTCGAACATCGACGCGCTGATGGCGACCGACCCGCGCGGCATCATCACCGACGTCAACCAGCAGATGGAGTCGCTGACCGGCTGCACCCGCGATGAACTGATCGGCGCGCCGTTCAAGAACTACTTCACCGATCCGGCACTGGCCCAGGCGGGCATCTCGCGCGTGCTGCGCGAGGGCAAGCTGACCAATTACGAGCTGACGGCGCTGTCGCGCGAAGGCTTGGAAACGGTGGTGTCGTTCAACGCCTCCACCTTCCACGACCGCGACCGCAAGCTGCAGGGCGTGTTCGCGGCGGCGCGCGACGTCACCGACCGCAAGCATTTCGAGCACAAGCTGCAGGAAAACAATGTCGAACTGGCAAGCGCGAAGGCGGCGGCGGAAAAAGCCAACCTGGCCAAGTCCGAGTTCCTGTCGAGCATGAGCCATGAATTGCGCACGCCGCTCAACGCCGTGCTCGGCTTCGCGCAGCTGATGGCCTCCGATACGCCGCCGCCGTCCATCGAGCAGAAAATCTCGATCGACCAGATATTGCAGGCCGGCTGGTATTTGCTGCGCCTGATTAATGAAATCCTCGACCTGGCGATGATCGAATCGGGCAAGGTCGGCCTGTCCAAGGAGGCGATGTCGCTGACCGAGGTGCTGCTCGACTGCAAGGCCATGATGGCGCCGCAGGCCGAGCAGCGTGGCATCGAGCTGCGCTTCCCTAGCTTCGAGAGCCTGTTCTTCGTGCACGCGGACCGGACCCGGGTCAAGCAGGTGATCGTCAACCTGCTGTCGAACGCCATCAAATACAACCGCGCCGGCGGCACCGTGACGGTGGGCTGCGAGCACGACGCCGACGGCCACATCCGCGTCAGCGTGACGGATACCGGCGCCGGCCTGCAGCCGGACAAGCTGGCACACCTGTTCCAGCCGTTTAACCGGCTTGGCCAGGAAGCCGGCGCCGAGGAGGGCACCGGCATAGGCCTGGTGGTGACCAAGAAGCTGATCGAGCTGATGGGCGGCACCATCGGCGTCGACAGCACCGTCGGCGTGGGCAGCGAATTCTGGTTCGACCTGCTGGCGTCGGAGCTGCCCGGACTGGAAGCGGAAATCCCGGGCGTCGCGCCGGCCCACGGCGACGGCCTGGCCACCGAGACGGAAAGCGACCGCCCCCGCACGCTGCTGTACGTGGAGGACAACCCGGCCAACCTGGCGCTGGTGGAGCAGTTGATCGCGCGGCGCGACGATCTGCTGCTGCTGACCGCGGTGACGGGACATCTCGGCATCTTGCTGGCCAAGCAAAACCGGCCGGACGTGATCCTGATGGATATCAACCTGCCGGGCCTGAGCGGCTACGGCGCGCTGCAGATGCTGCGCGACGATCCGGCCACCTCGCACATCCCGGTGATCGCCTTGTCGGCCAACGCCATGCCGCGCGACATAGAAAAAGGCATCGACGCCGGCTTCTTCAATTACCTGACCAAGCCCATCATGGTGCGCGAGTTCATGGATGCGCTGGACGTGGCGCTGCAGCACGCCGCCCGGCTGAGCGTTGTCCAGCCAGGATGAAGTCGACGAAGGCGCGCAGCGGCGCCGGCAGGTGGCGCTGCATGCAATGTAGTGCGGCCGATAGCGTTGTAATTTTTTAACGTTGTCTCGTTGTTAACTCAGCTTTAACTGTCGCCGCGGTGTAATGGCGCCTTTGCACCGACCCCGGAGCCACCGCATGCATCCCGTTCCTGACAGCCCCAGCCGGCAACTGCTCAACAAGGTGCCGCGCGTAAGCCTGGCTTTCTGGCTGATCCAGATCCTGTCGACCACGGTGGGCGAGACCGGCGCCGACTATCTGGCCGTGCCCGCGGGGCTGGGCACGGCGCCTGCCGCCGCGCTGATGATTGCGCTGCTGGCGGCGGCATTGCTGTATCAATTGCGCCAGCCGCGCTACGTGCCGTGGGCGTACTGGCTGACCGTGGTCCTGCTCAGCGTGGTCGGCACGCAGATCACCGATGCGCTCACCGATGGCCTCGGCGTCAGCCTGTACGCCAGCACGGCGGGCTTCAGCATCATGCTCGGCGTCGTGTTCAACCTGTGGCATGGCAGCGAGCACACGCTGGCGATCCAGACCATCGTCACGCGGCGCCGGGAATTGTTTTACTGGGCCGCGATCCTGTTGACCTTTGCGCTCGGCACGGCCGCCGGCAATCTGGCGACCCAGGCGCTGGGCCTGGACTTCCGCCTGGGCGTGGTGACCTTCGGCGCGCTGATCCTGGTCATTTTTGGGGCGGGCAAGCAGGGCATCCATCCATTGCTGACGTTCTGGCTGGCGTATATCCTCACCCGTCCGCTCGGGGCATCGCTGGGCGACTTGCTGTCGCAGTCGCCCGATTACGGCGGCGTGGGCTGGGGCACGGTGAACACCAGCATGGCGTTCCTGGCGATCATCGCAACGCTGGTGGCCACTTCAGGAAATCGATCCGCCGCATCGCACAAGGTAAGATGACGGTATTTTCGATGGCATGGGAGTGGCGTGGTGCGTTTGCTGCTGGTGGAAGACGATCCGATGATCGGTGAGAGCATCGAGGACGGCCTGCGTGGCGAAAGCTACGCCGTGGACTGGGTGCGCGACGGCCGCGATGCGGAGCTGGCGCTGGCCGGCATGGCCTACGACCTGATGCTGCTCGACCTGGGCTTGCCGGGCAAGCGGGGCATGGACGTGCTGCGCGCCGCCCGTGCGCGCGGCGCCGACTTGCCGGTGCTGATCATCACCGCGCGCGACGGCACGCCGGCCCGCGTCGAGGGACTGGACGCCGGCGCCGACGACTACCTGGTCAAGCCCTTCGACCTGGACGAGCTGCTGGCGCGCGTCCGCGCGCTGCTGCGCCGGCGCGTCAGCCGCACCCGTTCCGTCGTCGAGCACGGCGCGCTGACGCTGAACCTGGCCAGCCATGAGGCGACCTTCGAAGGCCAGCAGGTCAAGCTGTCGGCGCGCGAGTTTTCCGTGCTGCGCGCCTTGCTGGACAATCCCGGCAGCGTGGTCTCCAAGGCCCAGCTGGAGGACAAGCTGTACGGCTGGAACGCCGAGGTGGAAAGCAACACCGTCGATGTCTACGTTCATCACCTGCGCAAGAAGTTCGGCGCGGACTTCATCAAGAACGTCCGCGGCGTCGGCTACAAGATCCCGGCGACGCCGTGACGACCATCCGCCGCCAGTTGCTGATAGGCCTGCTGGGCGCCACGCTGCTGTGCGTGGCGGGCGCCGGCGCGTCGCTGTACCGCTCGCTGCTGCAGGAAACCAACGAGCTGGCCGACCTGCAGCTGCGCCAGCTGGCTACCGCCCTGCCGCACGAGTTCGCGCCGGATACCGGCCTGCCGGCGCCGGAAGATCCTGAAGAAGAGTTTGTGCTGCAAGGCTGGGACCGGGACGGCAGGCTGCTGCACGTATCGCCGGGCACGCGGCAGCTGCCGCGCTATGCGATCCAGGGCTTTTCGGCTGCCACGGTGGATGGCCAGCGCTGGCGCCTGTACGGCGACAGCCGGCACGACCGCTACGTGCAGGTGGCGCAGCCGATGGCGGCGCGCGACCGGCTGGCGGCGCACATGGCCTTGCGCGCCGGCGCGCCGCTGCTGGCGTTTGCGCTGGTCCTCGCGCTGCTGATCGTGGCGGTGGTGGGGCGGGCGCTGAAGCCGATGCACCGGCTGGCGCACGCGGTGGCGGTGCGTTCCCCGGCCACGCTGACGCCGCTGATGGTGGACGACATGCCGCCCGAGCTGCGTCCGGTGGTGCTGGCGCTGAATGGCTTGATGCACAAGTTCGACCAGGCGCTGACGGCGCAGCGCACCTTTGTCGCCGATGCGGCGCACGAACTGCGTTCGCCGCTGACGGCGCTCAAGCTGCAGCTGCAACTGGCGGAGCGTGCCGACAGCGACGAGGCGCGCGACGCGGCGCTGGCCAGGCTGCACGAGCGGCTGGACCGCGGCACCCATCTGGTGCGCCAGCTGCTGAGCCTTGCCCGCCACGAGACGGCGCTGGCGGCGACCCAATTGCTGCCGGTCGACCTGGGACGATTGCTGGAAGCGGCGGTGGCCGATCATTCCGCGCTGGCCGACAGCCGCGGCATCGACCTGGGCGTGGAGGCGCCGGCGCAGGTGCTGATCGAGGCCGATGCCGACGGCCTGCGGGTGCTGCTGAATAACCTGGTCGACAACGCGCTGCGCTATACCCAGCAGGGCGGCCGGGTGGACCTGCAGGCGGCGCATGAAGACGGCTTGCCGCTGCTGCGGGTGCGCGACAACGGTCCCGGCGTGCCGGAGCAATATCGCGCGCGGCTGTTCGACCGCTTCTTCCGCCCGGACGGCCAGGACGCCTGGGGCTGCGGCCTTGGCCTGTCCATCGTGCGCAACATCGCCGACCACCACAAGGCCGAGATCCGGCTGGCCGACAGTTCAGCCGGACGCGGCCTCAGCGTGACGGTGCTGTTCCCGCGACAGGCTTTAATTCAGCGTTAACAATCGCTCTGCTAGGCTGGCCGCCACCGCGTTTTTGGTTGCTGAAAATCGAGGGAAGCCTGTTGTATCAAGGTGTATATTGTTTAAACGATTCATCAGCTTGTCATATTCACTTTTTAGACTTGCCGGTTTTTACCCCACCAAAACTGGAAAGTCACATGAAGAACAACAAGCAGCAGCTGGTCCTCTCCGCGATGTCCGCGCACGTGTTGATGGCGCTGGCCTTGATGTCCGGCGACGCCGGCGCGCAAAACTCCACCGATATCGTGCCCGAATCGAATACCGCGCTGGACGCGGAGGCGATCAAAAGCCGCGTGGTGGTTACCGGTTCGAATATCGCCAACCGCGCGCCGGTGCAGGCCTCGCTGCAGGCCACGCAACCGCAGTCGGTCATCACCGCGACCTTCATCGAGCAGGCGGTGACGCCGCTGGCCGACTTCAACGCGGTCGCGCGCATCGCGCCGAGCATCGGTTCCGGGATTTCCGCCAACGGTCCCGGCCTGGGCGAATCCAAGGTCACGCTGCGCGGCTTCCAGGACGGCGAATACAACATCACCTACGACGGCATTCCGTTCGGCGACACCAACAATCCCACCCACCACTCGACCTCCTACTTCCCGGCCCGCATCATCGGCGGCATGGTGATCGAGCGCGGCCCGGGCAATGCCAGCAACCTGGGGCAGGCCACCTTCGGCGGCTCGATCAACCTGTACTCCAAGGAGCTGGCGCAGGACTTCCGCTTCAGCCCTTACGCCACCTACGGCTCGTGGAATACCAAGATCCTGGGCGCGGAAGTCGACAGCGGCGCGCTGGCCGGCTTCCACGATGCGCGCATGATGTTCAACGCCTCGCGCCTGACCAGCGACGGCTACCAGACCTACAGCGGCGTCACCGAGGACAATTACCAGTTCAAGTTCCAGGTGCCGCTGGCGGCGGACACCACGCTGACGCTGTTCTCGACCTATAACAAGATCCACAGCTACGTGCCGGACAAGGGCGGCGTGACGCTGAGCCAGGTGGCGCAGTTCGGCAAGAACTATTCGCTGAATAACGATCCGGCCAGCCAGAACTACTACGCCTACAACTACAACGACAAGCGTACCGACTTTGAATACATCCGCCTGCAGTCCAAGCTGGGCGGCGGCTGGGCGCTGGACAACACGCTCTACACCTACGCCTACGACAACAACACCTTCTCCGGCCAGGACGCCAGCGGCGCCACGGCCAACGGCACCAAGGCCGCCGCCGCCGGCAACAAGGACGTCCCCGGCTACAACAAGCTCAATTCCTACCGCGTCAACGGCGACATCGTCAAGCTCACCAACCGCCTGCAGGCCGGCCTGCTGCGCGCCGGCCTGTGGCTGGAAACCTCCAACACCAACCGCCATATCTATGACCTGGACTGGACGCTGAACGCGCCCAACCCCAAGGAGGCGAGCGCGCCGAAGAACGTTTCGTACGAACAGAAGTCGTCGTGGACGCAGTACCAGCCGTTCGTCGAGTTTGAATGGGCGGTGGCGCCCGCGTGGACCGTCACGCCCGGCGTCAAGTACGTCAACTTCAAGCGCTCGCTGGACGCCGCCGTCAACCAGGGCACGCGCATCGCGACCAACGCCGACCAGACCTACAACACCACGCTGCCTTTCCTGACCGCGAACTACGCCATCAACGGCAACTGGTCCGCGTACGCCCAGACCGCGCGCGGCTTCCTGGTGCCGGACCTGTCGATGTTCTATGTGAATAACCCGAACCTGAGCACGCCCAAGCCGCAGACCTCGACCAACTACCAGCTGGGCACCGTGCACCAGTCGCAGAACCTGACGCTGGACGCCGACATCTACTACATCGACTTCAACAACAAGATCGCCTCCACCGGCACCGGCAATGACCTGGTCTATTACAACCAGGGCGGCGTGGTGTACAAGGGAATCGAAGCGTCGGCCACCTGGTACCTGGGCCACGGCTACTCGCTGCACGCCAACGGCTCGCTCAACAAGGCCGAGGCCAAGGACACCGGCCTGCAGATTTCCAAGGTGCCGAAGTCGACTTCCGCCCTCGGCCTGCTGTACAAGGATCACGGCCTGTATGGCTCGCTGATCGCCAAGAACGTCGGCAGCCAGTACGCCAAGGACGGCGAGCCGGCCGCCTACCAGCTCGGCGCCTACACGGTGGCCGACTTCACGCTGGGCTACCGCTGGCGCCTGAACGGCCCGGTCAAGGCGGTCAAGGCGCAGGTCGGCGTCAACAACCTGTTCGACAAGCAGGATGCGACCTCGATCTCGCCGAACAGCAAGGGCGTGGCCTTCGACCAGTACACCTTTGTGCCGGAGCGCAGCTGGACGCTGTCGCTGAGCGCCGATTTCTAAGGCGCCGGCATGAGACTTCGTGCTTCGCTGTACCGCCTGCCCGCAGGCGCCGCGCTGCTGATGGCGCTGGGCCTGGCGCAGGCGGCCAGGCCTGCCGATCCGGTCGTGATGTCGTTCGCCACGGTGGGCGACTCGCGCGCCGATCCGGACAGCGCCGCAACCCGCCAGGACAAGGTCTACCTGCAGAACACCCGGGCCCTGGCGCGCATCCTGCGCGAGATCCAGGCCGCCCGGCCCAAGGCGCTGTTCTTCAACGGCGACATGATCATGGGTTACACCGACGACAAGCCGACCTTGTACCGCCAGTACGCCTACTGGCGGGGCATGGTGGCCGGCCTGATGGAGGCCGGTACCTACGTGGTGCCGGTCAGCGGCAACCACGAGATGCAGCACAAGGGCAAGGATGCCGGCGGCAAGACCGTCAAGATCGCCCGTCCCGGGAACGAGCAGCTGTGGCGCGAGAACATGGGCGACCTGATACTCGATACCGCGCGCTGGAAGGAAGTCACCGGCATCGAGGCCACGGCCTTCGATCCGGCCAACGCGCCCGCCGTCGGCGGCCCGGACCAGATCCAGAGCAGCCAGTCGCAGCTCAGCTACTCCTTCGACGCGGGCGGCAGCCACTTCGCCGTCATCAACACCGACCCGGTCGGCAACGACGGCCACGGCCCGGCCAACTGGCTGGCGGAGGACTTCCGCCAGGCCAGGGCGCGCGGCGCCAAGCGCTTCTTCGCCTTCGGCCACAAGCCGGCCTACACCTACTTCTTCAAGGACGGCATGGAACCGGACGGCATGGATATCTACCCCGACAACGCCAAGGCGTTCTGGGATGTGATGGAGCAGTTCGGCGCGACGTATTTCTGCGGCCACCAGCACATCTTCAACGCGCAGCAGCCGGCCAGGGCCAGCGGCGGCAGCGCATGGCAGGTGATGGTCGGCTCGGGCGGTTCGCCGTTCAGCGCCAAGCCGGGCGACGGCGTCCCACGCGACCGGATGTACGCCTGGGCCGTGGCGCGCATCCACGCCAGCGGCAAGGTGCACGTCGACGTCTACGGCTTCGACGAACACTATGGCAAGACCGCGCGCCTGAAGTCGCTGGATTTGTGAACCGTCAGCGGCCGCCGGCGAAAACGCCTGGTGAAAAAAAGGGGCGGCCATGTGGCCGCCCCTGCGCTGACGAGAACGTCAGGCGTCTGCGTTAGATGGTGTCCAGCGCCGCGTTGAAGCTGCTGCTCGGACGCATGACCGCCGCGGTTTTCGCCGGATCAGGATAGTAGTAGCCGCCGATGTCCATCGGCTTGCCCTGTACATCCTTCAGCTCGCCGATGATCTTGCCTTCGTTCTCGGCCAGCGCCTTGGCCAGCGGCGCGAAGTGCGCCTTCAGCTCGGCGTCGTCGTTTTGCGCGGCCAGCGCCTGCGCCCAGTACAGCGACAGGTAGAAGTGGCTGCCACGGTTGTCCAGCTCGCCCGTGCGCGGCGATGGCGACTGGTTGTTGTCCAGCAGCTTGCCGGTGGCTTCGTCCAGCGTCTTGGCCAGGATCTTGGCCTTGGCGTTGCCGGTCTTGATGCCCATGTCTTCCAGCGACACGGCCAAGGCCAGGAACTCGCCCAGCGAATCCCAGCGCAGGTGGTTTTCTTCCACCAGCTGCTTGACGTGCTTAGGTGCCGAACCGCCGGCGCCGGTCTCGTACATGCCGCCGCCGGCCATCAGCGGCACGATCGACAGCATCTTGGCGCTGGTGCCCAGCTCCAGGATCGGGAACAGGTCGGTCAGGTAGTCGCGCAGGATGTTGCCGGTCACCGAGATGGTGTCCAGGCCGCGGAAGGCGCGTTCCAGCGTGTAGCGCATGGCGCGGGTCTGCGACATGATCTGGATGTCCAGGCCCTTGGTGTCGTGGTCCTTCAGGTAGACCTGGACCTTCTTGATCACTTCGTTCTCGTGCGGACGATAGCTGTCCAGCCAGAACACGGCAGGCATGCCGGAGTTGCGGGCGCGGGTGACGGCCAGCTTGACCCAGTCGCGGATAGGCGCGTCCTTGACCTGGCACATGCGCCAGATATCGCCTTCTTCAACCGTCTGCGTCAGCAGCACTTCGCCGGTGGCCAGGTCGGTGATGTTGGCGATGCCGCCTTCGGACACTTCGAAGGTCTTGTCGTGCGAGCCGTATTCCTCGGCTTGCTGGGCCATCAGGCCGACGTTGGGCACGGTGCCCATGGTCTTCGGATCGAAGTTGCCATGCCATTTGCAGAAGCCGATCATCTCCTGGTAAATGCGGGCAAAGGTCGATTCAGGCATGACCGCCTTGACGTCCTTCGGACGGCCGTCGGCGCCCCACATCTTGCCGCCGATGCGGATCATGGCCGGCATCGACGCGTCGACGATGATGTCGTTCGGCGAGTGGAAGTTGGTGATGCCCTTGGCCGAGTCGACCATGGCCAATTCCGGACGGTTGGCGTGGCAGGCGTGCAGGTCCTTCAGGATTTCTTCCTTCTGCGACGCCGGCAGCTTTTCGATCTTCTCGTACAGGTTGGCCATGCCGTTGTTGACGTTGACGCCCAGTTCATCGAACAGCGCGGCGTGCTTGGCGAACGCTTCCTTGTAGAAGATGCGCACGCAGTGGCCGAACACGATAGGGTGGGACACCTTCATCATGGTCGCCTTGACGTGCAGCGAGAACATCACGCCGGTCTTGAACGCGTCGTCGATTTCCTTCTCGTAGAACTCCAGCAGCGCTTTCTTGCTCATGAACATGCTGTCGATGATCTCGCCGGCCTGCAGCGAAACCTTCGGCTTCAGCACGATGGTCTTGCCGGACGTGGTCAGCAGTTCCATCTTGACGTCGCGGGCCTGGGTCAAGGTCAGCGATTTTTCGCCGTGGTAGAAGTCGCCATGGTGCATGTGCGAGACGTGGGTGCGCGAAGCCTGGCTCCATTCGCCCATCGAGTGCGGGTTCTTGCGGGCGAACTCTTTGACCGCCTTCGGCGCGCGGCGGTCGGAGTTACCTTCGCGCAGCACCGGATTGACCGAGCTGCCGATGCACTTGCCGTAGCGGGCTTTGAGCGCCTTGTCGGCGTCGGTCTTGGCATCTTCCGGATAGTCCGGCAGCTTGTAGCCGCGGCTTTGCAGCTCGCGCACGCAGGCCACCAGCTGGGAAACGGAGGCGCTGATGTTCGGCAGCTTGATGATGTTGGTGTCCGCCAGCTGGGTCAGTGCGCCCAGTTCGGCCAGGGTGTTCGGTACTTTTTGTTCGTCGGTCAGGAATTCCGGGAACTCGGCCAGCACGCGGGCCGCCACGGAAATATCGCTGGCAACCACGTCGACGCCTGCCGGCGCGGTGAACTTTTTGATAATTGGTAGCAGGGAATAAGTCGCCAGCAGGGGCGCCTCATCAGTCAGTGTGTAGATGATTTTTGATTTCTGTATTGCCATGCTGATTCCCTCTTATGCGGTCGTTGCCTGATGGTTAACTGGTGTGTGTCGGCGTTGCCGCCTTCTTTGCCCAAGTGCATATTTTAGACTGTTCCGCCTAATTGTGGTGGAATCCGCTACACCTAGGGCCGTTTGCACCGCTTTGGCGCACGGCGCAGGCGCTGTCACACGCTTGTAATTTCTTGGTGGCAATATAGTTGCATCGATGTCAAAGAGTTTTACAGGGGAAAGAGTATGCAGACCGCAGAAGTGGTGTTTTCGCGTCGTGACGGCGTGTTGCACATGACGCTCAGCGCCGGCGGCAACGTGCTTGCCGAGAGTTCAAGCCAGGAATCCATCGCGCGCGAACTGCAAATCCGCGGCTTGCGCCTGCTGATCATAGACGGCCTGTTCACGACCGAACTGCCGACCAGGGAAAAGACCCTGGCCCAGGCCATGGACGTGGAGTTCCCGGAAAAGATGGCGGCGCTCAAGCTGATCGCCGCCTGCGCGGCGTGGGGCGAGGTGGTGGCGTTCCCGTTCCCCGAGCGCCGCTCGCGGCCGCGCACGCCGGTCCCGGAGCAATAGCGGCGGCGCTCAGAAGCGCTTGCTCAGCTTGAGCAGCACGGTACGCTCGAAGACGCTGCGGTTGACGTCGCCATATTCCACATGGCTGGGATGCAGCAGGTCCTGGCCGATCAGCGCGACGTCGATGTCGGCGCGCGGACGCCACAGCAGCTGCATGTTCAGCTCGGTATAGGCGGGCACCGACGGTTTCGGCAGGCTGCTGTTGTGGCGCAGGTGCAGGTCCAGCGTCAGGCGCTCGCTCAGGTCGAGCGACGACCCCAGCAGCCAATGGCGGGCCGGATCGGTGGTGGCCAGGCCATCGTTGCCGCTGGCGTCCTTGCTGCCGGGCAGCAGGCTGGTGTGCACACGCTGCAGCACCAGGCCGGCGTTGGCGCGCCAGGTGGGCAGCGGTTGCCAGACGCCCCAGGCTTCCACGCCGCTGACGGTGCCCCGGCCCATGTTGCTGAACCGCGCCGCCGCGCCGCTGCCGGCCGGCTGCGGCTCCATCGTGCGCAGGCGCGTGTAGTCGGTGTGGTAAGCGGTCACCGAGTACGACCATTCGGGGCGCGGCTGCGCCCGGTAGCCCAGTTCGGCCGTCCTGGCCACTTCCGACTGGAAGGCGGGGCCGCCGCCGAGGATGAAGAAGGGCTTGCCGGCGACGATCAGCGGCGTGCTCGGTATGTACAGGTCGCGGTCGAAGCGCGACGGCGCGCGCACGCTGCGCGTCAGGCCGCTCCACAGCAGGCTGTCCGGCGCCGGAGTCCAGGCCAGCCGCAGGCTGGGCAGGTAGTCGCCGCCGCTGTAGCTGTCATGCTCGTACTTGACGCCGCCGGTCAGCTTGAGCCCGGGCGCCAGCGTGACTTCATCCTGGACGAACACATTGCCCCAGTGCAGATTGAGGTTGCCCGGCAGGAAGCCGTACTTGAAGTTGACCACCGTGTCCCACGCATAGCGGTAGCCGCCGCCCCACACCAGCATGTGGCTGTCGCCGATGCGGGTGCCGTGCTGCAGCTCCAGGTCCACCGTGTCGAGGTGATCCTCGTAGGCGTTCGGCTGGTTGCGTTCGGTATGGTCGAGGGTCAGCGTCAGGCGCAGGTTGGCGTCGCCGTCGAGCTTGCGGGTGACGCTGCCCTGCAGGTTGGCGCCGGCGATCCGTATGTTCGGCGTGCCGAGCTGGCCCAGCTGGCCGTGGTAGACGTCGCCCGAGGCGGTCGCGCCGGTGTCGCCGCGCTGCCAGTCGGCGCGGAAGCCGGCCTGCGCGCGATGCCAGCCGGTGACGGTGTTGACGCCCTTGGCGTTGTAGGTGTCGTCGGCCTGCATGCTCTTGCCGTAGACGCGGTAGTGGCCGTCATCGCCCAGTGCGCCGCCGTAGCGCAGCGCGCCGTCGCGCTGGTGCTCGCCGGCGGCGGCGCTGGCCAGTCCGCCGGTGGTGTCGCGCGCGCCGCGGGTGATGATGTTGATGACGCCGTTGACGGCGTTGGCGCCCCAGATGGTGGCGCCCGGTCCGCTGATGACCTCGATGCGTTCGATGTCTTCCATCACCACGTCCTGGGCGTCCCAGAACACGCCGGAGAACAGCGGGCTGTAGATGCTGCGGCCGTCGATCAGCACCAGCAGCTTGTTCTCGAGCACATTGTTGAAGCCGCGCGCCGTGATCGCATAGTTGCGGGCGTCGGTTTTGGCCACTTGCAGGTTGGGCGCCAGGCGCAGCGCTTCGGGTATCGAGCGCACGCCGCTGCGGCGGATGTCGGCGGCGCTGATCACGTACACCGAGGCCGGGGTGTCGCCGAGCCGCTCGGCCTGGCGCGATACCGACGTGATGATCACGTTGCCCAGTTGCTCCAGCGACAGGTTGGCCAGTTCGGCCACCGTCGGCATGGCATCCCCCGGGGCGGCGGTGGCCGGGCTCACGGCCACCGCGGTCATCGCAAATACCAGACCGATGCAGTTATCGCGCATACTTTTCCTTGGTAGCAACCCTGAAAAAATTATACTGTCAGGCATCGCGGGGACTGCATAGTTGTGTAGCATAAACAACGGTAATGAAAAGTATTTGGACGTTCGGCGCGCTTTGTCCAGGACGAACGATTGAGGCCGCGCTTTTCCGGGCCGTGATGGCTTCTCACGTAGAATCTATCGCAGAGAACACCGCTTTACCCGGGATTAAGGATCGTCATGCAGCAAAACAGCTTGTCCGTTGTGGATGTGGAAGCCGAGCGTTTTCGCCACTTCATCGTCAGCGTCACCGATTACGCCATCTACACGCTGTCGCCGGAAGGCATCGTCGTCACCTGGAACGCCGGCGCGCAGCGCTTCAAGGGCTACCATCCCGAGGAAATCATCGGCCGCCACTTTTCCGTGTTTTACACCGACGAGGAGCAGGCACGTGGCCGCCCCGCGCGGGCGCTCGAACTGGCGCGCACGTCGGGCAAGTTCGAGGACGAAGGCTGGCGCGTGCGCAAGGACGGCACGCGGTTCTGGGCCAGCGTGGTGCTCGATCCGATCCGGGACGACGCGGGCGAACTGCTCGGCTTTACCAAGATCACGCGCGACATCACCGAGCGGCGCAACGCCGCCGAGGAGCTGGAGCGCGCGCGCGAGGTGCTGTTTCAATCCCAGAAACTGGAGGCGGTCGGCAAGCTCACCGGCGGCATCGCGCACGATTTCAACAATCTGCTCAATGTCGTCATGAACGGCCTCGATCTGCTGCGGGTGGCGCCCGATCCGGCGATCCGCGCCAAGACGCTGGACACGATGGAGCGGGCGGCGCAGCGCGGCGCCTCGCTGATACAGCAGCTGCTGACGTTCGCGCGGCAGCAGCCGCTGCTGCAGGAGACGCATGACATCGGCCGCATCATCCGCTCGTTCGAGGCTGTGCTGCGGCGCGCTGTGCCGAGCGGCATGCGGCTGCAACTGCAACTGCAGCCGGAAGTACTGCCGGCCATGATCGACGTCACCCAGTTCGAAGCGGCGTTGCTGAACCTGGTGGTCAACGCGCGCGACGCCATGCCCGACGGCGGCGTGGTGCAGGTCGACGCGGCGGCCGTGCAGCTGGAGGCCGGCGAGGTCGAGCAGCTGCCGGCGGGAGCCTACGTGCGGGTCGTGGTCAGGGATACCGGCGAAGGCATGTCGCCCGAAACGCAGCTGCGCGCGGTCGAGCCGTTCTTCACCACCAAGGAGGTGGGCAAGGGCACCGGGCTGGGGCTGAGCCAGGTATATGGACTGGCGCAGCAAAGCCAGGGCGGCCTGAAGATCGATTCACGCGTGGGCGAAGGCACGGCCATCGAGCTGTACTTCCCGGCCGTCGAACTGCCGGTGGACAGGCTCGCGGCCAGCCACGAGTTTGCAGCGGAAAAGGTGCTGCTGGTGGACGATCAGCCGGATGTGCTGGAGACGGCGATCGGCCTGTTCAGCCATCTGGGCTACGACGTGTTGTCGGCCAACGATGGGCCCCAGGCGCTGGAGACGCTGCGCCGCCATTCCGATATCGCCATCCTGTTCAGCGACGTGGTGATGCCCGGCATGAGCGGCGTCGACCTGGCGCACATCGTGCGCCAGGAATTCCCCGCCATCCGGGTGATCCTGGCGTCGGGTTATAACCAGTCCGCGCTGGAGGGCGGCAAAGCGTCCGCCGATAACTTCGACCTGATCGCCAAGCCTTACCGGCTTAGCGACCTCATCAAGACACTCGGCGCGGCGCAGCCCGGCTAAAGGGCTTTTTTCGATGGACTGGTGCCGAACCATGGGTATATGGTTTATATTTCGGCATGCATCCATATTTCCTCATGGCTATTACACCGGTGGCGCTCATCGGCTTCACCGCGCTGGGCGCGCGCCGCATGCACTTGCGGGCGGACGCCGACCTCGGCCTGCAGCCGCCCGCGGCCCGGCCCGCGCTGTTGTGGCTGCTCGGTTTTGCCGCGCTGAGCGTGCTGGTGGAATATGCCGGCCCGCTGCTGGGCGTGCCCGACGAAACGGGCGCCTGGCGCGGCAAATACGACGGCGCCGCGCTGCTGGCGCGCATCGCCTTCATCGCGGCGATCTATCCCGTCGCCGAGGAATTGTTTTTCCGCGGGCTGGTGTTTGGCCGGGTCCGGCGCGCCAGGGGACCGTCTGCGGCGATCGCGGTGTCGGCGCTGGTGTTCGCTCTGCTCCATTTACAGTACGACTGGCGCGGCATGCTGCTCATCGGCATCGACGCGCTGTTCTACGGCGTCTGCCGCTGGCGCACCGGCTCGCTCTATCCGACGATGCTGATGCACATCGCCGGCAACAGCTTCGCCGTCTGGCAGCGCTTGCAGTAGGACCTGTACAGAAACATGTCTGGCCTTGGTGATTTTCACAATTGCCGGCCCGGCGGCAAGACAGCACAATGCATGCTCGACAAAATGCGGCCGCGGCGCGGTCGCGTCATTCCAAGAGAGACATCATGAGACTGCTTCATTCCACGCCTCGCCAGGCGTTGACGCTGGCCCTGGCTTCAGCCCTGCCTGCCATCGCCGCCCCGCTTGCCACGCTCGACCGCAACGGCGCCTACGTATCCATCGAAGCCTACGGCCCCAACGTCATCCACGTGACCATCGCGGCCGACAAGGCCGAGGTATTGAAAGGGCCGGGCTTCGGCATCCTCCCCAAGAATAGCGACAACGGCGCCTTCCGCCACAGCGCGGCCGCCGGCGGCGACACCTTCACCTCGGCCGGCATGACGCTGCGCGTCAATCCGGCGCCGCCGCCGCGCGTGCCCAGCCAGGGCGAAAAGTATTTCGCGTCGTCGCTGGCGCCGGTCGGCCTGCAGGTCAGCAATGCCAAGGGCGAGCAAGTGCTCAGCATGACCGGCTGGGAAATGTCGCCGCACACCGTCAACACCGAGAAAACCTATCAGGTGGGCGCATCGTTCGCCGCGCCGCGCGACGAGCACTACTACGGCATGGGCCAGAACCAGGAATCGCTGGGACCGCTGGACCTGCGCGGCCGCGTGCTCGATTGCCAGCACTGGTACGACGCGCCGGCGGGGGAGGCCGTCTGCGTGCCGTTCATGGTATCGTCCAAGGGCTACGGCATCGTCTGGGACAATCCGTCCGCCACCCGCTTCGTCGCCGGCGTCAACGGCCGCACCGGCTTCCAGTCCAACGTGGGCGAACGGGTCAGCTTCTTCGTGATCACCGGCGCCACGCCGGAGGAACTGTATGCCGGCTACGCGCGGCTGACCGGCAAGACGCCGATCCCGCCCAAGGCCGCGTTCGGCCTGATCCAGTCGAAGGCGCGCTACGACAGCCAGCAGGAAGTGCTGCGCGTGGCCAATACCTATCGCCAGAAAAAATATCCGCTCGACGTCATGGTGGTGGACTGGTTCTACTGGACCCGCATGGGCCAGATGGACATCGACCCGGCGCAGTTCCCCGATCCGGTGGCGATGAACAAGCAGCTGCACGACATGGGCATGCAATCGATCATCTCGATCTGGCCGCGCTATGAAACCTCCGGCCGCTACTTCAACGAACTCGACAGCAAGGGTTATCTGCTGAAGGACACGCAGGGCAAGAGCGTCGACGGCCTGCCGTTCCGCTCCGACCGCACCGGCGGCCTGATCGACGCCACCAATCCTGCCGCCCGCCAGTGGTTCTGGGAAAAGGCGCGCGACAACATCCTGTCCAAGGGCTTCGATTACCCATGGCTGGACGAGACCGAGCCGGACCTGGTGCCGGACGGCGCCTTCTACGCGATCGGCTCCGGCGACCGCTACCACAACCTGTTCCCGCTGATGCACGTCGAAGGCATGGCCGACAACATGCGCGCGTGGAAGCCGAACAAGCGCGTGCTGATCCTGTCGCGCGCCGCCTACCTGGGCTCGCAGCGCACCGGCGCATTGTTCTGGTCGTCGGACGTCGATCCGAGCTGGGAAGCGCTGGCGCGCCAGATCCCTACCGGCCTCAACATGACCGCCTCCGGCATCGCCTACTGGGGCAACGACATCGGCGGCTGGCACGGCCTGCCGTCGACGACCGAAGCCACCAAGGCGCCGTTGCTTGATCCGTCCGACGCGCGCGACGTGGTCGGCCAGTTCCACGACTATCCGGAGCTGCTGACCCGCTGGTTCCAGTACGGCACCTTCCTGCCGACCTTGCGCCTGCACGGCGAGCGCAAGCAAACCGACATCTGGTCGGTGGGCAAGCAGGCCGAGGCCGTCATGGCGCGCTACGATACCTTGCGCTACCAGCTGATCCCGTACATCTACAGCCAGGCCAAGGCCACCTACGACACCGGCGCGCCGTTCATGCGTCCGCTGTGGATGGACTTCCCGAACGACGCCAACGTCGCCAACATCGGCACCCAGTACATGTTCGGGCCCGCCTTCCTGGTGGCGCCGGTGACGGAGCAGGGCCAGACCGAGAAGGACGTCTACCTGCCGGCCGGCAGCGACTGGTACAACTACTGGACCAACGAAAAGGTCAGCGGCGGACGCTGGATCAAGGTGGCCGCGCCGATCGAGCAGATTCCGGTGTTCGTCAAGGCCGGCTCCATCGTGCCGGTCGGCGCCGACATCCAGTCGACCGCCAGCAAGCAGGCGATCGCGCAGATCAAGGTCTATCCGGGCAAGGATGGCCAGTTCCGCCTGTACGACGACGACGGCGTCAGCTACGACTACGAACACGGCAAGTCCAGCGTGACGCTGCTGAAGTGGGACGACGCCGCAGGCAAGCTGAGCGCCAGCGGCGGCGACGCCGCGCTGGTCAAGGCGGCGCCGGGACTGGTAAAACTTGCCGCGCCGGCGAAGTAGGGGATTCAGACCTCGAGCATGCCGCGCTTGATGGCGATGGTGACCGCATGCGTGCGGTCACGCGCGCCCAGCTTGGCCAGCACCGCGCTGACGTGGGCCTTGACGGTTTCTTCCTTGATCGCCAGCCGCGCGGCGGCCTCCTTGTTGGAGTGGCCCGACGCCACCAGGCGCAGCACGGCCAGCTCGCGCGCCGACAGCGTTTCCGAGCCGAACCAGGCATCGAGCTCGCGCGCGACCTCGTCCGGGATGTATTTCTGGCCGGCGTGCACGGCGCGGATCGCCTCCACCAGGCTGACGCGCAGCTCGCCCTTGAGCAGGTAGCCCATCGCGCCGGCCTCCAGCGCGCGGGCGATATGGGCGTCGCCGCTGAAGGTGGTCAGCATGATGACGCGCGCCGCGCCGTCTGCCGCGCGGATCGCGGCCAGCGCGTCGAAGCCGTTCAGCAGCGGCATTTGCAGATCCATCAAGGTCACGTCCGGACGGTGGCGCGCGTACAGCTCCAGCGCCTCGCGGCCGTCGGCGGCCTGGGCCACCACTTCGATGCCGGCGCTCGCGCCCAGCAAGCCGGCTATGCCTTCGCGCAGCAGGGCATGGTCGTCGGCGATCAGGACGCGGATGGGGAGGGATTCGGTGGGCACGGGACGTACTATAGCAAGCCGGCTATATATTTAGATAGTGGTTTTCATCGCGGGCAGGGCCTACCATGGATGCAGCAGTCCTCACCCTTAACCAAGAATGGAAGCCATCATGATGAACCCGAAATTAGAAGTATTGACGCCCACCAATTGCCAGCTGATCTTCATCGACCAGCAGCCGCAAATGGCGTTCGGCGTGCAATCGATGGACCGCCAGGCGTTGAAAAACAATACCGTGGCGCTGGCCAAGGCCGCCAAGGTGTTCAATATCCCGACCACCATCACCACCGTCGAGACGGAAGCGTTCTCCGGCCACACCTATCCGGAACTGCTGGACGTATTCCCTGGCAAGCCCATCCTGGAACGCTCGTCGATGAACTCGTGGGACGATCAGAAAGTGCGCGACGCGCTGGCCGCCAACGGCAAGAAGAAAGTCATCGTCTCCGGCCTGTGGACCGAAGTCTGCAACAACAGCTTCGCACTGTGCGCGATGCTCGAAGGCGGCTATGAAATCTACATGGTGGCCGACGCTTCCGGCGGCACCTCGAAGGAAGCCCACGACTACGCGATGCAGCGCATGATCCAGGCCGGCGTGGTGCCGGTGACTTGGCAGCAGGTGATGCTGGAATGGCAGCGCGACTGGGCCCACCGCGACAGCTATGATGCCGTGATGGCCATCGTGCGCGAGCACTCCGGCGCCTACGGCATGGGTGTCGATTATGCGTACACGATGGTGCACAAGGCGCCGCAGCGCATCACCGGCAGCCACGAGACGCTGGCGCCCGTGCCCGCCAAGTAAGCTCGCTAGAACACGCCAAGCAAACCGCGCCTGGCCGCCACCGTGGCGGCCTCGGTGCGGCTTGCCACGTTGAGCTTGGCCAAAATATTATTGACGTGGAATTTCACCGTACCCACCTCGATGTCGGCGCTGCGGGCGATCATCTTGTTGCTCTTGCCGGTGGCCATGTGGGCCAGGATCTCCAGCTCGCGCCTGGACAGGCGGCTGGTTTCGCGCCGTTGCGCCAGCTTGGCGGCCACGTCCGGCGGCAGGAAGGTGCGGCCGCCCGCCACGGTGCGTATGCAGGCCGACAACTGCGCGAAGCCGCTGTCCTTGAGCAGGTAGGCGCGGGCGCCGGCGCGCAGGCCGCGATGCACATCCTCGTCGCCCTGGTAGGTGGTGAGGATGATGATGTTGGCGTCGGCGTCGATCTGGCGCATCCGCTCTATGGCCTCGACGCCGTTCATTTCCGGCATGCCCAGGTCCATGACGACCACTTGCGGCCGCTGCTGTTCGAACAGCGCCACGGCCTGCACGCCGTTGGCGGCACGGCCGACCAGCCGGCATTCCGGCATGGTGTTGATGAGCGTCTCAAGGCCGGCAAGTATCAGCGGATGATCGTCGGCGATCAGGATGGAGATGGTGTCCATGGTGGAGTTCCTTGTGGTGGGGCGGCAGGCTGACATGGAAGGCGGTGCCGTGCGGCTGGCGCGAAGCGCTCCAGATACGGCCGCCGTGCGCGCCGACGATGGCGCGGCAGATGCCCAGGCCGATGCCGATGCCGCCGGGCTTGGTGGAAAACATCGGCTCGAATACCCGCCCGGCGATATGGGCGGGGATGCCGGCGCCGTTGTCCTCGACGCTGATGCGCACGGTGCCCGAGTCGTCGGCCAGCGCGGTGCGCACCAGCAGCAGGCGCGCGCGCTCGACGCCGCTCATGGCGTGGATCGCGTTGAGGATCAGGTTCATCATCACCTGCTGCAGCTGCACGCGGTCGGCATGCAGCTGCAAGGCGTGGCCATGGCCGAGGCCGAACTGCGTGCGGACCTCGACGCGGTGCTTGTGCAGCTCGCCGCGCAGCAGCCGCAGCACTTCAAGCACGGCCTCGTCCAGCGCGAACAGCGAGGGGGATGCGGGAGCGTTGGCGGCCATGCCGCGTATGCTGCGCAGCACGCCGCCGGCGGCGGCGCCGGCGTGCATCACCATCTTGAAGGCGTCGCAGGCGCTTTCCGTCCGCTGTTGTTCCAGGTGGTGCAGGCCGGCTTCGGCGTTCAGCATCATGGCGGCCAGCGGCTGGCTGACCTCGTGCGCCAGCGAGGCGGCAAATTCGCCCATCGCGGTGATGCGCGCCAGCCGCGCCAGTTCCTGCTCGGCCATCCGCAGCCTGTGTTCCAGTTGCGCGTTGCGCCGCGCCAGGACATCGATGAGCGGTAATTCGGAGGACATGTCGCTTCTTGGTGTAGAGAGGATGCAGCTATTATGCTGCGCCGCGACACCCGCGCGCTTATACGAAAGGGGCCGGACGGCTCTGGCTTAGCGGCCGGTTCCGGCACCCCCGAAAGAGTTACGCCTTCAGGAAAGCCAGCAGGTCGGCGTTCAGCTTGTCCTTGTGGGTGGTCGGCAGGCCGTGCGGCGCGCCTTCATACACCAGCAGCGTGGCGTTCTTGACCAGCTTGGCCGAGGCGCGGGCCGACGCGTCGATCGGCACGATCTGGTCGTCGTCGCCGTGCACGATCAGGGTCGGCACGTCGATCTTTTTCAGGTCTTCGGTGAAGTCGGTTTCCGAGAACTGCTTGATGCAGTCGTAGGCGTTCTTGATGCCGCACTGCATGCCCTGGGCCCAGAACGTGTCGCGCACGCCTTGCGATTCCTTGGCGCCCGGGCGGTTGTAGCCGTAAAACGGCGTGGTCAGGTCCTTGAAGAATTGCGAGCGGTCGGCCAGCACGGCGGAGCGGATGCCGTCAAACACCGACATCGGCAGCCCGTTCGGGTTGGATGCGGACTTGACCATCTGCGGCGGCACGGCGCCGACCAGCACCGCCTTGGCCACGCGCGAGGTGCCGTGGCGGCCGATGTAGCGCGCCACCTCGCCGCCGCCGGTCGAATGGCCGACCAGCGTGGCGCCTTGCAGGTCCAGCGCTTCGATCAGCGTGGCCAGGTCGTCGGCGTAGGTGTCCATGTCGTTGCCGTTCCATGGCTGGCTCGACAGGCCGTGGCCGCGGCGGTCGTGGGCGATGACGCGGTAGCCCTGGCTGGCCAGGAACATCATCTGGTCTTCCCAGGCGTCGCCCTGCAGCGGCCAGCCGTGGCTGAACACGACCGGGGCGCCGCTGCCCCAGTCCTTGAAGTGGATGCGGGTGCCGTCGCTGGTGATGACGCTGTCGATCGACAGTTGCGGTTTGCTTTGGTTGAGGCTGGTATCCGGCATGGCGGTGCTCCTTGCGTTGGTTGGGAGAGACCAGTGTAGGCAGCGGCGCAATCGTGCGCTCCTGCCAAAAGATCAGGGCGGGCTAAAGGGAGAGGGCGCGCCGTCGTAGTTTAGCGGCAGCCACTGGTAGCCGGCGCCCGCGTGACCAATGTGGCCGAGTCCGGGGAAGGCGATGTGCGCCGCGCCGACCAGCATGTGCTTGCCGGCCGCCATCTCCAGCAATTGCCGGCGGGTGGCGCTTGCGTCGGCTTCGCTGCTGTCGTATTTGACGGTGGCCTGCGGATGCGGCAGCTGGATCGCCGACACGTGGACGATGTCGCCCCAGACCAGCAACTGTTGTCCGCGGCTGCTCACCAGGTACATTGCGTGGCCCGGCGTGTGGCCCGGACCGGCCAGCACTTCGTCGACCTGCTCGGGCCGGTAGCCTGCCGCGCGCAGGTGGTCCACCAGCTTGCCGCAGCAATCGCCATACAGCTGGCCGGCGCCGGCATCGATCAGGATCAGCTTGCTGCCGGTGTTGACCAGGAAGGCATTGATCGAGCCTTGCACCGGCTGGCGCAGTTCGGCCTGGTCCAGGTCCGAGGCGATTTGCGCCGGCGCGATATGGGTCATCACGCTGTCGATGGGGAAGGCGTGCGTGCCGTCGGACAGCGCGGTGATTTCAAAGTCGCCCAGCATCATGCGGTAAAAGCCGGGCGCCTGCGTGCGCACCTGCGGCGCGGCGGCGTGCGCCAGTGTCGATGCGGCCAGCAGCAGGATGGCCGGCAGGCGGGACAGAAGTGAGGTCATGGCAGTGCTCCGGTAGCGATTGCCGATGCTATCGCAGTGGCGGCCCCGCAACACCTGTCTTTAGTCCAGTCGGCCCCATGCTGCGCCGCCATAGCCCGCCGCCAGCCGGATATGGATCTGGTGGCCGGCCTTCTTATGCTGCATCGCAGTATCAATACTTCTTTACAAATTTTCCCATTAGTCTAAAGTCACTAAAAATGATAACGCTATCTTTGCGTTGTGACCATCGCGTAGAAGTCGGGCGCGATTTATTTAAAACAATAATGTTAGCGCTAACTTAACGTTGGCCATGCCTTGGAGAGCTGGATGGAAAGTACCCGCTGGGTAGTGATGGGTGTCAGTGGCTGCGGCAAGAGCACCGTAGGGCAGGCGCTGGCCGGCGCACTTGGCGTACCCTATATCGAGGGCGACCAGTTCCACCCGCCGGCCAACGTGGCCAAGATGTCCGCCGGCGTCGCCCTGGACGATGCCGACCGCCACGATTGGCTGCAGGCCCTGGCCGGGCAGATCCACAGCGCGCGGCTGCTGAACACCGGCCTGGTGCTGGGCTGCTCGGCGCTGAAGCGCAAATACCGCGACCAGCTGCGCGCGGCCGACCCGGCGCTGCGCTTCGCCCACCTGAGCGGCGCGCGCGAACTGATCGCCGACCGCATGCAGGCGCGTGTCGGTCATTACATGCCGCTGTCGCTGCTGGACAGCCAGTTGCATGTCCTGGAACCGCTGCAGCAGGACGAGGCCGGCATCACGCTGGACATCGCCGATGCGCCGGAAACGCTGGTGCGTCATATCCTCGCCGGCAAGATCGGTAGTTGAAAGTGCCCGAATACCGTCTGGCTTGACGGGGCCGGGCAGCGTTGCAAGCAGTGCGTAGCGGAGCCGTCAGAAATTCCGCACGTTGACCCTTACCTCATAAAAATATAGCAGGAGACTACAATGCGTACACGTAACACAATCATGAGCCTGGCCGTGGCCAGCGCTTGCTGCTGGATCGCCATGCCGGCCCACGCGCAGCAAGCCGCTGCCGCTGCCCCTGCCGCCCCGGGCGACCAGACCCCGCCCAACGCGGACGCCAATGCCGCCCCAGATGCCAACGCCGCGCCGGTGCAGACCGTGGTGACTGTATCCGGCTCCCGCATCGCCTCGCGCGGCTTCACCCAGCCGACGCCGACCACCGTGCTGAACGCCGACGACCTGGCCAAGAACGCCCAGCCCAACATCTTCAACACCATCGCCGAGCTGCCGGCGCTGCAGGGCAGCACCGGCCGCACCACCAGCACCAACAGCACCTCCAGCGGCATCCAGGGCTTGAGCTCGCTGAGCCTGCGCGGCCTGGGCCCGATCCGCACGCTGACCCTGCTGGACGGCCAGCGTGTGGTGGGCGCCAACGTCACCGGCGTGACCGACGTCAGCCAGTTCCCGCAACTGCTGGTCAAGCGCGTCGACGTGGTCACCGGCGGTGCCTCGGCGTCCTACGGTTCGGACGCGATCGGCGGCGTGGTCAACTTCGTCACCGACAAGAAATTCGAAGGCTTCAAGGCCAACGTCGAAGGCGGCCAGACCACCTACCACGACGACCGCAACGGCACCGTGCAGGCGGCCTGGGGCAAGGCCTTCATGGACGACCGCCTGCACGTCGCAGTCAGCGGCGAGTTCGGCCGCGAGAAGGGCATCGATTCGCCGGGCTTCGGCGAAGTCGGCCCGAACGGCGGCACCTGGTACAAGAACACCGCCTACCAGATCCGTCCGCTGGCCCAGACCAACGACGGCAAGCCGCAATACACCGTCATCGATCACGCCCAGCAATACCAGTACGCCAAGTACGGCCTGATCACCAACGGCCCGCTGCAGGGCACGGCCTTCGGTCCCGGCGGCGTGCCGTACCAGTTCAACTACGGTGGCGGCGGCAAGCCGACCGGCACCGGCGCGGTGACCGGCTGCGTCAACCCGTTCTGCGTCGGTGGCGACCTGAGCGGCAGCGTCGGCGCCGGCACCAACCTGGCGATGGACCTGAAGCGCCAGGTGGCGTACACCCGCGTCGGCTTCGACATCAATCCCGACCACGAGATCTACCTGACCACCAACTTCGGCAAGGTCGAATCGGTGTTCTCGCCGAACCCGGGCGCGGCCAAGAACGCCAACCTGACGATACAGTGCGACAACCCCTTCCTGCCGGCGTCCATCGTGGCCGCCTGCGCCGCCAACAAGATCACCAGCTTTCAGTACGGCACGGCCAACGCCGAATTCCCGCGCAACATCAACGTCCACCCGACCCGCCAGATGGAACGCGTGGTGGTGGGCGCCGACGGCCGCTTCCAGCTGGCCGGTAAGGAATGGTCGTATGACGCCTACGCCGAATATGGCCAGAACAAGACCGACATCATCGTCCACGACATCTCGCTCAATGCGCGCTACAACGCCGCCATCGACGCGGTGCGCGGCCCGAACGGCACCATCGTCTGCCGCAACCCGGTGGCGGCCGCTTCCGGTTGCGTACCGCTGAACATCATCGGCGACGTGCCGGCCGATCCGGCGGCAATGGCCTACATCGAACCGGCCAACGGTCCGCAGCAGCACACCAAGCAAACGCAGCAGGTCGCCAGCTTCAACCTGCACGGCGAACCGTTTGAATCGTGGGCCGGCCCGATCGCCGTGGCGACCGGCGCCGAGTACCGCCGCGAACACTACAGCGTGACCGGCGACCCATACGGCAACGGCGTCTCCGCCGACAGCCCGAACACGGCGGCCTATCCGGCCGACCCGCTGCTGAACACGGCGGTCGGCAACAACTGGTACGCCGGCAACTACCACAATGCCTCGGGCACCTACGACGTCAAGGAAGCTTACGTCGAGCTGAACGTTCCGATGCTGAAGTCCGCCACCTTCGGCGAGGCCAACCTGAACGTGGCCGACCGCCGCACCAAGTACAGCACCTCCGGCAGCGTGGAAAGCTGGAAGATCGGCGGCAGCTGGAAGACCCCGGTCGACGGCCTGAGCTTCCGTGCCGTGACCTCGAAAGACGTGCGCGCACCGAACTTGAGCGAACTGTATGCGGCCGCCGTGGTGGTCAACAACGTGGTCAGCTACCAGGGCAACACCATCACGGTCCAGCAGCGCACGGTCGGCAACACCAACCTGCGCCCCGAGATCGCCCGCAACACCGTGTTCGGCGCGGTGCTGAACCAGCCGAAGTGGCTGCCCGGCTTCAGCGCCTCGGTCGACTACTTCGACATCAAGGTCAACGGCGTGATCTCGACCTTGTCGGCGCAGCAGGAAGTCGACCTGTGCGTGGCAGGCAACAAGGAAATCTGCTCGGCGATGGTGCTCAACAGTGCCAGCACCACCAACAACTACGTGACGGTGCAGGCGTTCAACCTGGCGTCGCTGCGCAACAAGGGCTACGACATCGAGGCGGCCTACCGCATGAACCTGAAGGACTTCGGCTTGCCTGGCCGCCTGACCTTCCGCGCGCTGGCCACCCGCACCATCAGCTTCCTGACCGATCCCGGCGTGGTGGGCACGATCCCGTCCGAAGGCGCCGGCAACAACCTGGGCGGCACGCCTAAGTGGAAGGGCCTGGCCTCGCAAGCGTGGGACACCGACAAGTACGGGCTGATGCTGACCGAACGCTGGATCAGCAAAGGCGTCTACAGCAACGAGTTCATCGAGTGCCAGACCAACTGCCCGGTCTCGACCACGATCCACCCGACCATCTTCAACAACCAGATGAAGGGCGCCTTCTACGTCGACCTCGGCGGCACCTACAAGGTCAATGCGAAGACCACCGCCTACTTCAAGATCGACAACATCGGCAACGTCGATCCGGCCGCGGCGCCCCAGGCCAACCTGAGCTTCGCCATCAACCCGACGCTGTACGACGTGCTCGGCCGCGTGTACCGCGCCGGCGTGCGTTACAGCTTCTAAGCCGTCCGGGTGATGACTACTATGATTAGTCCGTTGGCGTCGTTCTTCGGAATGACGCCCGCCGCGTGGAGCATGCTGGCCGTGGCCTTGTCGGTCGGACTGCTGACCTTGATGATCGCCTGGGGCAAGGTACAGCCGCTGCTGGCGTTCGTGGTGGCGGCGCTGGTCGCGGCGCTGCTGCTGGGCATGCCGCTGGACGCCATTCCCAAGTCCATCGACAAGGGCATAGGCGATCTGCTCGGTTCGCTGATCGTGATCGTCTGCCTGGGCGCCGTGTTCGGCAAGCTGATCGCCGACAGCGGCGCGGCCCAGCGCATCGCCAGCTATCTGATCGGCGTGTTCGGCTCGGCCCGCATGCCGGTGGCGCTGACCTTGACCGGCTTCGTGGCCGGCATACCGCTGTACTACAACGTCGGCTTCGTGCTGCTGGTGCCGCTGGTGTTCTCGCTGGTGTACCAGAGCGGACGGCCGGCGGTGGCGCTGGCCATTCCGCTGCTGGCCGGGCTGTCGATCGCCCACGGCTTCCTGCCGCCGCACCCGTCGCCGACGGCGCTGGTGGCGCAGTTCCATGCCGACATGGGACGCACGCTGTTCTACGGCCTGATCGTCGCCGTGCCGACCCTGATCATCGCCGGGCCGGTGTTCGCGATGAGCCTGAAACGCATCCATAGCGAGCCGGCGCCGCTGTTCCGCACCGGCCTGCGCGACGAGGCCGAACTGCCGGGCGTGTTCAACAGCTTCGCCACCGCGCTGCTGCCGGTGTGGCTGCTGGCCGCCGCCACCGCGCTGACGCTGGTGCCGGTGGACAGCCCGCTGCTGAAGTCGCTGATCGCCTTCCTGGCCAATCCGATGATCGTCATGCTGATCGCGCTGGCCGCCGCCGTGGTCACGCTGGGGCTGGCGCGCGGCCAGAGTTTGCCCAAGCTGATGGCCGGCGCCCAGGATGCGCTGCGCGACATCGCGCCCATCCTGCTGGTGATCGCCGGCGCCGGCGCGCTGAAGCAGGTGCTGGTCGATTCCGGCGTCAGCACCGAACTGGGCAAGCAGCTCGGCAGCCTGCCGGTGCCGCCGCTGGTGCTGGGCTGGCTGGTGGCGACGCTGATCCGCGTGTGTCTGGGCTCGGCCACCGTGGCCGGCCTGACGGCGGCCGGCATCGTCGCGCCGGTGGTGCAGTCGTCCGGCATCGATCCGAGTTTGATGGTGCTGGCGATCGGCGCCGGCAGCTTGATGTGCAGCCACGTGAACGATTCCGGCTTCTGGATGTTCAAGGAATACTTCGGCCTGTCGCTGAAGGATACCTTCCGCTCGTGGACTTTGATGGAGACGCTGGTCGGCGTCTTCGGACTGATTTTCGTGTTGCTCCTCTCCGCCTTGATTGGATAACAAATGATGAAACTCCCAATGACCCGCGCTCTCGTTGCCGCGGTCGCCGTTCTGTGCGCGCCGCTTGCTGTGCAAGCCGCGTCGATCTCCGCCTACCAGACCATGCCGGACGACCCGCGCGCCGTGAAAGTACAGGCCAAGGGCGACGGCGTGGCCGACGACACCGACGCCATCCAGCAGGCCGTCACCAGCGCCGCCAACAAAGGCGAGGGCGGCGTGGTGTTCCTGCCATCGGGCCGGTACCGCATTTCTCGCTCAATTTTGGTACCGCTATCAGTGCGCCTGTACGGCGTCGGCCCGACGCGGCCGGTGTTCGTGCTCGGCGCGCGCACGCCGGGTTTCCAGAAGGGCGTCGGCAACATGATCGTGTTCACCGGCGGCGACCAGTACACGGTGGGCAAGGTGCCGGTACCGGTGGCCAGCGCCGTGCCGTTCAGCGACAAGGTACGCGACGCCAACTCGTCGACGTTTTATTCGGCGCTGAGCAACGTCGATTTCGAGATCGGCGACGGCAATCCGGCTGCTGCGGCGGTGCGCCTGCGCACGGCGCAGCACTCCTACCTGAGCCATATCGACTTCCATATCGGCTCCGGCCTGGCCGGCATCTACCAGGTCGGCAACGAGAGCTTCGACCTGAAATTCTACGGCGGCCGTTACGGCATCCTGTCCGAGAAGACGTCGCCGGCATGGCAGTACACGCTGATGGACTCGACCTTCGAAGGCCAGCGCGACGCCGCCATCCGCGAGCATGAGGCGGGACTCACGCTGATCAACACCAGCATCCGCAACACGCCGGTCGGCATCGAGATCGACCGCGGCTACGGTGACTGGTTGTGGGGCAAGGACGTGCGCTTCGAGAATGTGTCGAAGGCGGCGGTGGTCATCAGCAACGAGGGCAACGTCTACACGCAGGTCGGCTTCGACCACGCCGTGGCCCGCAACACGCCGGTGTTCGCGCGCTTCCGCGACAGCGGCAAGACCATCGCCGGCACAGGTTCTACCTACGCGGTCAGGGAATTCAGCTACGGCCTGGTGCTGCCCGGCCTGGGCAGCACCGGGCAGTTCGCCACCATCATCAAGATGGAACCGTTGAAAGCCTTGCCGGCCGCGCCGCGCCAGGTCATGCGCACGCTGCCGCCAAGTACCGAATGGGTCAACGTGCACAGCTTCGGCGCCGTCGGCGACGGCGTGGCCGACGACACGGCGGCGATCCAGAAGGCCATCGACAGCAAGCGCGTGGTGTATCTGCCGCTGGGCTTCTACGTCGTCAACGACACCATCCGCATGAAGCCGGACACGGTGCTCATCGGCCTGCATCCGGGCCTGACGCAGCTGGTGCTGCCGAACGGCTCGCCGCTGTACGCCGGCGTCGATGGCCCGAAAGCGCTGCTGGAAAGCGCCAAGGGCGGCGACGCCATCGTCACCGGCTTCGGCCTGGCCACCGGCGAAGTCAATCCGCGCGCGACGGCGCTGCTGTGGAAGGCTGGCGCCGATTCGCTGGTCGACGACATCCGCATCCAGGGCGGCCACGGCACGCGCCTGTATGACGGCACGCGCCGCGACCCTTACCAGAAGCGGGCCGACTTCGATCCGACCGCACACTGGGACCGCCAGTACCCGAGCATCTGGGTGACCGACGGCGGCGGCGGCACCTTCGTCGCCTGCTGGACGCCGAGCACCTTCGCGCAGGCGGGCTTCTACGTGTCGAACACCAAGACGCCGGGCAAGGTGTACGAACTGTCGGCCGAACACCACATCCGCGCCGAGATCGTGCTGGACGGCGTGGAGAACTGGGAATTCCTGGCGCCGCAAACCGAGGAGGAAGTGCGCGACGGCATGGACTCGGTGTCGCTGGAGATCCGCAATTCGAAGAATCTGCTGTTCGCCAACTACCATGCCTACCGCGTCACGCGTTCGATCAAGCCTGCGCCGTCGGCGGTCAAGCTGAGTAATTCCAGCGGCATCCGCTTCCGCAATGTGCACGTCAACGGCGAGAGCGGCTACGCCACCTGCGACGACAACGGCTGCGACACCTATCTGCGCGTCACCAAGTACCCGTATGAGAACGCCCTGCAGGACGTCACGCACAAGCTGGAAGTGCGCGAACGCGAGTTCGCTTCGCTGGATATCGGCGCCTCCGGTCCCGCTGCCGCAGCCGCGCCAGCCCTGGCCGGAGCAGGCGTCGGCGCCGGCGTCAAGGTCGACAAGCTCGAAGGCGATTTCTATTCGATCGCCGGTGCGGCGGTCGACGCCAAGGGCAAGCTCTATTTCGTGGACCGCCGCTTCCAGCGCATCTACAGCTGGTCCAAGGCCGACGGCATGATGGTGGTGCGCGACGCGCCGCTGGATGCGATCAACCTGGCCTTCGACAAGAGCGGCGCGCTGATGGTGCTGTCCTCGCACGGTTCCGAAGGCACGGTCTACTCGTTCCACCCGGACCAGCCGGCCGGCCCGCTGACGCTGATCAAGCCGACGCCGGTCACCGCCCACGCTGGCGCACGCACCGTGGTACCGGTCAACTTCTGGCAGAACGGCGAGTTCCGCGACCAGTTGAACCCTGACACCTACGAGTTCACCACGCTGGCCGAGATGTTCGCCCGCGATGTGGCGTTGCCGAAGAAGCGCGAGTACGTGTCGCCGGACGGCAGCCTGGTGATGCCGGCCTACCGCGTGTTCCAGCAAGGCCCGGCCAATCACCTCGGCTACCGCTTCTCCGACACGCTCGACACGCATGGCCTGGTGGCGGCCGGCGCCAACGGCCGCGTGGTGTTCACCAACGGCTCCGAGAACCGCACCTTCAGCGGCGTGATCGGGCAGGGCGGCGGCATCGGCGACTTGAAACAGGTCGCCAACCGGGGCGGCGAAAGCGTGGCCGTGGACAAGGCCGGCAACGTCTACGTGGCCAACGGCCAGGTATTCGTCTACGCGCCGGACGGCAAGGAGATCGGCCGCATCGATGTGCCAGAACGTCCGCTGCAATTGATCTTCGGCGGCGACGGCGATGGTACGCTGTTCATCCTGACTCACCATACCCTTTACGCCGCGGGAGGCTTCAATGGGCATTAACAAATTCGGCTTGGCGCTCTTGCTGTTGTGCGCGCAGGCGGGCGCGCAGCAGGCCGTTCAACTGTGGCCCAACGGCGCGCCGGGCTCGGAGAAGCGCCACAACGAGCCGGAGACGGTGCAGAACACCTACGTCAGCAATATCCACGATCCGTCGCTGACCGTGGTCAAGGCCGATCCGCGCCACGCCAACGGCGCCGCCGTGATCGTGGTGCCGGGCGGCGGCCATCGCATGCTGGTGTGGAACAACGAGGGGCTGGTGGCGGCCAAGTCGCTGAACCGTTCCGGCGTCACCGCCTTCGTGCTGAAGTACCGGCTGGCGCGCGACCAGGGTTCGAGCTACAGCATCGAGAACGATGCGGCGGCCGACCTGCGGCGCGCGGTGCGCTGGGTGAGGGCGCATGCGGCGGAGTACAAGATCGATCCGAACCGGCTCGGCATCATGGGCTTCTCGGCCGGTGGCGAGCTGGTGTCGCTGGTGGCCGACAATCCGGCGCCGGCAGGAACGGCGGACGCCATCGACAAACTGAGCGCGCGGCCTGACTTCCAGGTGCTGGTCTATCCCGGTCCGCTGGGGGTGCCGGCCAAGGCCGTGCAGAACGCGCCGCCGGCCTTCATCGTCGCGGGATCGGTGGACAAGTGCTGCGCGCCGCCGGCCATAGCCCTGTATCAGCAGCTGGTGGCGGCGGGCGTGTCGGCCGAGCTGCATATGTATGCGGAGACCGACCACGCCTTCAACATGGGTCAGCGTTCGGAGCGGCTGTCCGACGTGCACTGGCCGGATCGCCTGGCCGACTGGCTGGCCGACGGCGGCTGGCTGATACCGCACAGCGGCCAGGCGCCGCAGGGCGTGCCGTCGCCGGCGCAGTAATTACTGTTCGAAGCGTTTGCGGATTTCGCCGACGTTGCGGCCCACCTCGCGCACCACTTCGATCAGCTTGGACGGCGGCACGTCGAACTCGCGCGCCCAGAAGCGGACTTCCGGCGCATGCTGCGGATTGATGGTGCGGAGGCTGCGGTAATCTGAGGTCTTGGTCTGGACTTGCATGATGGTATTTAAAAAAGAGTGCTTTAGTGCCATCATGTTGCCAGCTTGCGCCACGGCGCACCGTGCACTGGCGCACATGGGAGCAGCTTTCTTTCCCAGAGTGCTACAACGCACGGTGCAGGCTGCTATACAATCGCAGTATGGTGTCTTACCATATCCACTGGCCCGGAGGCTGCGATGTCCACCACCCATACTTTCCGCCCTGATTACGTCGGCGCCGAAGTCGTCGAAGCCGGCATTGAAGTTGCCGACCGTAAAGGTGCCGACAGCGCCGCAGCCTACCTCAGCCATCGCGGCGTGCCCGAGGAAGTGATCCAGCGCGTGGTGGCCGAGCCGGAGCACCGGCGCAATCCCGGCCGCCTGCGCAGCCGCGACGAACGGCTGGTCGAGGAAGCGTCCCGCTTCAAATTCAAGGTGTAAATTCGAATAGTTGCGCCGGCGTATCCCACAGTACGCGCCGGCGCTCCTGCTCGTCCGGCAGCCACTGTGCCAGCAGCTGCCGTTGCCCGGCGTAGCTGGCGGTCTTCTCGAACAGCGTGTGGGGCCAGTCGCTGCCCCACATCATCCGCTCCAGGCCCAGGTGCTCGCGCAGCAGCGGCATGGCCTGCAGCGCCACTACCTCGCCCCGGCCGTTGGCGCCATTGCGATATGCGCCCGAGAGCTTGACCCACAGCCGCCTGGATGCGCCCTGTGCCAGCAGGTAGCGGAATCCCGGATCGTCGATGCCGAGCGCCGGATCGGGACGGCCGAAATGATCGACGACGACATTGAGTCCGGCGTCGAGCAAGGGCGCGATCAGCGGCGGCAGTTCGCGGGCGGTCTGATGCACCTCGACCTGCATGCCGCGCTGCTGCAGGCGTTGCAGCAGGCTGCGCCACGCGGGCGCGGCAAAGTCCGGCGCGGCCAAACCCACCTGATTCAAGCGTATGCCCATCACGCCGGCCTGATGCAGCGCGTCGAGCTCCTCGTCGGCGATGGAGGGCTTGACGACGGCGATGCCGCGCAGGCGCCGCGGATAGCGCCGCAATACGTCGACCAGATAGCTGTTGTCGGTGCCGAGAAAGCTGGGCTGGACGATGACGCCGTGGGTGACGGCGTTGGCGTCCTGCAGCGCGAGGAATTGTTCCGGCGGCGCGTCGTAGCCGGAGGGCGCGCGGCGCTTGTCGGGCATCGGCAGGTTGTGCAGGAAGACATGCGCGTGGCAGTCGATGGCGTACATGGTGGTCGGTCTCTTGAAAATGGAGCAGGCGCTGAGTGTAGCCAGGAAGGCGGCTGATTGAAACTGGCGGCGGTTCATGCGGGCCTCCTCACGCTGGAATGGCGTCGAGCTTGCGGCCGCGGGTTTCCGGCAGCATCAGCACCGTCAGCACCACCAGGCCGTAGGCGATGGCGGCGTCGATGCCGATCGCCTCGCCCAGCGGCATGGATTTGCTCATGTAGCCCACCAGCACCGGGAAACCGGCCGAGGCGATACGCCCGAAGTTATAGCAGAATCCCACGCCGGCGCCGCGGATATGGGCGGGATACAGTTCGTTGAACAGCGCGCCCAGGCTGGCCGGTATGCCGGCCGCGAAGAAGCCCAGCGGGAAGCCAAGCACCAGCATCTCAATATTCGTCAACGGTATCATCAAGTAGATCAGCACCGTCACCGTCGAGCAGAGGGCGAACAGGGCGACGTTGCGGCGCCGGCCTATGCGGTCCAGCAGTTGGGCGCTGGTGATGCAGCCGAACCAGAAGGCGATGATGATGACCGCGAGATAGCCGCCGGTGCTCAGCACGGATAGATGTCGTTCGGTCTTCAGATAAGTGGGCAGCCAGGTCATCAGCGCGTAGTAGCCGCCGTGCGCGCCCATGCCCAGCAGGCTGCCCAGCAACGTCGTTTTCAGCAGGGCGGGGGAGAAGATGCCCACCAGCGGCACGCTGTCGGCGCTTGCCGGCGGGGCGGCGCGGCGTTCCGGTTCGGGTATCGAGCGGCGCACATAGACCACCAGCAGCGCCGGCAGCAGGCCGATGACGAACATCACGCGCCAGGCCATGTCCGGCGCCAGCCACGAGAACAGCACCGTATAAAGAATGACCGCGCCGCCCCAGCCGACCGCCCATGCGCTCTGCACGGTCCCCATGGCCTTGCCGCGGTGTTCGTTGCGCATGGTTTCGGCCATCAGCACCGCGCCTGCCGCCCATTCGCCGCCGAAGCCGAAGCCTTGCAGCGCCTTGAGCACCAGCAGTTGCGGGAAGGTCTGCGCGAACGAGCAGAGAAAGGTGAACACGGAGAACCACAGGATGGTCAGTTGCAGCGTGCGCACGCGGCCGATGCGGTCGGACACCGCGCCGCAGAACCAGCCACCCAACGCCGACGACACCAGCGTGACGCCGCTGATCAAGCCGGCCTGGGTTTTGTCGAGCCCGAACGCCGCGATCAGGGCGGGAATGGCGAGTGTAAACATCTGCACGTCCAGGGCATCCAGCCCCCAGCCGCTGAAACATGCCCAGAACGTCTTGCGTTCGAGTTTGGACACCTGGCGATACCAGCTAAACATGTGCGTCTCCTTGTTTTATTCATTTAAACATATATATGTTTAAATGAATCTTAGGCCCCGGATTAAAACCTGTCAACAAGAATCGATATGCTAAAGTATGGATATCCATATCTATAGTCATACAGAGCAATCCATGAATGCCATCAAACTGGAATACGACGACCGCCTGCCCCTGTACCAGCGGCTGCGCGACGACATGGTGGCGAGGATCACGCGCCGCGAATGGCAGGTCGGCGTGGCGATACCCACCGAGACCGAGCTGACCAGGATGTACGGCGTGGCGATCGGCACTGTGCGCAAGGCGGTGGAAACGCTGGTGGCCGACGGCCTGCTGGAGCGTAATCAGGGGCGGGGGACCTTCGTGCGCAGGCCGACGTTCGACGCCTCGCTGTTCCGCTTCTTCCGTCATCAGATCAACGGCGATCCGCGGCAGGTACCGCAGGGACGCGTGCTGAAACGAGGCCTGGCGCCGCCGCCGGCCGCCGTTGCCGCCGCGCTGGGACTGCCCAAGACGGCGCAGGCGATACGCCTGGATCGCTTGCGGCTGGTGGATGGCAAGACTGTGTTGATCGAGGAGATCTGGCTGCCGCGCGCGCCTTTCGCGCCGCTGCTGAAAATCGAGCCGGAGCAGTTCGGCGATCTGCTGTACCCGATGTACGAGGAGCGCTGCGGCGTGGTGATCGCGTCGGCCCAGGAAACGCTGACCGTCGATGCGGCCGATGCCCGCGACGCGGCGGCGCTGTCGCTCAAGGCCGGCCAGCCGGTGGTGGTGATCGAGCGGCTGGCGTTCGGCTACGACCGCCAGCCGCTGGAGTGGCGCCGCTCGCGCGGCCCGGCCGAGGGCTTCCGCTACCAGATCGAGATCCGCTGACGCCGGCGCGTCATTCTCGTAGGACTGGGACCACATAGTGTTATGTTACTAACCTACATATGCCGCATACGGCGTCCTAGGGTACAGCGCACATAGCGGGCATATAGTGTGTTCATCAGGTCGGTAACGATCTGCAACCTATAGAGGCTCGCCATGTACCAAGCAACCCGTACTTCCGTATCCAGTAACGCCGTACCCAATATGCAGGCGGAGATCTGCGTCAACCCGGCCGTCAGCCTGATCGGCGCCCAGCAGAACGAGCTGCTGCGTGCCCTGTCGCGCGAGGAGTTGATCAGCCTGTTCGAGCACCTGGAACTGGTGCCGTTGGCCGCCGGCAAGCACCTGTTCGACTTCGGTGAAAAGATGGATTACGCGTACTTTCCCACCAACGCCATCGTCTCGCTGCAGTTTGTGACGGAAGACGGCGGCGCCAGCGAGATCGCCGTGGTCGGCCGCGAAGGCGTGGTCGGCGTATCGATGTATGAAACCGAACGGGCCAACTGCTCGGCGGTGGTGCAAAGCGCCGGCTACGGCTACCGCATCAAGGGGGCGGTGCTGCGCACGGCATTCTTCGGCGGCGGCGCGCTGGCCCAGCAACTGATGCGCCATACCAGCGCGCTGTTTGCGCAGCTGGCGCAAACCGTCGCCGGCGTGCGTCACGGCAGCATCGAACAGCGCCTGTGCCGCTGGCTGCTGGAACGCCTGGACCGCTCGCAGTCGAACGAATTGAAAGTAACCCAGGAAATGATCGCCAACATGCTCGGCGTGCGCCGCGAAAGCATCACCTGCTGCGCCGGCAAGCTGCAGGAAGAGGGCCTGATCGAATATCGCCGCGGTACCGTCATCGTGCTCGATCGCGGCGCCATGGAGCAGCGCGCCGGTGGCTGCTATGTCGCCGCCTAATGCAGATACCTGGGTGCCTGCTGGAGCTCATCCAGTTTGCGCTGCACCAGTTTGTACCAGGCGACCGCCCACCTGTTCGCCATCATCGATTCCTCGACCGTAGCGGCAGACATGCTGCGACTGACGGCCGCCATTTGCCGATGCAGGGCATAGGCTGCGGCGGGCGGTTTGCGGCGGAGGCGTGAGATATCCATGACCTCATTCTGACTTCCATACCCCTTGCCGGCTGTACGCTAGCCCACGTTTATCGCATACCTGCTCATCCGTACTGAAAACTATCTGCGCCACAGCGGCACCGCCGTGGCGTCCAGCTTGCGCGGCAGCAGACCTTCGCCAAAGAAGGCGTCGGCGATGCGCTGTTGTTCTCCCAGCGCTTCCTTCAACACCGGACGCACATCGTAGCTGCGGCGGCTGTTGGCCAGTTCCACCGTTTTCGCATCCAGCCCCCAGACCGGCGCCAGCAGCTCGGCCGCTTCCTTGGGCGATTGCTTTACCCACGTTCCGGTCTTGCGCAAGGCGTCGAAGACGACGGCCAGCACGTCGGGATGCGCCAAGGCGTAGCTGGTCGAGGCCAGGTAGTAGCGCTGGTAGTCTGCGACGTTGCGGCCATCGGCCAGGATGCGCACCGGCGACTGGCGCTGCACGCCGGCCAGATACGGGTCCCATGTCACCCAGGCGGCGACGCTGCCGCGTTCGAAGGCGGCGCGGCCGTCGGCCGGCGTCAGGTAGGCCGGCTCGATGTCCTTGAAATGCAATCCCGCTTTTTCCAGCGCCGCGATCAGCAGGTAGTGGCTGCCCGCTGCCTTGGTCAGCGCGATCTTCTTGCCTTTGAGGTCGGCCACGCTGTTGAACGGCGCATCGGCGCGCACCACGATCGCCTGCGCCGACGGCGATGGCGACTCCTGCGCGAAATAGGTCAGCTGCGCGCCGGCCGCCTGGGCGAACACCGGCACCGTGTCCGCCACGTCGGCGCTCAGGTCGACGCCTCCGACATTGAGCGCTTCCAGCAGCGGCAGGCCGCTGGAGAATTCGTGCCAACTCACCTTGACGCCCAGCGGCGCCAGGTCCTGTTCCAGCTGGCCGCGCACTTTCAGCACGGTCAGCAGCGTCGAGGACTTCTGGTAGCCGATGCGCAGCGTGCCCGCGGGCTTTTGCGCCCGCGCGGGCAGGGCGGCCAGCGGCAGCAGGGCAAGCAAAGAGAGAATGGTGCGGCGTTGCGTGGTCATGAACGGCTTTCCTGGTTTGGGTATCGTATGATTGTAGGATTGCCCCGCGCGCAGGCGAACGAATGGTTTCGTATTTGAATATGCGGATTAATTAGTGTGGCCGCTTCGCCGGCCGGTTTAACATCGAACCCATGACCAAGAATTCAGATTTCCCTCTCCGCACGACGCAGCAAGTACGCGAGCAACTGCTTGCCGGACGCGAAATCGCGCTGCTTGATGTGCGCGAGGAAGACCCGCACGCCCAGGCCCATCCGCTGTTCGCCGCCAATTTTCCTGTGGGCCGCATCGAGCTGGACGCCTACACCAAACTGCCGCGCCGTGACGTGCCTGTCGTGCTGCTGGATGGCGGCGAAGGGCTGGCCGCGGTGGCGGCGGACCGCTTGCGCCGGCTGGGCTATACCGATGTGTCGTTGCTGGCCGGCGGCGTGGCCGGCTGGCACAACGGTGGCGGCGAATTGTTCCGCGACGTGAATGTGCCCAGCAAGGCATTCGGCGAGCTGGTGGAGGCCGAACGGCACACGCCGTCGTTGGCCGCGCAGGAAGTGCAGGCCTTGATCGACGGTGGCGAGAATATCGTCATTCTCGACGCCCGCCGCTATGACGAGTACCGGACCATGAGCATCCCCGGCAGCATCAGCGTGCCGGGCGCCGAACTGGCCTTGCGCGTGCGCGAGCTGGCGCCCGATCCGGCCACCCGCATCATCGTCAACTGCGCCGGCCGCACCCGCAGCATCATCGGCACGCAGTCGCTGATCAATGCGGGCGTGCCGAATCCGGTGGCGGCGCTGCGCAACGGCACGATAGGCTGGACGCTGGCGCGGCAACGGCTTGAGCACGGCCAGTCGCGCAGTTATCCGGCCGTGTCCGAGGCCGCGCGCGCGGCGGCGGCCCGGTCGGCCAGGGCGCTGGCCGACCGCACCGGTGTGCTGCGTCTCGCGTCCGGGCAGCTGCCGGCGCTGTTTGCCGATACCGCCCGCACCAACTACTACTTCGATATCCGCAGTCCCGAGGAATTTCGCCACGGCCGCCTGGCGCATTTCCGCTCAGCCCCCGGCGGCCAGCTGGTGCAGGAAACCGAGCAGTTCGCGCCGGTGCGCGGCGCGCGCATCGTGCTGGCCGACAGCGACGGCGTGCGCGCCAACCTGACCGCGCACTGGCTGCGCCAGATGAACCATGAGGTGTATGTGGTCGATGGCTTGCGGGCCGGCGACTTCAATCTGACAACCGCGTGGACCGCCGAGCTGCCGCCGCAGCCTGTGGTGGAGCAGGTCGACGCTGCAACATTGTCGAAATGGCTAGACGAAGCGTTGGACGATACCGTGGTGCTGGACTTTCAGTCCGGCGCCGGTTATCAGAAACGCCACATCCCCGGCGCCTGGTTCGCGCTGCGCTCCGACCTGGCTGCGGCGCTGCACAAGCTGCCTGCCGGCGCGCGGCGCTACGTGCTTGCCAGCGGCAGCGGCCGGTTGGCGTGCCACGCGGCGGCCGACTTGCGCGCATTGACGGACCTGGCGGTGCTGGTGCTGGCCGGCGGAACCGATGCCTGGGCCGGCGCCGGCCTGCCACTGGCGTCCGGCACGACGAGGCTGGCCTCGCCGCTGATCGACCGCTACCGCCGTCCCTACGAAGGCACCGACAACCTCGCCGAGACGATGCAGGCCTACCTCGACTGGGAGTTCGGGCTGGTCGCGCAACTGGCGCGCGACGGCACGCACGGCTTCCGCGTGTATGCGGCTTAAGTCTGAGGCCTGAGTCGGATGCTTTATGCATGCGTTGCATTTTGGGTGCAATGCAGCGTAAATCTGTTCATAGTTATCTAGCGGTAACACTGTTCCGTTATACTGCGTTCAGGCTGCACAGATGGCCAGTTCCTCCATCACTTTCATGAGAAAAGTCACCATGACTATTACAAAGCGCTTGATTTTGACACTGTCGTTGGCGTTGCTAGCGCTGATATTCGTTGGCATTACCGGACTGACCCAGTTGTCGCGCGCGCAGCAGCGCCTGGATATGGTCCAGACCCGCTTGATCCCCAGCATCGCCGGCTTGAACCTGGCCAAGGGCTCGCTGGCCGACAGCCGCCTGGCCGGCTATCGCCTGTCGGTGTTCTCCAACCTGGCCGACAAGACCGCGCTGGACAAGGCATATAACGATGCCCACGCCAAGTTCGACGAGATTCTCAATAATTATGAAAAAAATAACATCTTCGACGAGACCGACCGCAAGATGCTGGACGCGGACCGCGCCAACATGGCCGCCTACCGCCAGGCGCTGATTCCATTCGTGGCCGGCGCCCATGCCGGCGACATGGACGCCGTGCGCGCCACGCTGCAGGCCGGCACGCCGCTGGCGGCGTCCGCCGCCGCCGTCAAGAAGGGCTTCGACGACCATATCGAATACAACAACAAGCTGATCGCCAATGTGCGCGACGAGAGTATCGCGGCCTACAACTTCGCCTTCCGCCTGATGGTGAGCGTGATCGTCCTGGGCCTGCTGGTCACCGGCGCGCTGGCCTGGCAGCTGTATGTCATCATCAAGGGCAGCCTGGCATCGATCCGCGACACGCTGGAAGACGTGAGCCAGTCGCTCGACCTGACCCGCCAGATCAAGATCGAACGCATGGACGAAGTCGGCCACACGGCGGTCGCCTTCAACAAGCTGCTGGAGCAGATCGCCGGCGTCATCGACACCGTGCGCGCCTCGACCACCGCCGTCGGCTCGGCTTCGCAGCAGATCGCGGCCGGCACCGGCGACCTGTCGCAGCGCACCTCGTCGCAGGCCGCGGCGCTGGAACAGACCGCCGCCAGCATGGAACAACTGACTTCGACCGTCGGCCAGAACGCCGACAACGCCCGCCAGGCCAACCAGCTGGCGCGTTCGGCGTCGGACGTGGCGGCGCAGGGCGGCACCGTGGTGGACCAGGTGGTGATCACCATGGGTTCGATCAATGAATCGTCGCGCAAGATCGTCGACATTATCTCGGTCATCGACGGCATCGCCTTCCAGACCAACATCCTGGCGCTGAACGCCGCCGTGGAAGCGGCGCGTGCCGGCGAACAGGGTCGCGGCTTCGCCGTGGTGGCGACCGAGGTGCGCAACCTTGCACAACGCTCGGCTGCGGCGGCCAAGGAAATCAAGGCGCTGATCGACGACTCGGTGGAGAAGGTCGGTTCCGGCACCAAGCTGGTGGAGCAGGCCGGTACCACGATGCAGGAAGTGGTCGCCAGCATCAAGCAGGTGACCGACATCGTCGGCGAGATCAGCGCGGCCACGCAGGAACAGAACGACGGCATCGCCCAGGTGCACTCGGCGGTGACGCAGATGGACGAAACCACGCAGCAGAACTCGGCGCTGGTGGAAGAAACCGCCGCCGCCGCGCAAGCCCTGCGCGACCAGGCCGATACGCTGGAACGCGCGGTCAGCGCGTTCAAGATCAACGCCTCGCATGCCGCCTACGTTGCGCCCGCGCCTGCACGTCCGGTGCGCACCGCCACCGTTGCCACGCTGCCCAAGCCGCGCGTCAAGCCGGCCGCCAAGCCGGCTCCCGCAGCGACGCAGAAACTCAAGTCCAGCGCCGCCGCCACCTCCAGCGGCGAGTGGGAAGAGTTCTGATCCGGGGATAGGAGCCAGACTGCGCGGCGGGATTTTCCAGCCCGCGCTACAATCCAGAACCAACGCGCCACCCCTGCCGTGGCGCGTTTCTTTTGGAGGGTGGTGATGGAGCATAATCGTCTCGGAAAATCCGGTCTGCGCGTGCCGGAACTTAGTTTTGGCACCGGCACTTTTGGAGGCGGCAACGACTTCTTCAAAGCCTGGGGCAGCACGGACGCTGGCGGCGCCTCCCGCCTGATCGACGTCTGCCTTGAACACGGCGTGTCGATGTTCGATACCGCCGACGTCTATTCGGACGGTCTGGCGGAGAAGATCCTGGGCCAGGCCATCAAGGGCAAGCGCAACCGCTTGCTGATCTCCACCAAAGTCACCTTCCCCACCGGACAAGGCGCCAACGATTTCGGCTCCTCGCGCCAGCATTTGATCGACGCGGTCGACCAGTGCCTGCAGCGGCTGGAAGTCGATCACATCGACCTGCTGCAATTGCACGGACAGGACAACAATACGCCGGTCGAGGAAACGCTGGCCACGCTCGACCAACTGGTCCGCGACGGCAAGGTGCGCTACATCGGCGGTTCCAATTTCTCCGGCTGGCACATGATGAAGTCTCTGGCCGTGTCGGACCGCTACGGCTATCCGCGCCACGTCGCGCATCAAATCTACTACTCGCTGCTGAACCGCGACTACGAGTGGGAGCTGATGCCGCTGGCGGCCGACCAAGGCGTGGGCGCGATGGTCTGGAGTCCGCTGGGCTGGGGCAAGCTGACCGGCAAGATCCGTCGCGGCCAGCCGGCCAAGCCCGGCACCCGCGCGCACGACATCGCCGGCACCGGCCCGCATTTCGAGGAGGAGCGGCTGTTCAAAATCGTCGACGCGCTGGATGTGGTGGCGGAGCAGACCGGCAAGACGATACCGCAGGTGGCGCTGAACTGGCTGCTGGGGAAGAAGACCATTTCCAGCGTGATCATCGGTGCGCGCGACGAGCGGCAGCTGATCGATAACATCGGCGCCACCGGCTGGCGCCTGACGGCCGAGCAGAACGCGCTGCTGGAAGCGGCCAGCGACGTATCACCGGCTTACCCGGTGTGGCACCAGCGCGGTTTCCCGATGCTGAACGAGCCGCGTTAAAAGTTCTTGATCAGGATCGCGCGCAGCGAGCGCGATTCGATGGGGTGGAAGTGGATGTCGTCGACCGGCGCCGCTTCGCCCTTCAGCTGCGACGCATAGTAGTAGTCGATGGCGGAGTCGCGGCGATTGGTCAGGTTGAAGGCTTCCAACTCCAGCGTCAATCCCTTTTTGATCTTCCAGCCCAGGCGGCCGTTCAGCGTCAGGCTTTGCTTCGAGCGCACGCTGTTGTCCTCGATGAGCGGACGCGGGCCGAAGAAGCGCAGCTTCAACGAGCCAGAATAGGGGCCGCCATCATCGACCGTGACCGCCAGCTGGCCGGTACCTTCGATGGCGCCGGGGATGTAGCTCCCTTCCGGCAGATCGCCGCGCGAGCGTGCGCGCGCATAGGCCAGGTCCAGGTCGATGGACAGCCATTTCAACGGCTTGTAATAGTTCGAGAATTCCACCCCGTAGCGGCGGCTCGGCGGTCCCGCTTCGGTGGTGCCGGCATCGCCGGCATAGGTCAGCTCCGAATCGAAATCCAGGCGGTACACCGACAACGAGGTTTGCAGGCCCGGCAGCCATGTGCTGCGCGCGCCCAGCTCCATGCCGCGCGAACGCACCAGCGGCGAGACCTTGCCGGTGGCGTCACCGGTCTTCGGATCGACGCGGATGGTGACGCCGCGCGCGTCGTTGCTGTGGAAGCCGTTGCCGATGTTGGCATACAGTTCGGCCGTCTGCCACGGTCCGTAGATCAGGCTCAGGCTGGGGCTGACCAGGTGGTCGCTGGCCTTGCCGGTGTTGGCGGCGAGGTCGCTGCGCACGTCGAAGCGGTAGCTGTCGACGCGGGCGCCGGCCACGGTGCGGAAGGCGTTGTTCCAGCGCGTGCTGTTCTCGACATACAAGCCGGCGCTGGATTCGACGATGTGGTCTTCGCGGGTGACCGACAGCGTCTTGCGCGCTTGTGTGCTGAGCAGGCCGTTGAAGATGTTATCGTTTTGCAGCTGCAGGCCGATGGTGGTCTCGCTGTTGCCGGTGTCCGTGTGATGGTGCCAGCTGTGGCTCGCATTCAGTCCGCTGGTGACGCGCTTGTCCGGCTGCGCGAACTGGTCGCCGTGCACCGGGTCGTCCATGAAGTAGGTGAAGTTGGAATACAGGTCCAGCTGGTTGGCGATGACGTAGGCGTTGACCCTGGACGCGCTGTCGTCGGTGGTGCGGCGCCAGGCGCCGGACAGGCTGTAGCGATGCGATTTGCCGCCGTCGGTCGGGTCGATGGCGTCGTTGCGGCCTATCTGGCCGTCCTGCGCGGCGCGCAGCGGGATCTGGTCGGTCGAGTTCCAGTCGGCGCGGTAGGTCATCAGGCTGACGTTGAAGCCGTTGTTGGCGTAGCCTTCGCTGTAGCGCAGCACGGCGTTCAGCTTCTGATAGTCGTCCGGATGCGTGAACGGGCCGTCGTTGTGCAGCGCTTCGACCGCGTACAGCAGGCTGCCGTTGCCGGCTTCGATGGAATCGGCCAGCAGCGCGCGGCCGTAGCTGTGCTGGCCGGCGGACACCGTCGCCACGCCTTGCAGCAGGCGGTTCGCATACACCACGGACGCCGTGCCGGCCGAGGCGAAATCGCCTTCCTCGGCGGAGTAGGGGCCTTTCTTGTAGTCGAGCCGCACCGCCAGTTCCGGGATCAGGAAGTTCAGGTCGGTCCAGCCCTGGCCGTGCGCGTGGCTGCGCTGGTTGACGGGCATGTCGTCGACGGTGGTGCGCAGGTCGGTGCCGTGGTCCAGGTTGAAACCGCGCAGGTAGAACTGGTTGGCCTTGCCTTCGCCGCTGTGCTGGCTGACGATCAGGCCGGGCGCCGCTTCGAGGATTTCGCCGGGACGGTAGACGGTGCGCGCGGCCAGCTCCTGCTGAGACACGCTGCCGGCGCTGGCCGCGTCGGCCACGCCCAGCTGGCTGGCGCGCGAACCGTCGACGATCACCCTTTGCAGGATATCGTCGGCATGCGCGTCGGCATGCGCCACGCCTATCGCCAGCAACGCCAGCGGCAGCAGCCTTTTAACGGGTGGTTTGATCGATGCTGCCTTGATCGAAGATGAGAGTCTGGATAGGGCCATCGGCTTGCAGGTTGACTGTGTTCTTTTGCGATGGCTGGAAGTCTATCAGCAAGGCGTTGTGGATGCGAGCGGCCGGCGCCAGCTTTACGCCCTTGATTTCCTGGAAGATGACGACGCTGTCGGCATCGGCCTTCATGCCTACCCATTGCAGCGGCAGGCGCTTGTGGTCCGGGCCTTCGATGTAAAACTGTTTTTCAACGTAGCGGCGCAGCGGCTGTTCGCTGTCCGGCTGGCCCAGGTCGAAGCTGCGGCCGTAGAGATTGGTCAGCAGCGTGGCGAGATCGTGCGCGGTGTAGGTGTGCACGATCTCGGTGCTGCCGGTGCGCTCGTTGTAGCTGATGTCGGCTATGCCCATGTGAAAATTATGGGCGCTTGCCGCCGTGCCGGCCAAGGCCAGCACGGTTGCTGCAATAAGTCGCATGGAACGAAACATCATTCAGCCGCCGGTTCCTTCGAACCCTTGTCGGCGCCCTTGGAGTCCTTGCCCTTCAGCGGCGTGTTGAAGTCGCGCATCAGGTTGTTGCGATCGCGTTCGGTCTTGAACAGCTCGACGCGCGACTGCGTTACCTTGCGTGGCCAGGCGTTGTTGCTGGTGTCGATGTCGGCGGTCTCCCAGTACGGGTCCTGCACCAGGCCCACCATCGGCTCGTCGGTGACGATCAGCTTGGTGATCTTCTTCGGCGAGTAGCGCCATACTTCGGCCGGCACGCGTTCGATGTACTTCTTGCCGCTCTTCAGTTCAATCTCCAGCACCAGCGGCATCACCATGCCGCCCAGGTTGGAGAAGTCCACCAGGTACAGGTGCTTGCCCTGATCCAGCAGCTTCTTCTCCCAAGGCTCCAGCTTCTCGATCGCCTCGGCGTAGGTGTTGCGGTCCTTGTTGGTGACGGTGAACTCGTCGTGCTCGTTGTAGAAGTCCTTCAGTTCAGGGTGCGCGTCCAGGCGTTTAGGCAGGGACTTGTTGCGCTGCTCGGACAGCGAAATCGGCTGCGCGTCCTTCTGCGCTTTCTTCCAGGCCTTTTCCTTTTCCGGATCCTTGGTATTCACGCCGTATTCGCTGATGCCGTCGATGCTGATGTCGACCGCGTCGGTGGTGTAGAACCAGCCGCGCCAGAACCAGTCAAGGTCGGTGCCGGAAGCGTCTTCCATGGTGCGGAAGAAGTCGGCCGGGGTGGGGCGCTTGAATTTCCAGCGGCGCGCGTATTCCTTGAAGGCGTAGTCGAACAGGTCGCGGCCCAGGATGGTTTCACGCAGGATGTTCAAGCCGGTGGCCGGCTTGGCATAGGCGTTGTTGCCGAACTGGAGCAGCGACTCCGAGTTGGTCATGATCGGCACCTGGTTCTGGCTGCGCATGTAGTCGACGATGTTGCGCGGCTCGCCGCGGCGCGACGGGTAGCCGTCTTCCCATGCCTGCTCGGCCAGGTACTGCACGAAGGTGTTCAGGCCTTCATCCATCCAGGTCCACTGGCGCTCGTCCGAGTTGATGATCATCGGGTAGTAGTTGTGGCCCACCTCGTGGATGATCACGCCGATCAGGCCGTACTTGGTCTGCTGCGACCAGGTCACGGCGCCGGTCTTCTTGTCCTTGGCCGGACGCGGACCGTTGAACGAGATCATCGGGTATTCCATGCCGCCGACCGGGCCGTTGACCGAGATCGCGGTCGGGTACGGGAAGTCGAAGCTGTACTTGTTGTACTGGTCGATGGTGTGGATGATGGCCTGGGTGCTGTACTTGCCCCACAGCGGATTGCCTTCCTTCGGATAGTAGGACATCGCCATCACGTTGGTGGCGTCCTTCTTGAAGCCCTGCGCATCCCAGATGAACTTGCGGCTGGAGGCCCAGGCGAAGTCGCGCACGTTGGAGGCCTTGAAATGCCAGGTCTTGGCGGCGGTGCTGACCGATTTCTCGGCCTTCTCGGCTTCTTCCTGCGTGACGATGACGACTGGCGCGGTGGCGGTGCGGGCCTTGGCCAGGCGGTCGCGCTGGGTCGCGGTCAATACGTCGTTGGCGTTCTGCAGTTCGCCGGTGGCGCCGACGACGTGGTCGGCCGGGACGGTCAGCTGCACGTCGTAGTCGCCGAATTCCAGCGTGAATTCGCCGGAGCCGAGGAACTGCTTGTGCTGCCAGCCCATCACGTCGTAGTAGGCCGCCATGCGCGGGTACCACTGGGCGATCTCGAACAGGTCGTTCTTGTCTTCTTCGAAGTGCTCGTAGCCGGAACGGCCGCCCAGCACCAGTTGTTCGTTGATGTTGTAGGACCAGTCGATATTGAAGGCGTAGCTCTGGCCAGGCTTCAACGGCGTCGGCAGGTCGATGCGCATCATCGTGCGGTTGATGGTGTACTTCAGCGGCTGGCCGCCGGCGGTGACGTTCTTGATATTGAAGCCGCCGTCGAATTCACGGCCGGCCAGGATGCCGCGCATGCCTTCGAACTTGTAGCCGTCTTCCGGATTGCGCGGCTTGGCCCACGCTTCGCGCGAGGGCTGGGTCAGCATCATGCGCGCGTCGGAATCCTTCTTGTAGATGTTCTGGTCCAGCTGCACCCACAGGTAGCTCAGCGTATCGGGCGAGTTGTTGTGGTAGTGGATCTCCTCGCTGCCGCTGATGGCGCGCTTGGCCTCGTCCAGCGTGGCGCGGATCTTGTAGTCCGCGCGTTGCTGCCAGTAGGCGGCGCCAGGGGCGCCGGAAGCGGTGCGGTAGGAGTTCGCGGTCGGCAGGATCTCGTCCAGTTGACGGAACTTGTCGTCGAAAGGTTCCGCCGCAAAAGCGGACACCGTGAAGCAAACAGCCAGAAAGCCTATAGTCTTGCGCATAGTTTGTATTCCTGATCTTTACCCGAAGAAAAGAAATAGTGTATAGCAAGTTTTCAAAGAATAACCGGCTGATACAATAAAATACAAACTAAGTCACAGTTAATATAGTTGATTTACTTGATTTGCAACTGACGCTCCTGGAACTCGAAATGGGCGTCGTCGGTGGCGATCATGGAGGCACTCTGAGCGTCCAGCTTCATCAGCGGGGAACCCTTGCCACTGTTGGCTTGCGGCCAAACCGGCAGGCCGGTGCCGTTGGGATTTCCGGTCTTGATGAAGTTGGCGACGTAGTTCATCAGCTGCCACGAAAGCAGATAATCCTTGGCAGTCCATGAATACACTTTATTACCAGGCAGGTTACCCAGCGCGTATTCGATTTCCACCGAGTGGCCGGCGCCGGTCTCGCCCGGACGCGGATGCGAGTAATAGTAGCGGTAGACCGGCTTGCCGCCGGTGCGGGCATGGGTGTCCAGCCACTTCCAGGTGCCGTAGGCGATGAAGCGGTCGCCGGCCAGGTCGGTGGCGGCCTGCATCACGTCGCCGCTGTAGGCTTGCCGGGCGGCGGCCGCGCGCTCGCCGTATAGTTGTTTCAGCGCGCTGTCGAAGTTTTCGGCGGTGGCCTCCTTGTCGCCCAGGATCTGCCTGTAATGGCCTTCCTGCGAATTCCAGCCGGCCAGCAGCGGCACCTTGGCCTGCTCGCCCGCCGCGTACATGGCGGCTGGTTGACGCGGCAGCACGTAGCCGTCCTGGATCGCGCTGAACCACGGAGTGCCGGGCTGCTTCAGGGTTTCCAGCAACTGCTGCGCGGGCAGGGCGCGCAGCGCGGCCAGCGTCGGCGCGCCGATTTTCTCGGCGAACGCCGCGCCGTTCTTTTCCGCCTCGGCCAATGGCGGCGGGGCGTTCAGGCCGAGCAGCGAGCCGCTCTCGCCGATGGCGCCGGCGATCAGCCCCTTGGACAGCGGCGTAATCATCTGCGCGCTAACCGACCACGAGCCGGCCGATTCGCCGGCGATGGTCACCCGCGCGGGATCGCCGCCGAAGGCCGCGATATTCTTGCGCACCCATTGCAGCGCGGCCGCCTGGTCCATCAGGCCGTAGTTGCCGGACGCCTTGTTGGGCGATTCGGCGCTCAACTCGGGATGGGCCAGGAAGCCGAAGACATTCAGGCGATAATTGACGGTCAGCGTGACGATGCCTTGTTTGGCCATGGTTTCGCCATCGTAGCGCGGCTCGGAACCGTCGCCGGCAGCGAAGCCGCCGCCGTAGAAGTAGACCAGCACCGGCAGTTTGGCCTTGGGCGACTTGGCCGGTGTCCAGACGTTCAGGTACAGGCAGTCCTCGCTGACGCCGCTGGAGCGGAACACCATGTCGCCGAACAGCGGCAGCTGCATCGCGCGCGGGCCGAAGTGATCGGCCTTGCGCACGCCTTTCCACTTTTGCGCCGGCTGCGGCGCCTTCCAGCGCAGGTCGCCGACCGGCGGCGCCGCAAACGGGATGCCCTTGTACGATGTGACGCCCGACGCTTCAAGCGTGCCCTCGACCACGCCGGTGGCGGTGGCGGCGCGCGGCGCGGAGGCGGCCTGGGAATTGAAAGTGATGGCACTGGCGGCGATCAACAGCAAACCGAATTTGTTCATATCGTCTACGAAAAGTGGAATGGTAGCGGTAACTATAGCTGGAAGCGAGACGATTGGCGACATTTTGTTGTGCAAAACGTGCAGCAGGTCTACATTCGTACTTACCCAAACTAAAACGGAGATGAATATGACCGGTATTTTTAAACGACTGCTGTCGCTGACGATCGCATTGGGTTTGCTGGCCGCCGCGCCGGCCACCTTCGCGCAGGGGAAGGGCAACGCCGACGACGCCACCGCGCTGGTGAAGAAGGCGGTGGCGTTTTACAAGAAGAACGGGAGGGAGAAGGCGCTGGCGGAGTTCAGCGATCCGAAAGGGCAGTTTATCGACCGCGACCTGTATATTTTCGTGATCGATCAAAAGGCCAAGATGCTGGCGCATGGCACCCTGCCCAAGATCATCGGCAAGGACGTCATCGAGATGAAGGACGCCGACGGCAATTTCCTGTTCAAGAACATGCTTGAACTGGTCAATTCCAAGGGCAGCGGCTGGGTCCATTACAAATGGCCGAATCCGATCACCAAGAACATCGAAGCCAAGTCCACCTATCTGGAAAAGGTCGACGACCTGGTGATCGGCTGCGGCATCTACAAATAAGCCGGCCCGGTTTTACTTTTAACGCAGCGTTTCCGTCAGTACGCGGCCTTCCGCGCCTGACGGCGGACGCACGTGCAGCAGGTTCGCCAGCGTCGGCGCGATGTCGACCACTTCGGCGTACTGGCCGTAGTAGCCAGGCTTGATCCAGCGCTTGCCCATGATCAGCAGCGGCACGTTGGTGTCGTAGGCGTACGGCGAACCGTGCGAGGTGCCGCTGATGCCGGTGCCGAAGTACCAGTACGGCTTGGTGACCACCATCAGGTCGCCGGAGGCTTCGCGGTTCCATGCGCGGCGCATCAGGGTGGCGATGCGCGTGGTGTTGGCGGCGCCGCTTTCAAGCTGCGTGCGGGTGTACGCTTCGACGATGCCGTTCTGCTTCAGCAGGAAGCGGGCGGCGGCGTTTTCCACTTCTTCGCGTTTCAAACCGCTCTTGTCGATCTGCTCGTAGTCGAGGTGGATGTTGGGCAGCGACCATGCGCTCAGCAGCTTGGCGCCGCCGAACTTGTCCGACAGGTGCTTGCCCAGCGCCGTCATCATCTTGTCGCCGTCGATGCGCTGGGCGTCGATGTGCTGCGTCTGCGAGAACTCCGGCGTGTTCGGGAAGCCATGGTCGGCGGTCAGCACCACCACCACGTTGTCCATGCCGATCCGCTTGTCCAGGTAGTTGAAGAAGTCGGCCAGCATGCGGTCCAGCCGCTGCAGGTGGTCGTGCGACAGCTTGCTTTCCGGGCCGAACGCGTGGTTGACATAGTCATGCGCCGACAGGCTCACGCCCAGCAGGTCCGGCACGCCGGCGGGATTGCGGCCGAGGTTTTCGCCTTCGACGGCGGCGCGCGCGAAGTCGATGGTCAGCTGGTCGAGGAAGGGGCCGGTCTTCAGGTTGTTGTAATAGCCGGCGTCGATCTCGCCGCTTTCGCTGTAGTAGGTGTACGGCAGGCGGTTGTGCGTACCGGGTTTCGGCGCATTCAGGTCTTCGCTGGCGTCGCCGGCGTAGGCGGCTTCGGGCAGCAGCGCGGTCCACGACTTGCCGTAGTAGCGGTCCTGCGGCTTGCCCGCCTGGTACTGCTTGACCCAGTCCGGATGCTGCTTCATGTAGAAGGTGCTGCTGGCGAAGTCGCCGGTCTTGTCCATGTACATATAGGCGGTGCCGGTTTTACCGGCCAGCAGGATCGCGCCGCGATCCTTGCCGGAGACCGCCACCACCTTGCTGCGGTTGCCGGTGGCATAGCGCAGCTGGTCGCCCAGCGTGTCGACCTTCAGGCGGTTCGGCGAGGTGCCGTCGCTGGACTTGGTCTCTTCGCCGATATAGGTGTAGTTGGTATCTTCGGTGCAGTAGACCGATTTCTTGGTGACCGGGTCGATCCAGTTGTTGCCGATGATGCCGTGCACATAGGGATAGGCGCCGGTCAGCACGGCGCTATGGCCGATCGCGGTGACGGTGATGCCGTGTGCCTGGTGCGCGTTGCTGAACGATGCGCCCTGGTCCAGCAGGCGGCGGAAGCCGCCCTGGCCGAACTGGTCGCGATAGCGCTGCAGCTGCTCGTTCGGCAGGCCGTCCACCACCATCACCAGCACCAGCTTTGGCTGCGCGGGGGCGGCCGCGGTCGCGGAGGGGGCTGCCGCTTGGGCCCAGTCGGCGGCCAGGCAGAAGGTTAAGCAGGTGGCCAGGATCCGCAGGGCGGGCAGGCATGCCGGTACATTCTTTGTCATAGTTGCTCGTGTCAGGTTGGAGGAGGCCCGCGCGTGATGCGGGCAGCGTCCATGATACCCGAGCTGTGTGACGATGCGATGACAGAAAATCGCCGGCGGTTAGTCCGGCGTCAGGAACAGCGCCGAGGTCCAGACCCGCGACTGGTCGCGCTGCCGCGCCGTGATGAACAGCGGATGCTCGCGCCCCGGTTCCAGCTCCAGTTCGCCCAGCGCGATGCTGCCAGCCACCTCGCGCGGCAGCGCGCCTGCGCTGATGCGTTCAACCGCCACGCTCAATTCCGCTCCCGGCAGCTTTTGCTCCACGCCGCCGGCAGCCAGCAGTTCTTCTCCTGCCAGCGACAGCACGGCCTGCGGCGCATGGACATAGGCCTGCGGCTGCAGCGGATCGCCGACCTTGATATAACTGTCGATGCGCGAGTGCACCTCGATGCGGGCGCCGGCCAGCGTCGACAGATCCAGTTCGATGCTGTCGGTATCGCCGCTGGTGCTGGTGCGGAAGGCGATGGTGGTGGCGTCCTGGCGCCAGACGGTTTGCTCGGGATGATCGAGGCCGTAGGCGCTGAAGTCGCGCACCACGGCGCCGGTCACGCGGATGGTGCCGCTCCAGTAGGCGCCGCGATAGCGCTCGTGCACCCGCGCGCCGCCGAGGCGCAGGCGGATGCGGCCGTCGGCCAGCCCCGCCTCACGGTGCAGGTCGCGCTGCCAGACCACGCGCGCGCCGTCGTACAGCGTGACCGATTCCCAGCCCTGGTCGCCCAGCAGGCGATAGTCGAGTTGCGCGCCGGCGCCGGCGCTCAGCACTTCGCCCATCCAGTGTTGTCCCAGTTTCAGGCTGGCGTAGCTGCGCTCCCCGGTGGTGGCGAAAGTGCGGCGCGCGCGCAGGGCGACGGCCACGCCTTCGCGGTCGAAGCGTTCGGCGATGACGCCGGTCAGGCCGCCGCGCGAGCCGAAGACGGCGGTGGCCGGCACGCCGCCGCCGCAACGGCCCTGGTGCTCGTCGCTGTTGGCGGCGGCGCCCATGCGGTAGCCTTTCCGCAGCGCCTCGGCGTACACCCAATGGAACTGGCCCCAGGCCGACGCCACTTCGATCAGCCTCTCCAGCTGCGGGTGGTGCCAGTCCAGGTTGCAGCGGCGGCCGCCGATGTGCGGCATCATCAGATGGCCTTCGGGATCGTCCGCATAGGCCGCATACAGTTCGTCGACCGGCCAGGCGCCGGGCTTCAGCGTGCCGGCGGTGAACTCGTTCCACTCGAAGGAGCGCACCAGCCGGCCCTTGTCGTCGAAGGGGAAGCGCGGCTTGCCGTCGCGCAGGAAGACGATGTTGCGGTCGCCGCCGGCGCTGGAGTTGCCGCACCATTCGGTGCCTGGATAGCAGACGAAGCGCCCAGGCTCGTTCAGTGCGTGGATCAGTTCCACGGCCTTGTTCCAGCGCTGCTCGGTGATGTTGAAATCGTTGGCGGTGTAGCCCAGCACATCGAGGCCGGCGACGTCGCGGCCGTAGCTCAGGTTGTAGCTGGTGTCGTTGGTGCCGACCGTGTCGTCCGAATGCACATGCAGGTCGGCGTACAGCGCGCGCAGGGCACCGCTGCTGTTTTCCACGTTGACGTAGGCGCTGGCCTCGGCCAGGCGCGGATCGTCGACGCCGGCCGCGATGCGCCATTCGCCGTTGCGCGCCAGGCGCAGGCCTTCGGCGCGCACCACAGCCCATCCGGATTCGGCCAGCGTATAGGCTTGTTCCCGCACTTCGCCTTCCGGGCCATGCAGCCGCAGCGTGCCGGCCAGCGGCAGGTTGCGGCAGGTGTTGCCCCAGGCGTCGTCGGCGCGGACGATGATGTCGAACGCTTCCTCGTTGCCGACCAGGCGCGGCGCCACGATCTGCAGGCTGGCCGGCGCGCCGGGCACGATGTCGATCAGGCTGTCGCCCGGCACCTCGGCAAACTTGGAGCTGCCCAGCGGATCGATGAACATGCGGAAGCGGAAGCCCTGTTCGACAAAGCTCTGCACCCGCGTGCCGCCGCCGCCCTGGCGCCGGTCGCCCAGGCGGATCACGATGCGATCGCCCGGGTTCAGGTAGCCGTCGACGATGTCGATGATGACGGCTTTCTGGAACGGCCGTTCGTGGCCTTTCTGGTCGAAGCGCACTTTCAGCTGCTGCACCGTGGCCGCGCTCTGGCCGGGCACCAGTTCGCCGGCGTGGTATTCGGCCGAGACGTAGTTGGCGCCGGCCGGATCGCTGGTCTGGAACAGCGCCCAGTCGGAATAGAACTTGAAGGCCAGCTTGAGCCAGGCGCCGTCCGCCAGGCCCGAGCCGCCCACCGTGTAGACCAGCTGCAGCTCGGCCCATTCTCCGGCCACCAGTTCGCTGCGCGGGCAGGACAGGCTGCCGAGGAAGGGCAGGTTCTTGTTGCGTTCATACAGGCCGATGGGCGCGATGTAGTCGCCGGCTTCGGTTTTCGGATCAAATTGCGGCATGTCGTTTTCCTTGTCTGTTTATGCGGTGCGCCAGTTTTCGTAGTGGCGTTCGATGCGGCGGAACACCAGGCTTTCCATCAGCCAGGCGATCAGGCCGATGATGGCGATGCCCAGCAGGACCTGGCTGCTGTTGCCGACCTGGCCGCCCATCGACACCATCCAGCCGATGCCCTTGCTGGCGCCGACCATCTCGGCGGCGACCAGCGCGCGCCAGGCCTGGCTGAAGCCGATGCGCAGCGCCGCCGTCAGCACCGGCAGCGACGCCGGCAGGTACACGTGCAGCAGCAGCTGCGCCGGCTTGGCGCCCAGCGCGCGGGCGGCGCGCACCTCGCCGCGGCCGATGGCCTGCACGCCTTGCTGGATGGTGACGGCCATGGGAAACGCCGCCGCCACCAGGATCACCACCATGATGGAGACGTAGCCCAGGCCGAAGATGATCATCGTCAGCGGCGCCCAGGCCACCGGCGGTATCGCCATGAACAGGCTGTTAAGCGGCGAGATGAAGGCGCGGAAGCGCGGCGACACGCCGCCTGTCACGCCCAGCAGCAGGGCCGCGGCGATGGCTGCGCCGAAGCCGCCCAGCTCCTCCAGCACGCTGGCCAGCAAGTGCGGCCCGAGACTGCCGTCGCGGACCCAGCGCGTCGCCTCGGCCAGCACTTCCCACGGCTGCGGCAGGACGTAGCTGGGGAAGCGGCTGGCGGCCAGGCCCCACGCCAGCAGCAGGAACGGCAGCGAGGCCCAGCTCCATGAAGGTTTCGGCCAGCGCATTTACGGCGCCGCCTTTGGTTGTGTTTTCAATTGCGTTTTCTGCTGCCACGACAGGTCCAGCAGCTGCTCGACCTTCAGCGCCTTGGGTATGAAGCCGAGCGCCAGCGAATAGTCCATCAGCCGCTGGATGAACTGCTGGTCCGACGTTTCCAGTTTGGCCGACCAGCCCAGGCGCTTGCGCGCTTCCTTGACCACCGCTTCCGGCGCCACGGTCTTGCCGTCGACGGTCTGGATCGGCGCGATCTTGAAGGTGTCGATGATGATGCGGTTGGCCGCATCGGGCTGTTCGTTGAGGAAGGCGATGGCCTTGTTATGGGCGCGCAGCAGCTTGACCACGTCGTCGGGCCGCTCGTGCAGGGTCTTGGGCACGGCCATGATCACGTACCACGGATAGTTGGGCAGCGCCTTGTTCACGTCCAGCACCAGCCGGCTGCCGCCGCGCAGCAGCGCCTCGCTGACGAACGGCTCCCACGAGAACGCTGCGTCGGCCACGTGGCGGTCCAGCGCCGCGTTCATGTTCGCCGGCGGCATGGCGACGATAGACAGGTCATGCTCGGGGTCGAGCTTGGCGTAGTCCTTCAGCACATAGCCGCGCAGCAGCACGTCCATGCCGCTGCCCTTGGCCACGCCGGCCAGCTTCTTGCCGCGCAGGTCGGCCACCGTATTTATGCCGGCCTCGTTCGATGCGATCACGGCGGCCTGGCCGGAATTGACCTTTGCCAGTATCTTGCCTTCCAGCCCGCGCGAGAACCATTGATACACCGGCGGCGCGCCTACATAGGCGACATCGATTTCGCCCGCCGCCACCGCCTGCTGCAGCAGCGGTCCGTCGCCGAAGGATTTGAGTTCGACCTTCAGGCCCTCGGCCGCGAACAGGCCTTGCTGCTCGGCGACCGCCGCCGGCGCGTTGGCCATGGCGTAGACCCAGCCTATCCTCAGCGGCTGGCTGGCCGCCTGGGCAAACATGGACAGGGTGCCCAACAGCAGGGCGGCGAGGATGTTGTTACGCATGGGTGGTGCTCCTGGTCGGGGTGATCTGGTCCAGCAAGTCGTTGCGGTAGTCGAGGAAGCGCGGCAGGCGGCGCGTGTGCTGCAGGCTGCGCGGACGGGGCAGGTCGATGTCGACGATGGCGCGTATGCCTTCCGGCGCCGTGCCCAGCACCACCACGCGGTCGGCCAGGAAGATCGCCTCGTCGATATCGTGGGTGATGAAGACGGTGGTCTGGCCCAGCGCGGCCCACAGGCGCAGCGTCTCCTCGTTCATGGTGTTGCGGCTGATGGCGTCGAGCGCGGCGAAGGGCTCGTCCATCAGCAGCACGCGCGGTTCCAGCGCCAAGGTGCGCGCCAGCGACACGCGCTGCTGCATGCCGCCCGACAGCTGATGCGGCAGCTTGGCGCCGGCATCGGCCAGGCCGACCAGCTCAAGGTAAGACTGCGCACGTTCGATCTGCTCCGCGGCCGACAGCTGCCGCGCCATGCGCAGGCCGAAGCGCACGTTGTCCAGGGCGCTGAGCCACGGGAACAGGTTGGGCGACTGGAACACATAGCCCAGTTCCTGCATCTCCGGATTGACCGCGCGGCCGTTGATGCGCACGGCGCCGCTATCCGGTTGCTGGAAGCCGGACAACAGGTTCAGCAAGGTCGATTTGCCGCAGCCGGATGGGCCGAGGATGGCGATGAATTCGCCGGGACGGACCTGCAGCGACAGGTCGCGGAACACTTGCTGGCCGCCCGGCCAGGCGAACGACACGCCGTCCAGCGACAGCGCGGCGGCGGGCGCAAAGGCAGATGAAATGGCGGCCGGTATCGCGGGAATTTTGTTGTTGGTCATGGCTGGAAATCCAAGCATTTTTTTGGTATGGCTGTGATAATACGTTTTAATACAAGTTGTAAGAACTGACATTTCCGCATTTGCATATCTGTTCCCTGATTGCCGCTTCCCGACCCGCCATGCACCTGATAAGAGAAAACATCGCCTCGCTGTACGAACAAATCGCCTCGCTGCTGCGCGAGGAAATCCAACAGGGCCGCTTCGAACCTACCGGCAAACTGCCGTCGGAGGCGGCGCTGTGCCTGCGCTTCGGCGTCAGCCGCGTGACGGTGCGGCTGGCGCTGGCCAGGCTGGAGCAGGAAGGGACGGTGGCGCGCAAGCAGGGCAAGGGCACCTACGCGGCGGGCAAGCAGCTGCGGCATGGCCTCGACCAGCTGCGCAGTTTTCACGAGTCCTTGCTGCAGCAGGGTTTGCAGGCCGGGATGCGGCTGCTGTCGCGCGAGATCGTCGATGCGCCGGGAGGCGCCTTGAGCGTGATGGGGGACGAGGATGGACGCTGCTTGCGGCTGCTGCGCCTGCATTTATTGGATGGCGCGCCGCTGGCGGTGGGCCGCAGCTATCTGCCGCTGTTGATGGACGCCGCGGATCGTGAACGCATGGAGCGCACGCCCTCGTATGCGATCTTGCAGGAGTTGACCGGCCAGGCGGTGGCGCGCGCCGACCTGGCGATCAAGGTGGGACAGGCCGACGCCGAACTGGCGCCGGCGCTGGAAGTGGTGGAGGGCGCGCCGCTGCTGGTGATGGAGCGCAGCTCCTACTTCGCAGACGGCGCGTGCTGCGACCGGTCGCAGTTCTACATACGGCCGGAACGCTACGAGTTCGTCATCAAGACTTCGTTTGCGCAGGCTGGCGGCTAGCGCCGGCGCCGCCCGCGACCAGCTGCACGATGACGGCGACGACGATGTTCAGGATCAGCGCCAGCAAGCCGGTGTAGGCGGTGTAGTTGTCGCCGCCGATCACCAGCGTGTGAATAGGCTTGATGCCGTCGCTGAACGCCAGCCAGCTGCCGGCGCCGATGCCGACCGCCCAGCCGGACAGCAGCGCGCGCGAACCGAACCAGCCGAAGAACAGGCCGAACACCACCGACGGGAAGGTCTGCAGTATCCACACGCCGCCCAGCAGCTGCAGGTCGAGCGCGAATTTGGTCGGCAGGAACAGGATGAACACCAGCGCGCCCACCTTGACCACCAGCGACACCAGCTTGGCCACGCGGGCCTCGCCGGCCGGCGTGACGGCAGGATTGACGTAGGGCTTCCAGAAGTTGCGGGTGAACAGATTGGCCGCGCCGATCGACATCACGGCCGCCGGCACCAGCGCGCCGATGGCGATGGCGGCGAACGCGAAGCCGCTGAACCAACTCGGGAACAAGGCGTTGAACAGCGCCGGCACCACGTCGTTGTTGTTCTTGACGGTGATCTTGGCGGCGTAGGCCATGAAGCCCAGCAGCGCGATCAGGCCGAGCAGGATGGTGTAGGCCGGCAGGAACACGGCGTTCTTGCGGATGGTGTCCGCGCTCTTGGCGGCGAAGATGCCGGTCAGCGTGTGCGGATACATGAAGGCGGCCATCGCCGAGCCCAGCGCCAGCGTGGCGAACGGCAGTATTTGCGCCGACTTCAGGGTCAGGCCGGTGTTGCCGCCCTTGGCCGCGAACGCTTCGGCGGCGGAGGAGAACACCACGCCGTAGCCGCCCAGCTTCATCGGCACCAGCACCACCGCGACCAGCACGACGATGTAGATCATCAGGTCCTTGACGAAGGCGATCAGCGCCGGCGCGCGCAGGCCGGCCGAGTAGGTGTACAGGGCCAGGATGACGAAGGCGGCGGCCAGCGGCAGTTCGCCGGTCAGGCCCAGCGCCTTGATCACCACTTCCATGCCGACCAGCTGCAGCGCGATGTAGGGCATGGTGGCGACCACGCCGGTCAAGGCGATCGCGAACTCCAGAGGGCGCGACAGGTAGCGGCCATACACCACGTCGGCCGCCGTCACGTGGCCGGCTTTTTGCGCCGCGTGCCACAGCTTGGGCATGATCAGGAAGACGATCGGATACACCAGGATGGTGTACGGCAGCGCGAAGAAGCCGTAGGCGCCGACCGCGTACACCAGCGCCGGCACGGCGATCACGGTGTAGGCGGTGTAGAAGTCGCCGCCGACCAGGAACCAGGTGATCCAGGTGCCGAAGTTGCGGCCGCCCAGGCCCCATTCATCGAGGTGGGCGCCCTTGTTTTCCTTGCCGCTCTGCCAGCGCGAGGCGAGGAAGCCCATCACCGTCACCAGCGCGAAGAAGAAGATGAAGACGCTCAGCGCCGTCCAGTTGATTTGGCCGTCCATCATTCCTCTCCCTTTTTCAGGCCGTCCTGGTAGACGATCCAGATGATAAGCGCCGTCAGCGGCACCCACGCGAATTGATACCAGTAGAAGAAGGGGAAGCCGAACAGCGATGGGAGTTCGTGGTTGTAGAACGGGAGCCACAGGAGGCCGATAAACGGCAGGGCGAGCAGATAGCGCATGAGGATCTCCATGATCAGGATTGTTATGCGTAGAGACGCCATCGGTCTTTTATACCGATGGTCGTCAATCGTGGGCGACAATCTATCATATTGAAAGAAAGCCTGCAGCGCCTCCCTCTAAATGATGGCTAGGGCTGCGGATTCCAGCCGGCGCCGCTGCCATAGGCGCTGAACACCTTGGCGCGGTCGGCGAAGCCCGCCGCCACGTCGCTGGCGCTGAGCTGGAAGCCGCCGACTCGTGCCGCCAGGTTGATCGGCGTGCCGTTCAGCGTGGTGCTGCCGTACTCGCGCCAGCCGCTGGCCGCTGTGGGCACCACGGGATTCGGCGCCGGCTGGCCGTTCACGCCCGCGCCGGCCCAGCCCACCGTGGCCACATGCGCATCCATCCTGGTATTGATGAAGGCGATGTTGTCCCACGTCGTCGTGCCGCCCGGGCTGCGCGCCAGATAGGTGGCGCCGGCCGGCACGTCGCCGTGCAGCGGTCCGGGACCGGCGCCGTGCGTCAGGCTGCTGTTGAGGAAGACGTAGCCCTTGTCGGTGGCGTTGGCCACGCGCGCCTGCAGCACGTAGCCGCCGCTGGTGGCGCTGGTGGTGTCGCCGACGGAGCGGATTTCGCTTTCCTCGAACAGCGCGGCGCGGCTGCTGCCCCAGATGAAGTCCACGTTGCCGGCCACCAGCGAGCGATAGAACCACGAGTAGCCCTTCAGGTTCAGCGTGTCCTGCTCGCTGAAGAAGTTGGCGTTCTTCGCCACCAGGCGGCCGGTGTCGCTGTTGAAGTAGATGGTTTCCGCCTGCGCCGAGATGGCGCTCGAGCGCAGCGTGGTGTTCTTCAGCGTCAGCGTGTCGATGGTCAGCATGTCGGCCGATTCGACCATCATCACCGCGCGGCCGCCGGACGGCGTGGCGCTGTCGCCATTGGCCTGGCTGGCGCCGGAGCCGGTGTTCAGGGTATCGTAGTTGGCGTACTGGATGACGGCGCCGTCGCGGCTTTCGCCCACCAGCGTCACGTTGTTCTTGCCGCGCAGGTAGAGCAGCTCGTTGTAGACGCCGTTGCGGACGTTGATGGTCAGCGGATCGCTGGCGCCCAGTTCCTTCATCGCGTAGTTGAGCGCCGCTTGCACGGTGTTGAAGTCCGCGTCGTCGCCGGCGCCCACGGTCAGGCTGGCGGCGGCGCCGGCCGGGCCCGCGGCGCGGGTGGTGAACGACCAGTCGCCCAGCTTGCCGATGCCGGTGAACGGTATGCCGCCCAGCGTGGCGCCGTTGAACACGCCGTTGGCGACTGCCACGTAGTACTCGGTGCCGTAAGCCAGCTTGTTGCTGTGCGGTTTGATCGTCACCGTGTTGCCGCTGACGGCGACCGGCGTGGTGTTGACCTTGCGGATGGTGGCCTGGCCGGCATAGCCCAGGATGTCGGTCTCGCCGGACAGGCGGATCACGTCCACCAGCGCGTCGTCGGTCTTGCGGAAGATGCGGATGCTGCCGCTGGTTCCCAGCGTCGGCGGCGTATCGAAGGTCAGCTTGAGCGAGGCGTCGACATTGGCGCTGCCGGCATGCGCGGCGGGCATGACCGCGCCGGTCAGCGGATAGGCTTGCGCCGGCTGCACGAACTGCGGGCTGATGGTGGCGGCGATGGTGCGCTGCAGGGTCGGATCGGAATCGCTGGCGATGGTGACGGTGGCGTTGCCGGCGCCGACCGCCGTCACGCTCAGCACCGTGCCGTTGATGGCCACTGCGGCCACGGCCGGGTTGCTGGAGCTGGCGGCGAAGGTATCGAGCGTGCCGTTCGGCTTGACCGCCGTGACGTTGACGGCGAGCGGCGCATCGCCCACTTCCGCCGAGTAGCTCAGCGTCGACGGATTGAGCGTCAGCTGCGAAGGCTTGAGCGCCGGATCGCCGATGCGCACGTCGTCGATCTGGAACGATTTGTTGGCCGTGTACAGGCCGACCAGGCCGCGATCGGCAAAGGAGGCATCGGTGACGGTGCCCAGCGCTTCGCCGTCAAGATAGACGGTCAGCGAAGTGCCGATCATTTCGAAGCGCACGGTGTAGAACTGCGCGTCCATCTGGATCGGCTTCTTCACCTGCTTGGGCCGCGACAGCGTGCCGGCCAGCATCCTGGCGATTTCCACCTGGGTGCTGGCGGTGCTGCTCTGCACATTGAGGCCGCCGCCGTACCAGTTGGCGGCGTCCTTGTAGCGGGTGACCAGGTACAGCAGCTTGTTGCCGGTGGTGCCGTTGGTCATCGGCTTGATGCGCGCCTCGACGTAGTAGTCGCCGGATGGCACCGCGCTCATGGCCGCGGGCTTCAGCAGCGCCAGCACGCCGCCGGTGCTGGCCGCCGTGTACTGCATCACCATGTTGGCGGCGCCTATGCTTTCAGCCTTGACGCTGAAGCTGCCGTTGGCGCCGGCCACGGGCAGCAGGTTCCAATTGGACGAGCTGCCGTTCTGGAAGTCGTCGCAGAAGTACAGGCCCGAAGGCGGGCAGGCCAGCGTGACGGTGACGTCGGGCGTGACGTTGCCGCTGCCGGTGATCGACGTAACCAGTTTGCCGCCGCCGGCCTGCGCCAGCGCGTTGGCCTTGACCAGCGCCTGCGGCCGCGCGGAGTACGCATACGGCACCGTGTAGGCGACGCTGTTCGGCACCGAGCATCCGGCCAGCGCGGCGCCGTTCAACACCGAGCCGCTATCCCTGAAGGCGCCGGGCACGGTGCCGCCGATCGGCTCGACCACGTCGTCGCAGCGAGACACTCCGGCGATCTCGAACACGTTGTTGTTGGACAGGATCTGCGCGGCCTGGCCGACGCCGATGCTGTATTCGTAAGGGTAGGCCGGGTGCGATTTGCTGCCGACGAAGTAGTTGTTGTACACGTGGACCTGGCCGTAGCGCACGCGCGGCGCGCGGCTGACGATATCGCGGAACACGTTGTTGCTGAAGGTGACGTGCAGCTTGCCGCCGTCGGCGACGGCGGTGTCGCTGGAGCCGATCAGGTTGTTCTTGCGGTGCTGGCCGAAGACGTTGTACGACACCGTCACGTAGTCCGAGGCGTTGGTGACGTCGAGCGCGCCGTCGTGGCATTGCTTGACCTGGCCATTCTCGACCGGCAGCAGGTCGTCGGTCATGGCGCCGTCGGTGAAGGTGTTGTGGTCGATCCAGACGTGGTCCGAGCCGCTGACGCCGATGCCGTCGTAGGCCGAGTTCCAGTTGCCCAGCGCGCCGTCGGTCGGATCCCAGATCGGCCCGACGTCGCAGGGATTGACGATCTTCAGGTTGCGGATGATGACCTGCGAGACGTTGGACAGGATGATATGGCCGTTGACGATGCCGGAATTGGCGCCATCGCCGATCAGCGTGGTGTTGCTGGGCAGGCGTATCAGGCCGCGGATGGCCTGGTCGCCGGTGTTCGCGTACGGCACGCCTTCGCTCATGTCGATGGTGCCGGCGAGCTTGATGATCTTGGCGTTGCTGCCGCCATGCTTGATCGCCGCCAGCAGCTGCACGCGGTTGGTCGCCGTGTAGATGTTGGACGACAGCGCGGCCGAACCGCCGGTGGTGCCGCCGGCCTGGCCGGCAAAGCCGTCGGCCGGCGCCGTTTGCAGCGCGACGTCGGCCGCCGTGGCCACGGCGACGCCGCCGGCCAGCAGGGAAAACAAAAGGGACAGGCGTAGCGCCGCCCTGAAACCTGTGCGTTTCATAAGGTGCTCCTTGAGTGTGAGGGCGGACTAGTTCTGTTTGCGGCGCAGGCGGCCCAGCAGGCCCAGGCCCGCCAGCAGCATCCACGCGGCGGCCGGCTCGGGCACCGGCGCGGTCGGCGACTGCAGCGTGATCGCCGTTTCCAGCGGACTGTAGTCGCCGTTCCAGTTCACGGCGCTCAGGTCGATGGCGATGGTGTGGTTGTTCACCAGGGTCAGCACCGGCGTGCCGGTGGTGACGCCGGCATCGGTCACGCCGAAGCCGGTGATGGGGGCGGCCAGCGTGGCGCCGAAATCGAAGCTGGCGCTGTAGCTGCCGGCGGCCAGCGGACCGTTGTTATAGATGGTCAGGTGGCCGTTGGGCGCGAAGTCGAACACCAGCGCGTAGTCGGCGCTGATGAATTCGGCATTGGACAAATAGGGATCGAGGCCGCTGACGTTGCTGCCGGCGTCGGCCGCGAAGCCGTGGTCGGCGCCCAGCATGCCCGCGGCGTCGCCGTTGTAGGCGGCGGTGATGACGGCGTTGTGCAGCGGATCGGCGGTCGCTTGCGCGCCGCCGGCGGCGAGCGCAAGACATGCGGCCGCCATGGCTTTGAGTACGGGATTGTGCATTTGTGTCTCCAGATATTGAGTTCAACAACGCCGGTCTGCGCCGGGTGCCGGTCGGCACACCTCGCGTATGCCGCGCCACCGCGAGGAGGGCGCCGGGAGGGCCGAGCTCGCAGTTGGTCAAAAATCTGTGTGATACAGCAAGCAGCTTCAAGTGCTTGGGTGGTCGGCCAATTCTAATGTGGTCTGACCAATTTTGCAAGGCGGACTGGCCGGTAAGTTGAAGATGTGTTGCTTCTTCGATAGTGGTTGACCGATAACATAATGCTTTGTAGGATGAATCAAATGCTACTTCCTGGCTCAGGTGCGAGATGCGGAATGTGATGGCGCTTGCAATGATGTTGCTGTCCTGCGCCCGTGTCGCGGCTGGAGAAGTGACGTTGTACCTGATGGAGGTGCCGCCGCTGACCTTCAACGAGCCCGGCCGCAAAGGCATCGCCGGCGACCTGACGCTGGAGGCGATCAAGCGCGCCGGCTACACCGCCCGCATCGTCGTGGTGCCGAACAACCGCGCGATGGCGATGGTGCAAAGCGCGGAGGCGCGCGACACCCTGATCATTCCGCTGGCGCGGCAAAAGGAGCGCGAGCCGCATTACAACTGGATCGCGCCGGTCGCCAAGGTCAACCGCGCGTTCTTTTCGCTGGACCGGAAGGTCGGTTCGTTTGACGAGGCGCGCGCCGGCTTCCGCCTGGTCGGCGTGGCGCGCGGCACGGCCGGCGTGAACATCCTGCGCGAGCAGGGCTTCGCCGAGAGCCAGATCTACGAAATCAACGACACCAGCGCCGGCGCGCGCATGCTGGCGCTGCGCCGCTTCGATGCCTGGTACGGCCCCACGCGCCAGTTCCACGAATGGATGCGCGGGCTCGATCCGGCGCCCCAGGTGCAGGTCAGCGCCGTGCTGGGCACGACCGTCAACTACCTGGCCTGCTCCAAGACGTGCGATCCGGTGCTGAGCGCGCGGCTGGCCGGCGCGCTCGACAAGATGAACCGCGACGGCAGCGCCAAGGCCATCGAGGCGCGCTACGGCCGCGGCGATTAATCCCCGGTTTCAAAGCGCACGCACTCTGTGCTGCATCAATCGTGCGGTGCCCGGCGACAGTATCGTTTGAGATCCCCCCCAACACCTCAGAGGAGAATTCAGATGGCAACTACTTCCCACCCGAATATCATTCCCGGCAGCGGTCAATTGGCGCTGCAAGGCGCTGTCGCGCTGGGTCCGGTGGCGGACGAGCAGACACTGGAAATCACGGTCCGGCTGCGCGCCAGCCCGGTGCTGGCGCCGCTGGACCTGCAGCCGGCCACGGCCGACACCTCGCCCGGCGGCCGCCGGTACCTGAGCCGCGAACAGTTCGCCCAGGCGCATGGCGCCAGCGACGACGACATCGCCAAGGTGGAAGACTTCGCCCGGCAGCGCGGCATGGCGGTCATCAGCAGCAGCCCGGCCCAGCGCCGCGTGGTGCTGGCCGGTACGGCGGCGCAGATGAGCGCCGCGTTCGGCGTGCAGCTGCAAGAGTATGAATACCCGGACGGCAGCTATCGCGGCCGGGTCGGCGAACTGAGCGTGCCCGATGAGCTGGCCGGCGTGGTCGAAGGCGTGTTCGGGCTGGACGACCGGCCGGTGGCCACGCCCAAGTTCCAGCGCCTGCAGCTGGACACCTTCGCCTCGATGGCGGCGGCCAATATCTCCTTCACGCCGCCGCAGCTGGCGCAGATGTACAACTTTCCGCAGGGGCTGGACGGCAGCGGCCAGTGCATCGGCATTATCGAGCTGGGCGGCGGCAGCCGGCCGCGCGACCTGCGCATCTACTTCGGCGAACTGGGGCTGCCGGTGCCGCGCGTCAAGTCGATCTCGATCGACCACGCCAAGAACCGGCCGACCACGGCCAACAGCGCCGACGGCGAAGTGATGCTCGATATCGAGGTGGCGGGCGCGGTCGCGCCGGGCGCGCTGATCGCCGTGTATTACGCGCCGAACACCGAGCGCGGCTTCCTCGACGCCATCACCGCCGCCGTGCACGACGACGTCAACCGGCCGTCGGTGATCTCGATCAGCTGGGGCGCGCCGGAATCGGCCTGGACCGGGCAGGCGATGATGGCCTACGAGCAGGTCTTCGCCGATGCCGCCGCGATGGGCGTGACCATCCTGTGCGCGGCGGGCGACAACGGCTCGACCGACGGCGTGGCCGACGGCGCCCAGCACGTCGACTTCCCGGCGTCGGCGCCGCACGCGCTGGCCTGCGGCGGCACGCGGGTGACGATGCAGGATGGCGGCGCGCCGGCCGAGTCGGTGTGGAACAACGGTCCGAACAGCGCCACCGGCGGCGGCTTCAGCAGCTTCTTCGCCCGTCCGGATTACCAGGCCGGTGTCGGCAACGGCCAGGCGGCGCGCGGCGTGCCCGACGTGGCCGGCGACGCCGATCCGGCCAGCGGCTACCGGGTGAGGGTGGACGGCCAGACGCTGGTGATCGGCGGCACCAGTGCCGTGGCGCCGCTGTGGGCCGGGCTGCTGGCGCTGATCAACCAGAAAATCGGCCATCCGGTCGGCTTCCTCAACCCGCTGCTGTACGGTTCGCTGCAAGGCAAGGGCGTGACCCGCGACATCGTCGTTGGCAATAATGGAGCGCAACAGGCCGCCCCGGGATGGGACGCGTGCACCGGTTGGGGCTGTCCCGATGGGGAAAAACTATTGCAGGCACTGAGCAATTAATTTTGCCGATCAGGAGGTGTCCAGGCGGCAGTTTTGCATGGGAAAAAGACACTTTTTGCGTCTGGACGCCGCTAAAAATGGTGATTGTTGCCAAAACGCTGATAGAATAGTGAGGTGAGGAATTTATTTGCGGTCGAGCCGTTATAGGAGCCGATTATGATTATGGTGAACAACATTGGTGGTGCTACCCTGTCTGCAGCAGCTGTTGCGGAGAAGGCACTCGAGCCGAAGAAAATCGCCACTCCCGCCCCCGAGACCAACGCGGACATGAGCGCGTCGGTGGCGGCTTATCTGTCGCTGCCCGGCTTCAATGCGCCGCTGCAGACCGACCCGAACACGACCGTCAACGCGGCCGACAAGGCCAGCGCCGTGATCAAGGCGGTGGCGGAATCGGACGACGACAGCCTGAAACTGGCGCTCAAGCAATTCGACGAAGGCTTGAAAAAACTGGTGCAGCGTCCCGAAACCCAATTCTTCCAGGCCAAGTTCGGCACCGACAACGGCACCCACGAAGACCTGGTAGCGCCGGACCCGCTGCCGGGCGTGGACGAGAACGGCTTGCTGGGCAGCGGCAAGGTCGACATGTCGGCCGACACCAACCGCGATGGCAAGATCAGCCCGGAAGAGCTGCGCCGCTACCAGATGCCGATCACCTACCGCAGCAGCCAGCACGCCGCCGATGCGGTGGCGGACGGCCCATCGGCCTTCTCGCTGACCGAAGCCAACCGCGCCTACGGCGTGGTGGCCACCGCCGACGCCTGATCCTTGCATCCTGCAATAAAAAGGGCTTTGCCAGCGGCAAAGCCCTTTTTTTATGCCTGAGGCGGAGCAGCGGCCTCGGCTATCCCGTTCGCGATACAAAAAACACACTAACTCTGCAAAAAGTGCGAATATGTCGGGCAAAAGTGCGTTTCAGTTAACTTTTGGCGTGGCATGCATCTTTTAGCGGGAGTTTTTAGTGAGAAACCAGAAATTCAAGCATTTGCAGTGGCGCGCGTCGCGCGCCGGCATGGCGGCCCTGGCCGCCGCCGCCCTGGGCGGTTGCGCGCTCGGCCCCGATTTCAAAACACCCTCCGCTCCGGCCAACGCCGGCGACAGCTATACCCCGACGCCGCTGGCGGCGACGACGGCGGCGTCCAGCGGCCCCGGCGGCGCGGCGCAGCAGTTCGCGCCGGGGCAGGATATCCCGGCCCAGTGGTGGACCGTGTTCCGCTCGCCGGCGCTGGACCAGCTGATACGCGGCGCGCTGGAACAGAATCCGACCATGGCGGCGGCCGAAGCCTCGCTGCGCCAGACCCAGGAACTGTACAACGCCCAGGCCGGCAACCTGGTCTATCCGTCGGTGAACGGCCAGCTGGGCGTGTCGCGGCAGAAGGTTTCCGCGGCCACCGCCGGCAACGGCGCGGGCGTGTTCAACCTGTATAACGCCTCGGTCAACGTGGCCTACACGCCGGACGTGTTCGGCGCCACCCGCCGCACGCTGGAAGGGGCGAGGGCGCAGGTCGACTACCAGCGCTTCCAGGTCGAGGCGACCTATCTCGCGCTGAGCGCCAACGTGGTCACCACGGCGATCCGCGAAGCGTCGCTGCGGGCGCAGCTGAAGGCCACGCGCGAAGTGCTGGACGCGCTCACCAAGCAGATGGGCGTCATCGAGAAGCAGTTCGAGTTCGGCGCCATCCCGCGCAATACCCTGCTGACCCAGCGCAACCAGGTGGCGCAGATCGCCGCCACCCTGCCGCCGCTGGAAAAGGCGCTGGCGCAAAGCCGCCATCAGCTGTCCGTGCTGGCGGGCAAGCTGCCGAGCGAGGCCGGCATGCCGGAGTTCTCGCTGGAGTCGCTGACCTTGCCGGAATCGCTGCCGGTGTCGCTGCCGTCGGCGCTGGTGCGCCAGCGACCCGACATCCGCGCCAGCGAGGAGCAGCTGCATGCGGCCAGCGCGCAAATCGGCGTGGCGACGGCGGCCCAGTATCCGCAATTCACGCTGAGCGGCAGCTACGGCTCGTCGGCGCAGACCTTCGGCAAGCTGTTCGATTCGCAGACCACCGCCTGGAACCTGGCGGGCGGGCTGGTGGCGCCCATCTTCAACGGCGGCGCGCTGAGCGCGCAGCGGCGCGCGGCGGAAGCGGCCTACGACGCGGCGGCGGCGCAATACCGCGCCACCGTGCTGGCGGCCTTCCAGAACGTGGCCGACAGCCTGCGCGCGCTCGACTCCGACGCGGCGTCGCTGAAGGCGCAGGCCGAGGCGGAATCGCTGGCGGCCGAATCGCTGGCGCTGGCCACCGAGCAGTACAAGCTGGGCGGCATCAGCTACCTGCTGCTGCTCGACGCCCAGCGCGTCTACCAGCAGTCCCACGTCAGCCTGGTGCAGGCGCAGGCGGCGCGCTATGCCGACACGGCGGCGCTGTTCCAGGCGCTGGGTGGCGGCTGGTGGAACCGTTCCGGCGGCGTGCCGGCGGCGACCGCCGTATCGGCCGCGGCGCCTTACGGCAAGACCAAGTAAGCAATATCGAACAACATCCATAGCAGGAGATAGATTCATGGCCAAGCGACTCATGACCAAGCGTATATTCATCATGATAGGGTGCGTCATTTTGCTGATCGCCGTGCTGGCGTTCGGGAAGTATCTGCAGATTAAGAAGCTGATCGCCAGCTCGCCCAAGCCGGGCGCGCAGGTGGTCACCGCGATGAAGGCGGAGATCTCCGAATGGCAGCCGCAGCTGACCTCCGTCGGCACGCTGGTGCCGGTGCGCGGCGTCGACGTGACCACCGAGATCGCCGGCCTGGTACGCAAGGTTAATTTCAAGTCGGGCGATGAAGTCAAGTCCGGCCAGGTGCTGTTCGAGATGAACGCCGATTCCGACGTGGCCCAGCTGCGCGCGCTGCAGGCCGCCGCCGACCTGTCGGCCTCGGTGCTCAAGCGCGACAAGCTGCAGTTCGCCGCGCAGGCCATCAGCCAGGCGCAGCTCGACAACGACGACGCCGACCTGAAGAGCCGCAAGGCGCTGGTGGCGCAGCAGCAGGCGCTGGTCGACAAGAAGACCATCCGCGCGCCGTTCGCCGGCAAGCTGGGCATCACCGCCGTCAATCCCGGCCAGTACCTGAACCCGGGCGACAAGCTGGTGACCCTGCAAACCATCGATACCGTGTATGTCGATTTCTACGTGCCGCAGAAGCAGCTGGCCGGCCTGTCCATCGGCCAGAAGCTGAACCTGACCAACGATGCCTATCCCAGCCTGGGTTTCCCCGCCAAGGTGACCTCGATCAGCCCGAAAGTGGACCCGGCCACCCGCAACGTGCAGGTCGAGGCGACCGTGCCGAACGCCAAGCGCCAGCTGTTGCCGGGCATGTTCGCCAATGTCAGCCTGGACCTGGGCGACAAGAAGAAATACCTGACCCTGCCGCAGACGGCCATCACCTACAACCCGTACGGCTCGACCGTGTTCGTGCTGGCGCCGGGAACGGGCAAGGACGCGCCCAAGGATGACAAGGGCAACGCCCAGCTGGTGGCGCAGCAGGTGTTCGTCACCACCGGCCCGACCCGCGGCGACCAGGTGGCCATCCTGACCGGCCTGAAGGAGGGCCAGACGGTGGTCACCAGCGGCCAGCTGAAACTGAAGAACGGCACCCCGGCCGTCATCGACAACAAGGTGCAGCCGTCCAACAGCCCGAATCCGACGCCGCAAGAACACTAAGGAGGGCGCGCCATGAACTTTACCGACATCTTCATCAAGCGCCCGGTGCTGGCCAGCGTGGTCAGCCTGCTGATCGTGGTGCTGGGCCTGCGCTCGCTGTTCAGCCTGCCGATCAACCAGTATCCGAAGACGCAGAACGCGGTGGTCACCATCTCCACCACCTACTACGGCGCCGATGCCGCCACCGTGGCCGGCTTCATCACGCAGCCGCTGGAATCGGCGGTGGCGCAGGCGCAGGGCATCGACTACCTGTCGTCGTCGTCCAACAGCGGCGTGTCCGTGATCACCGCCACGCTGCGGCTGAACTACGATTCCAACCGCGCGCTGACCGAGATCACCACCCAGGTCAACTCGGTGCGCAACCAGCTGCCGCAACAGGCGCAGCAGCCGGTGCTGACGGTGCAGACCGGCCAGACCACCGACGCCATGTACATGGGCTTCTACAGCGACACGCTGCCGACCAACAACGTCACCGACTTCCTGGCACGCGTGGTCAAGCCCAAGCTCGATTCGATCCAGGGCGTGCAGACAGCCGAACTGCTGGGCGCGCGCCAGTTCGCGCTGCGCGCCTGGCTGGACGCGAACAAGATGGCGGCCCACGGCGTCACCGCGACCGAAGTCAGCGCCGCGCTGGCGCAGAACAACTACCTGGCCGGCCTGGGCGCCACCAAGGGCCAGATGGTGACCGTGCCGCTGACCGCCGGCACCGACCTGCACACGGTGGAGGAGTTCAAGGCGCTGGCCATCAAGCAGGCCGGCGGCGCCATCGTCCACCTGGAGGACATCGCCACCGTCACGCTGGGCTCGGAAAACTATGACTTCAACGTCGCCTTCAGCGGCGTGCGCTCGGTGTTCATCGGCATCAAGGTGGCGCCGGAGGCCAACATCCTCGACGTCGCCAAGCGCGTGCGCGAGGCCTTCCCGCCGATCAAGGAACAGTTGCCGAACGGCCTGACCGGCGAAATCGTCTACGACTCGACGGACTTCATCAACACCTCGATCGACGAAGTGGTCAAGACGCTGATCGAGGCGCTGATCATCGTCACCATCGTCATCTACCTGTTCCTGGGCAGCTTCCGCGCGGTGATCGTGCCGGTGATCGCGATGCCGCTGTCGCTGATCGGTACCTTCTTCGTGATGCTGATGCTGGGCTATTCGATCAACCTGCTGACCTTGCTGGCCATCGTGCTGGCGATCGGCCTGGTGGTGGACGACGCCATCATCGTGGTGGAAAACGTCGACCGCCACATGAAGGCCGGCATGAAGCCCTACGACGCGGCCATCGTCGCGGCGCGCGAACTGGGCAGCCCGATCCTGGCGATGACGGTGGTGCTGATCGCCGTCTACGTGCCGATCGGCTTCCAGGGCGGCCTGACCGGCGCGCTGTTCACCGAATTCGCGTTCACGCTGGCCGGCGCGGTGGCGGTGTCGGGCATCGTCGCGCTGACCCTGTCGCCGATGATGTGCGGCCACTTCTTCGACGCCAAGCAGGACGAGGGGCGTTTCGTCAAGGCCATCGACAAGGTGTTCGACAAGGTGCACAACGGCTACCTGCGGCTGCTGCACAGCCTGCTCAACACCTGGCCGGTGCTGATCATCTTGGGCGTGATCCTCAGCCTGCTGCTGGGCCTGATGTTCAAGATGTCGCAGGCCGAGCTGGCGCCGGAAGAGGACCAGGGCATCGTGCTGTCGCAGGTGGTCGGCGCGCCGACCGCCACCTCGGACCAGATGCAGGCCTACGCCAAGCAGATCTTCGACATCGCCCACTCGCTGCCGGAATACGAGCAGATGTTCCAGATCACCGGCGTGCCGACCACCAATGCCGGCATCGGCGGCGTGCTGTTCAAGTCGTGGGACAAGCGTTCGCGCTCGGCGCACGAGATCCAGACCGAGCTGCAGGCCAAGTGGAACAACGTGGCCGGCGGCCGCGTGGCGGCGTTCCAGTTCCCGGCGCTGCCGGGCAGCTCCGGCTTGCCGGTGCAGTTCGTCATCACCACCACCGAGCCGTTCGAGAACCTGAACACGGTGGCGCAGGCGGTGCTGGACAAGGCGCGCAAGGACAACAAGTTCTACTTCGCCGACGTCGACCTGAAGATCGACACGCCGCAGGCGCGCGTCGAGGTGGACCGCGACAAGCTGGCCACGCTGGGCCTGACGCAGCAGGACTTCGGCAACGCCATGGGCGCGGCGCTGGGCGGCGGCTACGTCAACTACTTCTCGATCTCCGGCCGTTCGTACAAGGTGATCCCGCAGGTGCAGCAGGTCGACCGCCTCAACCCGGCCGACGTGCTGGACTTCCAGATCAAGACGCCGAGCGGCGCCATGATCCCGGCCAGCACCGTGGCCAGCATCAGCTACAGCGTGCAGCCGGAATCGGTGACCCGCTTCCAGCAGCTCAATTCGGCCACCATCGCCGGCGTGACGGGCGCCTCGCAGGGCGAGATCCTCGAATACCTGCGCAACACGCTCAAGGAAGTGGCGCCGTCGGGCTACACGGTGGACTACTCGGGCAGCTCGCGCCAGTTCGTCAGCGAGTCGGGCGGCTTCGTGCTGACGATGGCGTTCGCGGTGGTGATCGTGTTCCTGGCGCTGGCGGCGCAGTTCGAGAGCTTCCGCGATCCGATCGTGATCCTGTTCTCGGTGCCGATGGCGCTGTTCGGCGCGATGACCTTCATCTTCCTCGGTTTCGCCTCGATCAACATCTACACCCAGGTCGGGCTGGTGACGCTGATGGGGCTCATTTCCAAACATGGTATCCTGATCGTGGAAGTGGCCAACCACCTGCGTTTGGCCGGCAAGAACAAGCGCGAAGCGATCGAGGAAGCCGCCGCCACCCGGCTGCGGCCCATCCTGATGACGACGGCGGCCATGGTATTCGGCGTGGTGCCGCTGGTGATCGCCTCGGGCGCGGGGGCGGCCGGACGCCATGCGATGGGGCTGGTGATCTTCACCGGGCTGTCGATCGGCACGCTGTTCACGCTGTTCGTGGTGCCTGCCATGTATATGTTCCTGGCGGGCGAGCACAAGGCTGAAACGCATGCCACGGCTGAATCGGCAACGGGCCCGGCTGACCAACCCGCAGGCCAGGCGACATAACACCATAAGAAATATGCCCGAAGAAGTGCAGGGAAAGCGGCAGGGAAAGCGCAAGCGCAGCCTGGAGGAAGTGATACTCCTGCTGCTGTGCGCGCTGAGCATTCCCAGCATCCTGCCGTTCGGGATCTACCGCCTGCTGCAGCACAGCTGGATGTCGGCGGCGGTGGACATGACGCTGGTGCTGGGCATGGTGGCGGTGATGCTGCATGTGTGGCGCACCGGCCGCCACCGCCTCGCCAGCCTTGGGGTGACGATCTTCTACTCGGCCGGCATGCTGGCCACCGTGTACCTGCGCGGCGTATCGCTGGTGTACTGGGTGTATCCGACCATGATCGCCGCCTTTTTCGTGCTGCGGCCGCGCGCCGCGCTGACCATCAACAGCGTCTCGCTGGCAGGACTGGTGGCGATCCTGCTGCCCCAGCTGGAGCTGCTCAACCTGCTGACGATCGTGGTGACCATCGTGCTGGTCAATCTGTTCGCCTATATTTTCGCCGACCGCACCGGCCTGCAGAACCGCGCGCTGCACACGGCGGTGGAGCTGGACTTCCTGACCGGCGTGGGCAACCGCCGCGCGCTGGACCGCAAGCTGGCCGCGCATGCCGAGGAACGCCGCCCGCACCTGGAATCGAGCCTGCTGCTGCTGGACCTGGACCACTTCAAGCAGGTCAACGATCTGTTCGGCCATGCGGCCGGCGACGAAGCGCTGAAGCGCCTGTGCGAGGTGATGCGGCAGCATACGCGGGCGTCGGACCGGATCTTCCGCTACGGCGGCGAGGAGTTCGCCATCATCGCCAGCGGCGCCGGCCTGAGCGCCGCCGCCAGGCTGGCCGAAGGCCTGCGCGGTGCGGTGGCCGGCGCTCCCCTGGTGCCGGGCCATCCGGTCACGGTGTCGATCGGCGTCACCTACATGGACAAGAGCACCGGCCCGGCGGACTGGCTGATGCGGGCCGATAAGATGCTGTACGCGGCCAAGCAGGGCGGCCGCAACGCCGTGCGCGTGGCTGATTCAGCCAATTCAGCCGATTCGGCCGTCCCGTCAGAGCACACCCAGGGCGCGTAGCGGCGCCAAGTGCTTGTCGTGGAACTCGGCGGCCTGCCGGTTCAGCTCGGCCACGTTGGCGTCGTCGCCCTCCAGGGTCTTGCCGTCCTTGACGATGGACTGCCCCTGCGACTTGAGCACATGCCAGGCATATTCCACCCATTCCCCGGGCCGTGTTTTTCCTTGCGCCTGCGCGGCGATGAACAGTTGCTGGAAACGGTGTACGGGAATTCCGCCGCCGAGGGCAGGGCTGGCCAGGAAGGGAATCTCGGCGGTATAGTGCGCGCGCTGGATCAGCGCCCGGTTCAGCTTCTCGGTCTCGGGCCGGCGTGCCGCGGCTTCCTGCTCGTCGAGCGCCGCGCCCAGGACGTTTTTCTCGACCAGCAGCATGCAGGCCTGGTGTAGCTGCGGCAGCGTGATGCTCCGCAAAGCCTGCTGCATCTGGCCTATGGTGCGCGCCTGATGGTCGCTCATCAGGTCCAGTATCGGATTGTAGATCTCCGCGCTCAGCGCGCCCTCGCCAACCGAGCCGGCGATGGTGAGCGTGACGTCGTCGCGCGCCATGCACATGATCATCCGCTGGGCGCGCAATTGTTCGGCGTATTCCAGCGGCTGCAGCTGGCGCCTGCCTTTGATCCAGTAGTCGCGCCGGAACTGCTGGTTGATCATGAAATCGAAAACGCTTTCGCGGAATACCGGGTCCGGTATTTCATCGAGCAAGGCCCGTTGTTCCGAGGTCAGGTTCAGCTCCGGCACCAGCTCGGGGTAGCTGGCGGAGCAGGCGTAATCGAGCTTGGCGTCGACCAGCCAGCCGGCCATGTCGGCGAAGGACATCGGCAGCCAGTCGCGGTTGAAGTATTCGTGCGCCAGGTACTGGCGATTCTGGCCGCCGAGTTTCTTCATTCGCTCCGCCACGCCGGGATTGGCGCGGGCATACAGCGGGTTGGCCGCCATCAGCTTGTCGGCGAATGCCAGCGCGCCGTCGACCTTGGCGACGATGCCGGCGCCGGGCGCGGTCATCACGCTGGCGTGCTGCGTCATCAGGTCGCGCATCGGGACCATCGCCGCCCAGCCGGGCTGGGTGTTATAGCTGATGTACAGCAGCCCGCCGACCTTCAGCTTGCGCCGCACGAAGTCGACGATGACGGCGCGGTTGTCGTCCGAGATCCAGCTCCATATGCCGTGCAGGCCGATGTAGTCGAAATCCGGCAAGTCGCTGCGGTTGCAGAATTCCACGAAGGACTGGTCGTACAGCGCGGGGCCGTCGGCCAGGTGCTCCGCCAGTTGTCGGGCAAATCCCGCCTGGCCGGGATTGAAGTCGGTGCCGTACCACCTGGTGGCCGAGGCGGCCGCATGGATATTGGTGCTGATGCCCTGGCCGTAGCCCAGCTCGCAGGCGGTACCGCTTTCGGGCAGGGCGATGCGCGCGTGCAGCAGCGCCAGGTTCGCCCGCAACGGGTTCAGCGCGTGATAATACCCGTAGGTGTAGCCGATGTCGGCGATATAGCCATTGCTCCAATTTGTCATTTACCACCTCGTCGATTAACTGCACAAATTCTAGTGCAGTTTTGATATGATGGGCGCAAGGATGCGAACGAAACGGGGGATGGCATGAGATACATCATCGCGGCAGCGGTGCTGGCGGCAAGCGCGCGCGGCGCCGCAGCCTTGCCGTCCCCTCCGCCTTCTCCACCACCGGCCAGTCCGCCGGTGCTGACCGATGAGATCATCAAGAAGGCGGTGCGGGAGACCATCGCGGAAAATCCGCAGCCGCTCGTCAACCGCAACGCCGGGGCGTTTTCCGCCGGCACCGCGCACGACAAGATGAGCGCAGCATTCGAGCAGGCCAAGGTGCCCGACTGCCTGCACGGCGACGCGCTGAAACATCAGCCGGCGCAGATCGGTCCGATCGCCGTGGTTGGGCCGTATTCGCTGCCGTGGGTGATCGCGGCGGCGCTGCGCGGCAAGTGCAACTGAATCTCTAGAACGGGTTGACGCCGATCAGCAGCAGGTGCAGCCAGTGCGCGAACAGCACCGACACCGCAAACCCCACCACCACGGTAATCGTCGTACCGATGGCGGTACCCGCAGGGTAGGTGGTGCCGGCGGCCCGGTCGCGCCTGCGGGCCGTGCGGAACAGCAGCACCGACCATAGCAGGAAGCTGCCGAACAGGATGATGTCGTGCAGCGTGCCGTTGGCCAGCAGGTGCGCCAGCGCCCAGGTCTTGACGGCCAGCGTCATCGGATGATGGATCTTGGCCTTGATGCTGTTGCGCGGCACGTAGGCCGCCGCCAGCAGGATGAAGGCGATGACCATCAGCGGAGCGGCGACGTGGGCCATCGCCTTCGGCGGCGACCAGACCACCACCGGTTGCTGGCGCGCGATGCTGTAGCCCCAGACGATCAGGCCGAAGCCGGCCAGCGACACCACCGAGTACAAGCCCTTCCACGCGTTCGCGCCGAGCTTCGCGCGCATGGCCGTGCGCCAGTCGTCGGCGAAGATGCGCACCGAGTGCAGTCCGAGAAAAATTACCAAGCCGAGTATCAGTATCGCCATCGCGCATCCCTGTGCTGGTTAAATGTGATGACGATACACTGCTGTGCGGCCGCACGCAACGCCGCGGTGCCTAGCGCAGACGACCCGCCAGATGTACGACGGTGCCGCCATCGCCATCGCCATCGCCGGCCAGCCGCAGCGCGCGCCAGCCGTCGGCGTCCGCCTCGCTTGCCAGCTGCACCGACAACGGCGGGCAGGGCAGCGGCACCGGCCGCAGGAAGCGCACGTCGAGCTCGCGGAAGCCGCCGCTCCCCAGCGCTTCAATACTGCGTGCCAGGCTGCCGAAGCCTTGCAACACCTTGCCGCCAAAGACAGAGCGCCGCGCCAGCGGACCGCACCAGTGGATGGGATTGAAATCGCCGGTCAGCAGCGCGAAGCGCAGGCCGTCGCTGGCGTCGGCCCGCCACTGGCCGGCGGTATGCCAGGCCGGATCGGGCGGGCGCGGCGCCGCGGTTTTCGGCGGACGCTTGCCTGGCAACAGAAAACTCATATGCAGGCGCGTCTCGACCAGCCTGGCCTGGCCGGGGACGCCGGTGATGATGGCGACCACCACGCGCACGCGCCCGGCCGCCGGTTCCATGGATTCGATGGAGACGCTCAAGGTCAGCGCCGTATCGCGCGGCAGCGGGCCGTGGACGGTCATCGAGACGCCCTGGTTGATCACGCGGGTGAGCCGGTAGGGCAGTTGCATCAGCAGTTCGCCGACCAGCGGCAGGCTCCATTGCGACACCATATGCGGCGGCAACTGGCCTTCATAACTGCCGGCGGCACCGCACCAGCGGATGTACTGTTCGACCAGCCGTGCAGGCGGCGCCGCGATGGTGCGCTGGATCGTCATGCCGACCGGCGCTTGCGCCGAGGGGGGGGGGGGGGGCGCGGGGGGGGGGGGGGGGGGGGGGGGGGGGGCGCGGGGGGGGGGGGGGGGGGGGGTGTGGGGCGCGGGGGGGGGGGGGGGGGCGGGGGCGGGGGCCGGGGCGGG